>JAQVCP010000045.1 GCA_028689735.1 Hespellia sp. | reverse complement strand
CTGAAGGAATAACGATGTGCTCAACATTTTGTTTCAAAGTAATAAGAGAGCCTGTTTCAATGTAGTCATATCGACCATCAGCAACAAAATGTTTGATCAACTGCCTTGCACGCGGATACATCTGTATTTCATCAAAAATAATTAACGACTTCCTTGTTACAAGGGTGATCCCATAAAAAACAGAAAGCTTATTAAAAAAAAGATCCAGATCCATAGAATCATTTTCAAATACATTCAGAATCTGTTTTGTAATATTGGAGAAGTCGATGAGCAGATAAGAATCGTATTGTTCCTTACCGAAACTTTCTGCAATATAACTTTTCCCGACACGTCTTGCACCTTCAATGAGCAATGCACTTTCTCCATTACTTTCTTTCTTCCAATCACGCAATTTCTGATATATTTTTCTTCTCATTTATTATTATCCTCCAATCAATCACGAAAACAAGAAATGTTTGTATGGTGATTATACACGAAAACAAGAAATGTTTGCAAGGCTATTATACACGAAAACGAGAAATGTTTGCAAGTGTATTATGCACGAAAACAAGAAATGTTATACATTTTTGTAAACAGACCGGAAAAAGTCTGACATCTATTTCACAGACGCTCTTGACTTTTTCTTCTCGAGTATGTTACAATTCACATTAGTTAGTTATAGCTAACCAATGTGAATAAATCATTTTGAACTCCTTTCTGCATAAAGCGGGCTGACTGCTGAAAACAGCTGCTTTCCTTTGAAAAAAGGGCGGAAAGGTTTTGAGGAAAGAGGAGGTGAAAGAATGGACTACTTAGAAATTGAAAAAGTGTTTGGCAGAGAAATTATCGATTCTCGTGGAAATCCTACGGTTGAGGCTGAGGTCTATCTGGCTGACGGAACAATTGGAAGAGGTGCAGCACCGAGCGGTGCTTCCACTGGAGAGTTTGAAGCACTGGAACTTCGCGATGGAGAGAAGAATCGCTTTGGGGGCAAAGGTGTTCAGAAAGCGGTAGACAACGTGAATACTAAGATTTGTGATGCACTGACAGGAATGGATGCATCCGACATATATGCAATAGATCAGGCTATGATTCAGGCAGATGGAACAAAGGATAAATCAGTATTGGGAGCAAATGCAATTCTGGCAGTTTCTATTGCGTGCTGCAGAGCAGCAGCGACTGCACTGGATATTCCGCTATACCGTCTTCTTGGTGGCGTAAATGGAAACAGACTTCCGGTTCCGATGATGAATATTCTAAACGGCGGGGCTCATGCAGCAAATACAGTAGATGTACAGGAATTTATGATTATGCCTGCAGGAGCAGACAGCTTCTGCGAGGGACTCAGATGGTGTACGGAAGTATTTCATGCACTTGGAGCGCTTCTGAAAGAAAAAGGCTTAGCGACCGGTGTGGGAGATGAAGGCGGCTATGCGCCAGATCTTGGAAGCGATGAAGAAGCAATTGATTTCATTCTTGAGGCGGTGAAGAAAGCTGGATATGAGCCAGGAAAAGATTTTGTAATCGCAATGGACGCAGCTTCCAGTGAGTGGAAGACTGGAAAGACAGGTGAATATCTCCTGCCGAAGACAGGAAAGAAATTCACATCTGCTGAATTAGTAGAACATTGGAGCAACCTGTGCGAGAAATATCCAATCTATTCTATCGAAGATGGTCTGGATGAGGAAGATTGGGAAGGTTGGAAGTATATGACAGAAAAGCTCGGTTCTAAAGTACAGCTTGTGGGAGATGATCTGTTTGTTACGAACACAGAGAGACTTCAAAAAGGAATTACCAACGGTTGTGCAAATTCCATTCTGATTAAATTAAATCAGATAGGTTCGGTATCCGAGACTCTGGAGGCGATTAAGATGGCACATAACGCTGGATACACAGCAATTTCTTCGCATCGCTCAGGAGAGACAGAGGATACGACCATTGCAGATCTTGCAGTTGCGCTGAACACTTGCCAGATTAAGACTGGTGCACCGAGCAGAAGCGAGCGTGCTGCAAAATATAACCAGTTGCTCCGCATTGAAGAACAACTAGGTAAAAGTGCGGTATACCCAGGGTTTGAGGCATTTCACATAAAAAGGAAAAAATAGAAGATAAAAACCCTCCAGGGGCTGCGCATACACACACTATGAATTTGCAGCAGGATATTGTGTTAAATGTACGATGCACCAGACAAATATCCGAAAGGGACATTAGATGATAAATACTTAAAAACAATTCTCAGTCTTTTCGAAGTCTGGGAATTGTTTTTTTACGTAAATTTGATTTACATAAATTCCCATTAGTGCTATTCTTTTCTATACAAAGGAAATGGAGGCAGAATTTATGGCAACAACAATTAAAGACATTGCGAAAAAGGCGGGAGTTTCAATTGCTACGGTATCCCATGTAATTAATAGAACAAGGTATGTAAGTCCAGAACTGATCAAAAAGGTAGAAGATGCAATTAATGCCAGTGATTATAAGCAAAAGCTTGCAAAAAAGGAGACCCGTCTTAAGTCGGGGTATGGGTCAGTGATTGCAGTGGTAGTGCCATTTGTCATGGGAACGCTGTATGTAAATCTAATCAAATGCTTATCCAGTCAGATCATGAAAAAAGGATATCTGATGGCTGTTTATGTTTCTGATGGAGATTATGAAATTGAAAAGAATATTCTGGAACGAATTTCTACGGATAAAAAGATCGCAGGAATTATTCTGAGTCCTTGTAAGAGTGAGGAAAAGTACTATACAAGGTTGTTCAAACAAAATATTCCGGTTGTCATGTTGGAGCGGGCAATAAAGGGGCGGGAAACAGATTGCGTATTGGCAGAAAATGAGAAAGTGCTCTACAGGGCAACACAGCATTTGATTAAAAGCGGTCATGAAAAGATTGCTATTTTTTTAGGAGCATTGGAGAACAGTACGGTTCAGGAACGGCTCCAGGGATATAGGAAGGCTTTGGATGAGTCTGGCATTAGCTATAAAAAAGAGGATGTATTAGTCTTATCACATTCAGAGCAGGAAGGCTGTTCAAACGTAGTAGCAGAATTTTATCAAAAGCGCAGACCCACAGCAATTATTACCTGCGGGAACAGGTTGACCCTGACGCTGCTTAAGACAATGCAGCTAATGGGACTGGAATGTCCGCAGGATATTTCAGTGGTCGGATTTGGAGATGAAGGTTGGTGTGAGCTTGCGGTACCGCCACTTACTACGATCACACAAAATCAAGAGAAAATGGCCTATTATTCCATGAAAAAGATGATGGAAAAAATAAACGGTATTCCCAGTGAAGACGGGGAGGTAAGGATTCCGTTAGAGCTTACGATTCGCAAGTCCACACAGATGATAGGGCGAGGACCATTTGGTGAAAAAGCTTTTTCGCCAGATAGAATTGCGCTCTCTGAGGCCGAGAAGGAAGAACTTATGAAAAAAGATTTTAAAGTTGGAATCTCCTTCCATTACAGTGGGACTGCCTGGCAGCAGCAACATGAAAATGGAATGCGCCAGACGTTAGAAAAGCTGGGAATTACAGTGGTTTCGGTAATGGATGCACACTTTGATCCCTATCTGCAGGTGACCCAGCTTGAGGGAATTGCCATGCAGCGGCCAGATGCACTGATTGCAATACCTGCAGATGACCAAGTGACGGCATCTACATTTAAAAAATTGTCCAAAGAGACAAAATTATTATTTTTAAGTAATGTTCCAGAAGGATTTACGGCAGATGATTATGTATCCTGTGTTTCTGTAAATGAGAGGGAAAACGGAAATACTGCAGGCACATTAATGGGAGAATATTTTAAAAGCAGAAAACATGTAAAGGTGGGTTTTATTAACCATGGAACTTCTTTTTATGGAACGCATCTGCGGGATATGGTCGCTACGCAGGCCATCTGTGAGAATTATTCGAATATTGAGATAGCAGCCGTGAGCAAGTTTAATAACATTGAGGATGCATATGAAATCTGTAAAACAATGATTACAAATCATCCGGAGATTGAAGGACTATACATATCCTGGGACCGGCCAGCTCTTTGTGTCATTCGTGCATTGGAAGAACTGAAAAGAGATGATATTGCAATCTTTACTTTTGATCTGGATAAAGAAATTGGCGAATATCTGGCGCAAGAAAAATATGTAAAAGGAATGAGTACACAAAGACCATATGAACAGGGGGTCGCAATTGCTTTGGCAACAGCAAAAGCCTTGCTTGGGCACAATCATTATAAGTATATCGGTGTACCGCCTTATCTTGTACAGAAAAAGAATTTATTGCGTGCCTGGAAAGATATTATGAATGAACCGGCACCCGAGGAAGTAGAAAAATATTTTGAACATTGACAGAATTTTTTTGCTTTAAACAGATAAAATTTACGTAAATAATGAGAAAACGATAGAAACATTACCAAAGTTGAATAGAACGGATTGACACTAAAATACAGACATGATATATTTTACGCAAATACAAGAGAGAAGCAAAAAGCATTTAAAAGATTACTATTCCCGGGAACGTTTTACCAAGAATCATATTCAAATGCATTTTGCGAAAGTTTTGTATCGACAATCAATTCAAGGAGGAATTTAAGATATGAAAAAGAAATTAGTATCAACTATTTTATGTGCTGCAATGACGGCAGCTATGATAATGGGATGTACATCTGAATCTGCAGTTTCGAAATCTTCAAGCGAGGGCAGTTCAAAAGCGGCATCAAGCGATGGTTCTTATAGTTTTGCATTTCTTCCAAATACGCAGAACAACACATTTCAGTCATCTATGAATGATAAATTAAAAGAGTTATGTGAAGAGGCCGGATACAAGTATACTTGTCTGGATCCGGATTATGATTTGAACACTCAGATGAGCCAGCTCTCAGATGCTGCCAATCAGGGCTTTGACGCAGTATTTGTAATTCCGGTTGACTCAGCGGGTATCCGTCAGGGACTTCAGGAATTAAACGATGCAGGTATTCCGGTTCTTAACGTGGATACAGCTGTAATTGAAGACGACAGAGATCTTGTAGAGACGATTATTGGAACAAATGCATTTATGGCAGGTCAGTTAGTCGGTGAGCAGATGGTGAAAGATTACCCGGATGGTGCTAAAATAGCAATTCTGGATTTCCCGTCGAATGAAAGCTGTGTGGACCGTGTAAATGGCTTTTTGGATGGACTTGGTGACAGCAAAGACAAGTTCGAAATCGTGGCACAACAGGATGGAAAAGCAGCATTAGATGATTCTATGCCAATTGCAGAAGATATTATCCAGGCAAATCAGGAATTAGACGCATTTTTCTGTATCAATGACCCATCAGCATTAGGTGCGGCAGCGGCAATTAAAGCAGCCAATAAAACCGGTGATATAGGCGTATATTCGATTGATGCATCTCCAGATGGAAAAGAGGCATTAGTGGATGGATCATTTACATGCGTAGCTGCCCAGGTCCCAATTCAGATCGCTGAGACGGCATTTGAAAAAGCAGTGGAACTAAAGGAAGGAAAAACAATTGATAAAGAAATTTGGTTAGATTCACATCTTGTTACTGCAGATGAAGCAAAAGAGACAGCCGGAGAGTGGCAATAAACAGTAACAGGCGGATTTTAATATACCGGAGAATGGGCTGCATTTGACAGCCCTTTCTTTATAGAAAGAAAGAGGTGAGAAGCAGATGGATAAAGTGATACTGGAAATGAATGACATAAGTAAAAGCTTTGGTGCGACTCAGGCTTTGTGCGGGATTAGTTTTAAATTGAAATTGGGTGAGATTCATGCGCTGTTAGGAGAAAATGGTGCTGGTAAATCTACTTTGATCAAGGTGCTTGGAGGAATACATCAGCCTGATACCGGAGTAATCAAAATAAATGGACAGGAAATCAAAATGTCAGGAATCCATGAGGCTCAGGAGGCGGGAATTGGAATCATACACCAGGAAATAGTACTGGTCCCGTATCTGACCGTCACAGAAAATATTTTTCTGGGCAGAGAAATCATGACAAAATTCAGGACGAAAGATATGAAACAGATGAATGAAAAAGCGCAGCAAATGACAGAAAAGCTGGGGCTTCATCTGGATGTAACAAAGCCGGTAGGGAAATTGAGCATAGCGCAGCAGCAAATGGTCGAGATTGTAAAAGCAATATCGTTTAATGTAAAAATACTGGTCATGGATGAACCAACGTCTTCTCTGTCTGATGAAGAGGTAAATAAGCTGTTCGAGACAATGGCCAGATTGAAGGCTCAGCATGTAAGCATTATATACATTTCACACAGAATGGAAGAGCTGTTTGCAGTCTCTGACAGTGTGACGGTAATGAGAGATGGAACTTATGTGGGGACCGTTGAGACGGCAAAAACCAATGCAGATGAATTAGTCAGCATGATGGTTGGAAGAAGTCTGACTAATTATTATACCCGTACTTATAATAAAATGGATAAAGAGGTTCTTCGCGTTGAGAACTTGACCAGGAAAGGTGTATTTGAAAATGTGAACTTTTCTGTACATGCAGGAGAAATTCTGGGATTTTCCGGTCTGGTGGGAGCGGGACGCAGCGAGATTATGCAGGCGATATTTGGAAATGATCCATTTGACAGTGGCACAGTATATCTGAACAACGAGAAATTAAATGTTAAAAATAGTATGGATGCAATCAAGAAAGGCCTGGCAATGGTTCCGGAAGACAGAAAGAAGCAGGGACTTACGTTGATCAATTCGGTGGGATTTAACATTATGCTGTCTAGTCTGGATTCAGTAAAAAGTGGCATTGCAATCAGTGAAAAAAAGAAAAATCAGGTAATTGAAAAATATATAAGTGAGTTAAATGTAAAGGCGGCATCAAAAGATATTGCCGTTTCCAGTCTCTCTGGAGGGAATCAGCAGAAGGTAGTGATCGCAAAGTGGCTTGCAACAAATCCGCAGGTACTGATTCTGGATGAGCCGACCAGAGGTGTTGATGTAGGGGCAAAAGCGGAAATCTATTCTATTATTAATAAGCTGGCAGGCAAGGGTCTGGCGATCATTCTTGTTTCATCAGAATTACCAGAGATTATTAATATGTGTGATAATGTTTGCGTTGTCCGCGCAGGTAAGATCGTAGGAAAGCTGGAGAGAAACGAATTAGGACAGGAAGAAATAATGAAATATGCGACTGGAGGCGAAAAATAATGAATGAAAAAATAAAAGTAAAGAGTACAAATCCCGTAATTTCTATGTTGAAATCCAATATGGGAATCTTGTGTGTGATGTTGATTATTGGAATCGGGCTGTCTTTTATGACACCAAACTTTTTGACGGGAAATAATATTATTTCTGTGCTGAGACAGATTTCCAACAATATCTTTTTAGCATTGGGAATGACTATGGTCATAATTCTTGGTGGCATTGATCTGTCAGTGGGATCTATTGTGGCAATGACTGGAACATTGACGGTAGGATTTACTGTGACAAATGGAGTACCAATGGGAGCTGCAATCTTGATTGGGCTGGCTCTAGGAACATTGGTAGGATTTTTTAATGGTTTTATCGTAACAACATTTAAAGTGCCGGCCTTTATTGTGACGCTTTCTACTATGAATATTGCAAAAGGAATCGCATACATATACAGCGGCGGACAATCTACGCGTATCACCAACGATGCATACGCAATGATTGGAACCGGATACTTATTTGGCCTGATTCCTCTGCCGGTAGTGTATATGATCGTTTTAATTGTTGTATTTGTTTTCCTTTTAAATAAGACGAAACTGGGTACCTATATCTATGCAGTTGGAGGCAACAGAGAATCCGCAAGATTATCAGGTGTCCCAATCAAAAAAGTTGAAATTATGGTATTTACACTGACGGGACTTCTTGCGGCCTTTGCAGGGCTTGTGCTGAGTTCGCGTATGTATTCCGGACAACCCTCGGCAGGGGACGGCTATGAAATGGATGCCATTGCGGCCTGTGTACTTGGAGGTGTATCCATGTCAGGTGGTGTCGGTCATGTAAGTGGTACGGTCATCGGTGCGGTTGTAATTGGTATCATCAGCAATGGTCTGAACTTAATGGGAGTCAGTTCCTTCTGGCAGCTGGTCGTAAAGGGAATTATCATTATGGTAGCGGTTATTATTGATTCACAAAAAGAAATGATTTCTGAAAGATTTGGAAAGAAGAAAAATAAATAGTATTTTAAGGAGAAATTTTATGGACATATTTAGAAAAACATCAGCTGCAGATTCCACAGGCGATGCGATTCCATTTTATCATGATGGGACTTATCATATTTTTTCGCTGACGCCCCCAGTTGGAACTACAGTATATCCGGCGCGGCTTAGAACCACCTGGAGTCATACTGTATCAAAAGATCTGGTACATTGGGAGGAGCTGGAGACGGCTTTGTATCCGGGAGAGGGAACTGATCCGGATGCAGATGGAGTATGGACCGGATCAGTGATATACGGAGAAGGAAAATATCACATTTTTTATACCGGTTATAATTATCATATTGATGATCAGCAGACCATCTGTCATGCAACAAGTGATGATGGAATCAAATGGACAAAGGATGCAGCAAATCCGGTGATTTCACCAATGGCAGAGCTGTATGAGCAACTGGACTGGAGAGATCCTTATGTCTTCTATAATGAGGATGATAAGTGCTATTGGATTTTAATTTCTGGAAGAATTAAAGAAGGTCCGCCTACAAAGACCGGCTGTATCGTGCTGTATCGATCAGAAGATCTGGTGAATTGGAACTATTACGGACCTGTTTATAAGCCTTACCATACGAACTGTCCAGAGTGCTGCGAAATGTATAAGATGGGGGATAACTGGTATCTTTCTTATTCCAGGTTTTCCGAGTTTGTGGATACAATATATAGAGTTTCCAAGTCACCTTTTGGACCATGGCGGACTCCCAAAATGGAAGGAATCGGTGGAAGAAGATTTTATGCAGCCAAATCTATGGAAAATGAAGAAGGAAGAAGATTTTATTTTGCATGGGCACATGACCGGGCAAATGCGAGCGATACCGGAGAATGGTACTGGGGCGGTGCATTTTGTGTTCCGCATGAGGTAGTGGCAAATGCAGACGGAGAACTGGATGTGAAACTTCCAAAAGAAGTGGAAGAGTCTATTCAGAACCCGGTCGACTGGACCTATAAACCAATCTGGGGAACCTCTGAACGGTATGGTAATAATACAATTGTAGTCGATGCAGTGAGCACGCTGGGATATGGATTTTTTGAATTTGAGGAACAAAGTGTACTCTTTAGCTGCAAAATAAAACCAACGGACTGTAAGGATCACTTCGGGCTCCTCTTAAAATCAAATGAGCAGGCAGCAAGGTGCCTGGAGCTCCGGATTGAACCGGGAATGCAGAGAGTGTCTCTGGTAAATCTTCCAATGGATGTGGATCCTTTCTGGAGAGAGTCCTGCACCAATGTGGGAATGCCAAAGGACCCGGGGCCAGACGGAATTCGAGTCTGTGAAAAGCCATTTTCATTCAAGGATGGTGACACGATAGACGTGAAAGTTCTTATTGATAACGACATGGTAGAGATCTTTGTTGGTGAACGGGCAGCATTTACGTATCGTGTATATGAAAAGACAGAATATGATATTGGGCTGGAGGTTCAGGATGGAAAAGTTGAATATTATGATATAAAAATTACGAAATAAAATATTTCTTTATTCGTTAGTATAAAAATCAGGATCTTTTGAGAAATCAAAAGGTTCTGATTTTTTTTCTTTCCCGGTCTTAGAGAAAGAAGTTCGTTCCTATGGGTTGAATGTTAAAATTGATGAAAAGGCAAAAGAGGATGTGGAACCTTTTATCAGAGACAGCGAAACATTAGGCATATGGTCTGCTGATTTTTTCAAACAGGTCACGATGGGATTGCAGGGAAATAAAAAAAATCACTTAATTCCATGTACTTTTCTGTATTCTCTCGGTCCGATTCCGTAGGCACTTTTAAACAGTTTTGCAAAGTGCCCGGAGTTGTGATATCCCACTTTTGCTGCGACTCCCGAAATCCTATAGTCGGAATTTCTTAATAGCAGCAGGGCTTGATTGAGCCGCATTTCTTTTAAATATTCATAGGGTGTTGTACCAAAATGTTTGCGAAAAGCCAACTGGTATCGGGCAGGGCTCATATTCGCTATTTTTGCGAGTTCTTCTCCTGAAGGGTACGCCGCCAAGTCGTTTTTCATAACGGTAACAGTTTTCTTCAAATTGCGAATATCCTTGTAGTTCAGGGTTACAGAGATGTGTTCTTGTTCCATACCTTTTACGACGAGAGAAAGCAATTCCAGAACCTTACTTTCCAAATACATTCTTAATATTTGCCCCTCTGCCTGACAATCACGAATCTGTTGAAAGATAAAGTTTAATTCAGGCTGGTTAGGGTTTCGCAAAATATAGTCCTTGGCAGACTTGGTTTGTTCATAATCTTTTCCGTAATGTAGACGGAAAAATGTATCAAAATATTTTCGAGTCAATATAATTTTTGCAAATCGAACTGGTTTTTCTTTCTCACAATATACATAGGTCTTTTTCTGCGTATTCACATAACAGTAAATACCTTTACTGATCTGCTGCGTTTTACGACCACCTACTTTAAATAAACTGCTGTCTGTTTCAAACTGGCTAATTTCAAGGTAGTCCTCTGAAATTTCAGCGACTTTTTCAAAGGTGTTTTTCGGTGTAAAATCTGCAACCAGAATGAAAAGTAAATCATCTTCAAAACGAAAAATCTGAAAGGAACCACTGCCATAATCAGAAAGCATACGATATATAAGTGCTCCATCTTTTGATAATTCCTGTACTTTTGCAAAATGCATTGCTTCTGGTAATTCCAGAAGGTAATCAGTTACTGACAATTCCATATCTTCCTCCTTCTTTCTTTCCTAATATAGCATTTTTTATCTCAAAATAAGGTCACAATCCAATTTTATTCTATCACGATTTTATAAAATTGTTAAGTATAAATACTGAAAATTCCCCATAAAACCAATGGATTTCTGGGCTGCTCAAAACGGAACCAACAATGAGGTGCGCCTCTTGCGCTTTTTATTATATGCGAGTAAAGTACGACGTGTCAACGTTAGCATTATCTAACCGACAAAAACTAAAAAAGGAGTATAAAGAAAATGAAACCGAATCGAGTACAACTTATGAGTGAGGGAGATGTATCAAAATCCCTGTTTAAGCTAGGCATTCCCATGGTCGTCAGCATGTTGGTGACCGCACTTTATAACGTGGTGGACACCTATTTTGTGGGAAGTCTTGGAACGCAGCAGGTAGCTGCCGTTTCCGTAGCATTTCCTATTTCTTTGATTTTTTCTGGTATCGGACTTACCTTTGGTGTCGGTGCGGGTTCCTACATTTCCCGTCTGCTTGGTAAAAAGGAAACCCAAAAGGCACACCGGGTCGCATCAACGGCAATGTTCACAAGTGTTATTACCGCAGTCGTTATTGCGATTCTTGTTTTTGCAGCGTTGACGCCGGTACTTCGTTTTATGGGCGCCACCGAAACCATCATGCCTTTTGCTAAGAAATATGCTGCGGTGTTTGTCATCAGCACCATATTCAGCGCAATCAATGTAACCGCAGGAAATCTGGCCGTTTCACAAGGGGCATCCAATATCTCTCTGACGGCCATGATGACTGGTGCGATTTTGAATATGATCCTTGATCCTGTTTTTATCTATGGTCTTAATCTTGGTGTACAGGGAGCCGCGATTGCTACGCTCATTGCACAGATCGTTACCGCTGCTATTTATGTTAGATTTTTTGCGGGTGGAAAAACACTTGTTAAAATCGGACTTTCCTATTTCAAACCAACCGGAGAAATTTACGGTGAGATTGTTAAAATTGGTATTTCCACGTTGCTTTTACAACTGCTTCAATCTTTGTCCATGAGCCTGATCTCCAACGCTGCCAGCATGTATGGAGACGAGGCCGTGGCCGCAATGGGAATCGTTTTGCGCATCGTGACCATTGGAGCCAATGTAGTGATTGGATACATGAAGGGCTTTCAGCCTATGGCGGGCTACAACTACGGCGCTAAAAATTACTCCCGTCTGCAGGAGGCAATCAAGAGCTGCATGAAGTGGACCACAGGATTTGGCGTTATCTTTACCATCCTGATTTTCCTCTTTGCTTCTCCACTTCTGTCCCTGTTCAGCAAGGATGCCCAGGTACTTGCGATTGCGGTTCCAGCTCTGCGTGCTAACACGATTATGTTCTTCACCTTTGGGCTGCAGTACACCTATTCCACGCTGTATTTGGCAATGGGCAAGGCACTGGTGGGCGGTATCTTAAATATCTGCCGTCAGGGTATCATGTTTGTCCCGGTGATTCTACTGCTCCCTATGGCACTTGGCATGAATGGCGTGATGTGTTCCCAGGCAGTGGCCGATGTTCTGACTTCTCTTGTCACAATTTATTTCGCAGTCAGAATTCATCGCCAGCTGAAACAGGCATTATGACAGATTAATCCATCTAGTACATCGTAAACTAAACAACTACCCAGAAAACAGGAGGATATTTCAATGAAAAAAACAAGATTTTTATCTATAATTATGAGCTTAGTCCTTGCGTGTGGTCTTTTATCTGCCTGCGCAACTACGACTAACACACAGGCACCCAGCAGCGCAGTCAGCGCCCCTACCAGCGAGACTGAGCAGTCAGATGATGCGTTCTTATCCCAGATTACCGGCACTTATGATGAACTTTTCACCGTACTGACACAAGAAAAATACGACGATCTTTGGGTTGAGGCTTGTGGCAAATATGGTCCGAAAGAAGATGCTGCTGCAAATGCAGAGCTGCTGAAAGCAACCTATACTGGAACCTTATATGGTCAGGATGCTGTTGATGAATATACAGCACATCCGGAACGCACCGCTTTTGACTGCTATTTTGTTAAGGGTGTAAATCAGATTACAATTTCTGGTAATACCATTAGCGGAACAGACAAGGACGGCAAGGAGGTATTCAGCCATTCTTATGAAAATCTCGGTGATACTCTTAAAGAGGGCTTTACCGTATATCAGAGTGAAGATAAAAACTCAGATGACTTTTCCTATTTTGCATTTGCACCAGACACCCCGGAAACGAGTTCTCATATTGAGTTCCAGTACGGCAAAAATCTGGATGATATTGCGAACTTCATGGAGGGAGAAAATGCATATTGGTTAGCTGCTGGTATCCTTACGGGTTCCTCTGATGAAGTAGCTCAAAAAGGAATTGATTTATTTTGCAGTTCCAAATTGCCGGAGCTTCTGGGTGATGGAACAGGAACAGAGTAAAGAGTAGTTAAAAACATGATGAACCAAAAGGGCAGGAGAGTGCAAAAAACTCCCCTGCCTATTTTAGTGCCCCTGTTCGATATTCTTCTGGTGACTGTCCATATACTTTGCGAAAAGCTGCCGCAAATTTACCGGCATTGGCATATCCCAAATGCTCTGCAATTGCTCTGATTGTCAAATCTGGTTTTTTAAGCAGAAGCTGAGCATATCGCATTTTCATCTGTCGAATATAAGCACCGATTGGAACACCATAAACAGCCTTGAAGGATTCCCTGAGTTTTGTCTGCCCCATCGCAGAAATCTTACAAAGCTGCGATAACTCTGGGGGATTCAGGATGTTCTGCTCAAGGGCTTGCCGTACCGCCTCCAGTGCTTTCTTTTCAAATGCGGAAACTGTCTTCTGATTAGTACCTGCAATCTGTCGTTCTCTATGAAAATTGGAGACTACAATAGAAAGCAATTCACCGACCTTGCTTTCGTAATAGAGTCGGGAGACCTCTCCGGAAATCAGCCTGTCCCGAATTTGCAAGAAAAGGCTCCCGACTTCTGGTGTGTTATAATCAAATACCTTCCAGTCATAAACCTCAGCATAGTCAAAATCATCAGAAGTAAATCGATCCTGCAGGTTTTTTGTGATATAGTCTTCGAATAATAAAACAGAACTGTAACGGATGGGAATATTTGGAGAATACAGCACACGTCCCTGCGAGGGTTTATTTAGGTAAAGATGAATCCCCTCTGTGATAGGCAGAGCTTTTTTTCCATTTTGAATCAGTGTGATACCGCCCGATTCCAAATAATAGAGCTTTATCAACCGCTGACTGATTTCGTATCTGCGTTCCATTGGTACATAGGGGGTCCAATTTCCGGCCGATAGAAAAAGTCCGTCTGTCGGCTGTACTTGATATACTTGTCCATCTCCCTGCCTGTCCTGTGGCCGCAGAATACTGAGTCCGTTAAGGTTATTCTGCTCGAAATGATAATCATAAAGATAAAAAGAGGCATCACCAAAACCATGTACAGTCTGCCAAGAATCTGCCCGCATTATATTCACCCCATTTCATAAGTAGTCAGAATAATCCATTCTATCTTTTTTTATAATCCAAAACATCATAAGCTCTAATCATTAAAAAGAGAAAAGTACTGTTGTATACGGTTCTTTCGCTCTCTCAACAAAGCAATTCAACCTTTTTATTCAGATTTGACACTATGGGATTCACTGGATAGAATGTCGTTGTTGGCGGATTAGTATATTCTAACTGTAACAATTCTATCAAGATTTTGTTTGCAGGTCAATGCAATTACGTCAACAAATAAAAAACAGGAGGATATAAAAATGTATAATTCGCAACAAATAAAGAAGGGCCTATCTGTGCGTGACCTGATTACTACGGGGATTCTTGCTGCCTTATATATGGTGTGTGCCATGATTGGTGAGGCAATCTTTGGATTCTTTCCAGTGTTGACTTTCCTTTGCCCACTGTCCATTGCATTGCTGTGCGGACCAGTTTATATGCTGATACTTGCAAAAATTCCGAAGCATGGTCCAATCATTGTTACTGGTATATTGGTGGGGGGAGTCTTGTTCGTACTTGGCATGTACTGGTCTATGTGTCTGGCCTATTGTATTCTTGGCGTTGCAGCTGATTTGCTGGCTGGTTCGGGAAAGTTCAGAAGTAAGGGGCGCAATCTGGTATCCTATATGATTTTTGTCATTAGTCCAGTATTTTCTTATGGTATGCTTTGGTTTGACCGGGATTCTTATGTGAAATATTTGGTTGAAAAAGGAACAGAACCAGCTTATATGGATACGATGGTTTCAACAGCACAAAACTGGATGCTCCCGGCTATGATCATTGGAGTATTGATCTGTGCGGTAATCAGTGGGCTGTTGGGGCAAAAACTCTTAAAAAAGCATTTTGAGAAAGCTGGAATAGTATGATGGAACTGCAAATCCAGACAAGAGATATGTTTGCCTTCTTACATTTAGATCCTCGCACAAAGCTTTATTTATTGATTGTGGGGAATGTGGCACTGTTTCTTGCCCCATCTTTATTGTATGAAGTTGTGCTAGTTGCCTGTATAGTGATTCTGGGCGTGTTAGCAGGTGCAAAGCGATTCACTGTAAAAATGGCAATTGTCTATGCTGGAATGGTGGTTTTGCATATGATCGGTACATGTCATCTGGTTGGAACACTGCAGGTCGTAATTGTAACATTTACAGTATTTATCCGTAAGATATTCCCCTGTGCCATGCTCGGGGGGATATTGGTAAGTACAACGAGAGTAAATGAATTCATGGCAGCTATGAACCGTATCCATATGCCAAAGGCAATGATTATTCCTATGACGGTCATGATACGGTATTTTCCTATGGTTCATGAAGATTATTGTTATATTAATGATGCCATGTGTATGCGGGATGTCGGTCCAACATTCACAAGTTTGCTGACACATCCTATTCGTACGGTGGAATGTATCTATGTTCCGATGATGATGTCTGCCCTAAAGGTCGCCGATGAATTATCCGCAGCGGCTGTCACAAGAGGACTTGAAAATCCGAAACCGCGAACCTGCATAGCAGAAATACATTTTCAAATTACGGATGTGTTATGCGGTGTTTTGTTCACCTTATTTTTGGCAGGATCGATTTGGGTGAAATTAAAGGGAGGTGCAGGCTGATGATTCATTTTGAAAAAGTATCTTTTACTTATCAAGGAGTGATGCTAAAAGGAGGGCTGCACAATATTGATTTGACGATTCAAAAGGGAGAATGCGTGCTGTTATGTGGACGAAGCGGCTGTGGCAAGACCACGCTGACCCGCCTTGTAAATGGACTAATTCCGTATTTTTATCCAGGTGAACTAACTGGTGCAACTTATGTGGATGAAAAAAATATACAGACAATTCCCATATATGAAATAGCAAAACGAGTAGGGTCGGTATTTCAAAATCCACGTACCCAGTTTTTTAATGTAGATACAGATAGTGAAATTGCATTTGGAATGGAAAATCTGTCTTATCCAAAGGAAAAGATGAAAAGGTGTATCAAAAAAACAATGGAAGAGTTGGGAATAAACAATCTAATTGGACGCAGCATTTTTGAATTGTCAGGAGGAGAAAAGCAGAAAGTAGCATTTGCTTCTATTTACGCCTTGTCACCCGATGTTTATCTGCTGGATGAACCTTCCTCCAATTTGGATATGGATGCGATCGAAGAGCTCCGGTGTACTCTGGAACTGTTGAAAAAGCAAGGAAAGACAATTCTGATTGCTGAACACCGAATTTACTATCTAAGAGAATTGGCAGATCATATTGTATACATGGAAAATGGAACTGTGTCCAGGATATTCTCAACACAACAGTTTCTCTCACTTTCTGATCATCAACGACACAAGATGGGACTTCGTGCTTTAAAATTGTCCGATGTGCATCCTGGAATCCTGCCATCAGAGAAACAAAGGCCAATATTGGATATAAAAGATTTATCTTTGTATTACAAGAAAAAACTGATTTTAAGTAACCTGAAACTGAAAGCGGCTCCGGGAGAAATTGTTGGAATTATTGGTCATAATGGAGCCGGAAAAACAACTTTCTCCAGAACACTATGTGGATTGCATAGGAACTATACAGGTACGATTTCCTGGAAGGATAAAAAGCAAAATGCGAAGGACAGATTGAAACGGTCTTATATGGTGATGCAGGATGTAAATTATCAACTCTTTGCAGAAACAGTAGAAAAAGAGTGCTGCTTTGGCCTTAAACATCCTGATCTGGATGCAGTAAAACAAGCGATGGAGAGATTGGGGATATACGAATACCGCACGGATCATCCAAATACTCTTTCTGGTGGGCAGAAACAGCGTGTAGCAGTTGCTGTTAGTATGATATGCGAAAAAGAGATTCTGATTTTTGATGAGCCGACCAGCGGACTTGATTATGAGAGCATGATTCGGGTTTCAAAATTATTGAAGACACTTTCTGAAATGGGAAAAGTCATTTTTGTGGTGACACACGATTATGAATTCCTGACTACAGCCTGTACAAGAATTATTCATTTGGATGATGGAAGACTTCAGGAGGACTATGATCTTATATCGGACAATTTACATAGACTGCACGAGTTTTTCCTAAGGTCAGAAAGGAGACGGTCATTTGAAGCGAATGGAGAATGATATTCTTTTTTTCCAAGAATTAATTGGTGACTGTACTGCTGCCAGGGATTCAAAACTTTACCAGATTGCATCTAAATTCGGGCACGGTACCATGCAGAGTTTTGATGTGATGCCAGGTGCTGAAATTGTGTACAGTAATGTTTGCATTTCGAAGCCGATTCACAAGAATATCCGATACAGTGCACCTTTTATAGAAGTTACCTATTGTTTTCAAGGAAAGATGACAATGATGTTTAGCGGGCAGATGGATATAGTGATGCATGAACATGATATATCAGTATTCAATGGGACGAGTCGATTAGACAACTGCAATTTTGGGAAAGAGCCTTTTGTTGGAGTATCCCTTGTGGCCTATTTGCCACAGATTATTAATAGTCTCAATATTATGCTGGGAACGATGGCCTTTGACGAGGATATGGATTTTCAAGAACTTTTTTTTGATGGAGGATGTTTTGTGCAGCCGGCATCAAAAAGTGTCGAACATATTTTCACTGAATTGTTGTTGCTGCCAGAACAATACCGTAATTATCTTATGCGTATTAAAGTCATGGAACTGCTACTATACCTGGTAGGTAAAATGGAGTATCGATCAGATTTTGGCATTTCACTATATCAAAAAGAGAGGACAAAATGTAATGAGTGATATAAAAGCCCTTTTGGGACTAATGAATAGAAAAGATAAACATAGATTGATATTTGCAGTTATTTGCTGTGTTCTATCGGTTCTATGCGGTATTTTACCCTACTTTGGTCTGCTTGGCCTTGTGACTTGCTTTTTGAATGAGCAGACAAAAAATCTGTACTTATATGTAGGCCTGATTGTCATAGCGACGATTGCAAAACATCTGCTATTTGGCACAGGAACAAAAATCTCGCACAAGGTGGCCTATCAGACACTGGGGGAAACTCGTAAAAAGTTATTTCATAAGATTGCCCATTTGCCAATGGGGTATGTAAAAGCAACGGCTTCTGGTCAGATTAAGACAATTATTATGGATAACATGGAGCAGTTAGAGACTTTTTATGCACATAATATTCCGGAAATTATATCTGGAATAGCAGTTCCGTTGTGCATGGAGATTCTCCTTGTTATTTTGGATATAAGGGTAGCGGAAATTATGATGATTCCAGTAGTGCTGTTTATTGTAATAGGTGCGCTCATGATTATGGTGCAGATGAAAAAGATGGATGAATTCAATCAGGCATCGGCAGATGTCAGTGTAAAAACTGTGGAATATATTAATGGAATGAAAGAACTGAAAATTTTCACCGCAGATGATGCAACTTATGGTCGTCTATCAGAAAGCATTTGTACTTATAGTACCGTTGTAACAGAATGGTTTAGGAGCTGCTTAAAGTATGTAGCGTTTAATCATGCTGACTTGAATAGTAATCTTGTGTTCCTGTTCCCGCTTGCAGGATTGATGTATCTTTCAAATAGTGTGACAGCAGCCAGCTTTATCATGTATCTTTTTATGGGATTGGCTATGTTGATTCCAATGGAAACAGTTTCTAATAACTTTGATTATATTGGGATGAACGCTTCGGTTGCCAAGAAAATTGATGACATCTTGAAGCTGGAAGAAATGTCAGATACAAATTCTGAAATAAATATCTCAGACCATACGATTTCGTTTGAACATGTTACGTTTGCTTATAATGAAGATCAAATGGTATTAAAGGATATTTCTTTTCAAGTACCAGATGGAAAAGTGACTGCCATTGCTGGTATTTCAGGAAGTGGTAAGAGCACTGTAGCCAGTTTGATATGCCGTTTTTGGGATGTGAATAAAGGAAATATCTGTCTGGGTGGAGTACCAATCAGGCAGATTCCATTAACGCAACTTATGGCACAGATTTCCTTTGTGACCCAGAATACTTTTTTGTTCAAAAAGAGTATTAGGGAAAATATTAAAATGGGGAATCCGCAAGCCACGGAGGAAGAAGTCATACAGGCAGCGAAAGAAGCGGTATGCCACGATTTTATCATGCGTCTGCCAAATGGATATGACACAATTATTGATAAGGAAATAAAGTTAAGTGGTGGTGAAAAACAAAGAATTACAATTGCCAGAGCGATTCTTAAAAACACACCCATTGTTATTCTTGATGAGGCAACAGCCTATATTGATGCAGACAATGAGGATTTACTGCAATATGCATTAGCAAAGTTGTCTCAGAAAAAAACCGTGTTAGTTATTGCACACCGCCTTTCCAGCATCAAAGAAGCTGATTCCATTATTGTATTGGAAGAAGGAAGAGTCATCGATTCTGGCACACACGATGAGTTGATTGACCGATGCAGTTCCTATCAGAATATGTGGGATGCATTGAAACAATCCGACAAATGGGAAATGAGAGGTGCAAATAAATGATTACAATAATACGTAAATTTTTAAGACTTGCGAAAGAGCGGAAAAAACGATTATATCGGGCATGGATTTTTCAGATGCTGACTTCTATTTGTGAGGGGGCAATCTACTTTGCGTTGTTTCTTGTATTGAAAGATGTGTTGAATGAAACTTTTGCAAAAGAAAGTCTGATGCGATATAGTCTTACCTTTCTGATCTATACCGTCCTGTATTTTGTCTTTTATTATGTTACGATTGCGTCGGGGCGGCCGGTATCTTATGCTATCATACGTGATGAAAGAATTTCTATTGCTGCTAAAATAAAACAGTTTCCACTATATTTTTTTACAAAAGATAAGATCAGTCAACTGACTTCATTGTTCACAACAGATTTGAGTTTTATAGAAATGAACATTATGGAGATCATCGCGGGTTTTGTTTCTAGTATGGTTATGACAGTCATATTTGCAGTGATGTTGTTTATCGTTGACTGGCGGATGGCATTGCTGCTACTTGTGGGGATTTTGCCTGGTTATTTTCTATATCGGAGATTTCAAAAAAGTATGGTATCTTGCGGCAGGCAAAAAGAAAAAGCACAAGTGGCAATGATTGATTCTACATTGGAATATGTTCAAGGTATAGAAGCAATCAAGGCATATCGCCTGGAACAGTCTGGTAAGTTGGTAGAAAAGCAGGTAGATAATTATTGTACTTCTTCCGACTGCTATGAATCTACTTTGACAAATTGGAATATGTTATATAAAATCGGCTTAAATATAGGTCTGTTTTTGAGTCTGGGTGTCGGCATTGAAATGATTCATTCCGGTTCATTGGCTCCTGCAACATATCTGTTTTTTGCAATTATGGGTATTATTTTTTATCGACCCTTAGAAGCTCTAATGGGTTCGTTTGCCATGATGAATCTGGCAGATACTGCACTGGATAACATAGATAAAATTCATAATCTGCCATCTGAAAACGAAAAGCAGGGAAGTAAACCGTATACAGACAGGCAGTCTGAGGTGCAATTTGAAGATGTATCATTTTGTTATGATGGCAAACGTAAGGCGTTAAAGCATGTAAGCTTTTGGGCAAAACCGGGAAGCATTACTGCATTGGTTGGACCATCTGGAAGTGGCAAGTCTACAATTTTGAATCTTATCCCGGGATTTCTTACACCAGAGAGTGGTAGAATCCTATTGAATGGACAGGACATATCTGAGTTGAATCATCATGATCTGGTACGACATGTAAGTGTTGTTTTTCAGGAAATATATTTGTTTCAGGATACCATGATGAACAATATTCGTATGGGAAACCAGAATGCAACGGATGAACAAGTGGTAGAGGCAGCGAAGAAAGCCCATTGCCATGAGTTTATTGAAAAACTGCCACAAGGATATCAGACTGTAATTGGCGAGGGCGGTGGAAGCCTCTCAGGAGGAGAACGTCAGAGGGTAGCCATTGCAAGAGCAATTCTAAAAGATGCGCCAATTATTCTCCTTGACGAGGCATTTTCCAGTCTGGATGCAGAAAATGCGGTAGTGATTCAAAAAGGAGTGGAGGAAATGATACAAGGGAAAACAGTCTTTCTTGTATCACATATGTTGTCTTATATTCGAAACGCAGATCAAATACTTGTTTTGTCTGATGGAGTATTGAAAGGATGCGGAAAGCATGATGAATTAATGCAGACGGTACCACTTTATAAAACAATGTGGGAAAAAGAGAAGTCTGTTAAGAACTGGAAACTACAAGAAAAGTTTCAGTGAATCTTTATTTTGCTATGGCACATGAATAAAAATAGTAGTATACTATAGTTAGAAATGACTAACTGTAGAGCAGATAACCTATGAATCATAAACAAAAAAATTTTCTTAGTCTTGCAAAAGTGCTGCGTCCAGGCGGAAGATTTATATTAAGAGATATGGCTTCAAAAAGTAATGGTATGATGTGGTTTTTTAATCATATTGAAATTCCTTTTTTGAATAAACTATGCAAAAAGGGAGATGTGCATGCATACACCAGAAATGATATAGAAGAGCTTTGCGACGGCTGTGGATTGAGCCTTGAGTCCTATGAGATACGAAAAGGGTTCAGACTGCACTGTGTTGTTCGCAGGAATCCATCAAAAATTCGAAACAATAAAAATTGTAGAGGGGGATCCGGGGGTGTGAGAGACTCTTGACTGAAAAGGAAAATCAATGTATTATAGTTAGTGGCAACTAACAAACCTAAAAAGAGGAGTAACAATGTATACTTCAAATCAATATCTAAACTCGTTGTATCATGATCTCTTTTCCAATTCTCCACAAACTGTATCCGTTGATATTCCGTCAGACATGGGCACCGGTTATATTTCACAGACAACTACGAAGCAAGGCGTTGTACTGTCCGATTGGAAGATGAATTATTTAACCGATATGAACGTGCAGGGGTTACATAGTGAGGAATATTTGCAAATTATTTTCTGTCTGAATGAAGGGATCTCATGGAGTATAGCAAATGAACGGAAGGCTATTACCATACAAAAGGGGGAATCCTGTATTTATCGTGGACATGGAAAAACAGAGTATATGTGCTATGGGAAAAATAGTGATTTTCTCTTTAAGAGTATAAAATTACCTGTAAATTATTTCACCCAAATCTTACATGAACATTTTGAAAGCAGTGAAATTGATGCTTATGAAAAAAAGTTGCTGGATGGAATATCCAAGGTAAAAACTACACCCTATATGGATCATATGTGGGCGGAGATAAAAGACTTTTCCCAATATCGCGGGGGCTTGGGCTACTTATATTTAGAAAGTAAAACCCTTGAAATGCTTTCGGTATATTTAAGTGAAGTGTTGGAAATCGGCATATTAGCTTCTGGACAAACAGACATATCAAGAACGGATCGTGATGCTATTCTTGAGGCGAAACGTATTATAGACAGTCAACTTGCGTTTGCTCCGAGTTGTGAAATGCTTGCAAGAGAAATCAATTTGAGTACTTCTAAACTTACAAAAGGGTTTCACGCGATGCTTGGCACATCGGTTCATTCCTATATTATCGACCAACGCTTGGAAAAGGCTGCCAGTCTGTTGTTAGAAAGCACTTTGAATGTCAGTCAGGTTGCCGCCTGCGTGGGGTATTCGAAGCCGAGCAATTTTGCGGCAGCCTTTAAGAAAAAATATGGTGTGGTTCCCAAATATTATAAAGACCAAAAAACGGTGCGATAGAAATGAAATAAATACTGTTTTTGGGTAGTATCCGATTGTTTTTGGGTTTTATTGTAAAATAAAGTAAGGTAAAATAATTGACGTGGTTAGAAAAAGCTAACTACGGCAATTATTTTTTTATTGTCTATGAAATTAGATAAGAAGGGAGCAATAGTATGATTTCTACACAAACAAATGCAAAAAAAACACGAGGCAGAGTTGGCATAGCCGCAATTTCAACATTGGTAATTATGTGTTCTATGCTCACGGCATGTGGTGAAACAACAAAGATGAACAGTGATTTTGCCGGAGGAGATGGGAGCGTAAGTTCGCCTTATCAAATTGAAACAGCAAAACAACTAGACAAAGTAAGGGAGCATCTTGACAGCAGCTTTATCCTTGAATCTGATATTGACCTTTCCGGCTATGACAATTGGAGTCCGATTGGAACCTTTGAATCGTTGTCAGACAAACCCGAAGATGCCGAAGTGCCAAATCCAGAGGTGGCCTTTACGGGAAACTTCGATGGAAACGGTCATATGATTTCCCATGTGACAGTCAATGAACCACAGTCCATGGCAGTGGGGGTGTTCGGGTGTGTTGCAGGAACGGAAACTGCGCCAACTTCGATAAAGAATCTCAAAGTCTCTGATGTATCTATAACAGGCGGCTACCTGGTCGGTGGTGCTGTAGGTTTGCAATTTACTTATTGTACGATTGAAAACGTATCGCTTGAAGGAAAAAATGAACTGCAAGGCTGCCAGGGAGTTGGCGGTGTTGTTGGAACAGGTTTTTCATTGATTAAGGACTGCACAGCTGCTGCAGATATTACGGTCTTAGGTGATGATGGTGCTTCTGCGGGTATTGTTGTTGGTGGTGCAACCTATAGTTCTATTACTGGCTGTACAGCTTCAGGTGGTTCGATTCGCGCAGAGGGTAATGCGTGCTGGGGTATTGGAAGCATATGTGGAGCACCTTATGCCTCCTCAGAAATCACGGATTGTTCTGCTCATAATATCACCATTTCTGTAACAGGCGCAAATAATCGATTAATTGGTGGCTTGGTTGGTTTTGCTGGAACTTATTCAGATGATACAGGTGCAGTCATTCAAAATTGCGAAGTAGAGGATGTTCATATCGCTGTTTCAGATACAGCAACTTGTATTGGTGGAATAGTAGGTGGTGGAAAAGAAGAAAGTGAAGGCAGTGATGTAATGTCTTTATTTTCCATTAAAAATTGTAATGTGTCTGGAGAAATTAAAGGTGGTGCCCAATATATCGGAAGTGTGATTGGCAATCCTGGAAGTGCAAGGGAAATTGATTGTTCAGGAACAATGGGCGAATTATTACAGGAAAGTGGTTCTGCAGCCAATCAATAGATTAGTAAAAAATCCCTTAGAAACAAGTGATTTCTGAGGGATTTTTCAAGAAGGAGGTTTGTTTTATGTTCAAAAAAGCATTGGAATATGCAGGCCCACACAAAAAGGAAATGTACCTTGCAACCACGATTGTTCTGGTGAGCGTTTTCATGGGTGTGTTTCCTTTTGTATTGGCCTATCAGATTATCATGCCCCTGGTAATGGGAAACATGATTGATGTTACTTATATTATGACACGAGTAACAGGCGTTTTAGTATGCCTTGTTTTACAGGCGATTCTTTATGGTGTCGGTTTGAATATGTCACACAAGGCTGCCTACAATACACTGCTGCGCCTGCGGGTAGCATTGCAAAAACGATTTGAGAAAATGCCACTTGGTTTTATTCAGGATAAAGGAACCGGCACTGTTAAAAAACTGTTTGTGGATGATGTAGATAGTCTGGAAGTATTACTTGCGCATTCACTTCCAGAAGGACTTGCCAATTTGATGGTTCCGTTGGCTGTGTATGTTGTTATGTTCTTTACCGATTGGAAATTAGCATTGATGTCTTTAGCATCTATCCCACTCAGCTTTGCGGCAATGATGATTATGTATTCTGTCGGCATGAAAAAGATGGGCCCCTATTATATGGCTGGACAAAAAATGAACAACACTATTATCGAATATATCAACGGTATGGAAGTGGTAAAAGTGTTTAACAAGGATGCCGATTCTTATGAACGCTATCGTAAAGACATTATGGATTACAGGGACTATACCCTTGCATGGTATAAAGCATCTTGGCCTTGGATGGCAGTATATAGCAGTTTGCTTCCGTGTACAATTATTCTCACACTACCTTTAGGAGCCTGGATGGTTCTCTGCGGGTATTCAACACTGCCAAATTTGATTCTTGTATTATGTCTATCGTTAAGCATTGGGATGCCCCTTCTAAAATCGCTGGGTTTTCTTCCTACTATGCCCCAGCTTAATTACAAGATTTCTTCCTTGGAACAGGTTTTGGATACGGAATCGTTGCACCAGTCAGATAATGGTTTTCACGGAAAAGATTATTCCATCAAATATAATCATGTCACCTTTGGATATTCTGAAAATAAACCCGGACCAAATGGTCAACCTGTTGTGACAGTCAGCAATGTAATCAACAACGTCAGCTTTTCCGCAAAAACCGGTCAGAAAACGGCTTTAGTCGGCGAATCAGGTTCCGGAAAAAGCACTCTCGCAAAATTGTTGATACACTACTATGACCCCCAGCAGGGCAGCATTTCGATTGGTGGGCAGAAACTTTGCGATATGAGCTTGGAGTCCTTGAACGATCAAATTTCTTATGTAGCACAGGATCAGTATCTTTTCAATACCTCGCTCATGGAAAATATTCGCATGGGACGTTTGAATGCTACTG
>JAQVCP010000133.1 GCA_028689735.1 Hespellia sp. | reverse complement strand
GCAGTTTCTGCGGAACCGCAGAAATCTGCTGTGCATCCCCCGGAGGGTATCATGACCGCTTGCGGTCATGATATAATGATAGTAACAAATCTTCTGATCGATTGCAAGGAAAGTATTGGAAGTGGGCAGGCAGCTCCTCATTTGAGGATAACGTTAGAATGATGGGTGTGCTGTGGGACATGCAGCATTGTGGATCACAACACACGTAATCAGAGAGAAGAAAGGATGAACAATATGAAAAATGTATGTGTATTTTTGGCGGATGGATATGAAGAAATAGAGGCGTTGACAGTTGTGGATATTCTGCGCCGTGCAGGGATTGACACTAAGATGGTATCGATTAGTGATGAAAAGAAGGTAGTCAGCTCCCACAAGATTGCTGTAGAGGCGGATACTACATTTGATGCTATGAACTTTTCGGAGACCCAGATGCTGGTTCTGCCGGGTGGAATCCCTGGAACGCCCAATCTTCAGGCGCATGAAGGCCTGACAGATCTGCTAAAAGAGTTCTATGCAAATGGCAAGTATATTGCGGCAATTTGCGCGGCGCCGAGCATCTTTGGAGCACTTGGATTTCTAAAGGGTCGGAAGGCCTGCAGTCACAGCTCAAGAGAAGACAAGCTGGAAGGAGCCACAGTAGTCCGGGACTCCGTAGTCGTTTCTGATCATATCATAATGAGCCGTGGAATGGGGACTGCGATTGATTTTGCATTGAAGATGGTTGAGATTCTGGATGGACAAGAGAAAGCAGAAGAAATCAGCAGAGCAATTCATTACCACTCATAATTGTAAAACGTTTGTAAAGTGGCGGTGAATTGGTTGTCGAAAAGTAGTGAAATCTGTAAAAAAACGTGCTTTATTTGGTGATGTGCTTGACCTGTTTTAGGGATTAGTTTATAATACAGCAGAAGTTATACAGTGAAATGTATGTAGATGTGGATTAAGCATTTACTTTATTTAGCCCGATTCAGCAGTGACAGCTGCTATAAGGTTATGAGCAAACAGTGAAGCGGATTCCCAATATCTGTCTCACTCAGAAGAGAAGATGAGGTTTAAGATGAAGTATATGAAAAGTATTCTACTGGCAGGATTACTGGCCATCGTAGTATTTATTTCTCCAATTATTGCATACGCTGCTAATCTTGGACGGTCCACAGCAGTAGATGGGACAGTTGTTATGACAGGAATGTGTGTTAATCCGATGCGGGCAATGATCGCAACTGCAGTTGTGATTGGAGTAGCAGTTGTAATTTACCTTACGAAGCATATCCGGCATAGTTAGTTCAAAGATGACGATGTCAGCATGTTTGAGTATATGTTTGTGCAGAGCGTATTCTTTATTTGATGAGGAAGATAACACTATAATATAGAAGAAACTGCCGCAAACACAGAAAAAAGAATAAATTATAGAAGAAAAAGTTACAGATGAGGAAAATAATATGAGCTCAAATGAGAAGAAAGTTAAACCAGATTTGTTATGGGTCGAAAGAGCCGTTATCATGTCTTTTCTGGATATCATCATTATTATGGTGTCGTATTGCGCGGCACTTTTTCTTCGCTTCGATTTCGTGTATTCTAATATACCGGAGCAATATCTTGATGCATATCTCTGGTCCATGCCATATTGGATTTGTACCACAGTTTTAGTTTTCTATTGTATGAAGCTATACCATAGTATCTGGCGTTTTGTCAGTACAACAGAGGTTACACGGTTGGTATATGCCTACATTATACTGATTCCAGTATATTTCGTGGGTGGTTTCTTCATGAAATTGAAGATGCCCCTGTCTTACTATTTTGTTGGATATGTAATCTGTTTTGTACTTACGGTTGCAGATCGCTTCGCCTATCGTTTTATTCGAGTCTATCAGAACAGGCTGAGACAAGATGAAGGTGATGACATAGAAGGGAAAAAAGAACGAGTCATGATTATCGGGGCAGGGCGTTCCGGACAGACTTTGATTCGCGAACTAATGTCAAGTCCACATTTGAATACGAAGGTGTGCTGTGTCATTGATGATAATCCCAACAAGATTGGAAGAATGATCGAAGGAGTCCCAATCGTGGGAAACCGGAGCGACATTATCGAGAATGCTTCCAAGTATAAAATCACCAAGATCATTTATGCAATCCCTGCAACAACAGGAAAGAACAGCAAAGCCATCCTCAATATATGCAAGGAGACAAAGTGCAAGCTTCAGACAGTTCCGGGAGTCTACCAGCTGGTTAATGGTGATGTCAGCGTTAGCAAGTTGCGTGATGTGGAGATTCAGGACCTTCTTGGAAGAGCACAGATTAAGGTCAACAATGAAGAGATATTAGAAGCGATTACCGGTAAAGTAGTCATGGTAACTGGAGGCGGCGGTTCCATCGGAAGTGAGCTGTGCAGACAGATTGCAAAAAGTAATCCAAAGCAGCTTATTATCTTTGATATCTATGAGAACAATGCATATGATATCCAGATGGAATTAGAGCGAAAGTATCCAGACCTGAATCTGGTGACACTGATTGGTTCCGTCCGTAATACAAACCGTGTCAATTCCATTTTGAAGAAATATAGGCCGGTACTTGTATTCCATGCAGCAGCACACAAGCATGTACCTTTGATGGAAGGAAGTCCGAACGAGGCAATTAAGAACAACGTACAAGGTACATACAAGTTAGCGAAGGCAGCAGCAGCGGCCGGAGTTAAGAAATTCGTTCTGATATCCACTGACAAAGCAGTCAATCCGACCAATATCATGGGAGCTTCCAAGCGTCTCTGTGAGATGGTAGTTCAGATGATGAACCGCAGGAGCAATACCGATTTTGTGGCTGTAAGATTTGGAAATGTACTGGGAAGTAATGGCAGTGTGATTCCGCTTTTTAAGAAGCAGATACAGGATGGCGGTCCGGTCACTGTCACAGACAAGAATATTATCCGTTACTTTATGACCATTCCGGAGGCAGTTTCTCTGGTGCTCCAGGCATCCTATTACGCAAAAGGTGGAGAAATCTTTATTCTGGATATGGGAGAACCCGTTCGCATCGATGATATGGCGCGTAATCTTATACGCCTGTCCGGCTACACACCGGATGTAGACATCGAAGTGAAATATACCGGCCTTCGTCCGGGAGAGAAGCTTTATGAAGAACTTCTGATGGCGGAAGAAGGAATGCAGGAAACGGATAACGAGCTCATACATATTGGAAAACCAATCGAGATGGATGATGACTTGTTTGAAGAACAGCTGGACAGATTAGACAAAGCAAGCCGCA
Source organism: Hespellia sp. (assembly GCA_028689735.1). GTDB lineage: Bacteria > Bacillota > Clostridia > Lachnospirales > Lachnospiraceae > Hespellia. The sequence goes on along the minus strand of JAQVCP010000133.1, from coordinate 2,096 downwards.
GTGAAAGCTGTGTGATGAAGGATATCGTGGCAGAAATCGTGCCGACCTATCATCCGGATAAAGCCGTGTAGTTCTTCAATCCTATCATCTGGATAAAGCAGAGTAGTTATTCAATTAGCAGTTATTTGATTAGTTAGAGAATTAGTAGAGAATCGCATAAGACTGTTTGACAAGCTTCGACAACAAGTGCTATACTTTAATCGCATTTGTACAAGCAACATACAGTAATCAACAAATTCCATTCAGACCCGAATCGTCGCCTTGCCGCGTTCGGAGAAAGTGGATGTCATAGCAGATAAGTAATCCACCTGAATGAAGGCGGAGTGGCGAAGCATACTTTTTCGCAGTTCTTCTCGTTATAAGCTGATCAACGAGGCAGAATTGAGAAGATGCAGTAGCCGGATAAAGAATCATTTATTTGCTATGGAGAGATGACATAGATTCGAGACAGAAAAAATAGAATAGGCAAGGGATAATACTGAATTACGAAAGGAACCAGCATGTGGTATGTAGTTCAAGTGTGCACAGGCACAGAGGAAAGTATCCGGTTACAATGTGAGCATAAGATCTCAGACGAGATTCTCACCCGGTGCTTTATCCCTTATTACGAAGAAAAAAAGCGTATCCGTGGAATGTGGACCATACAGAAAAAAGTCCTCTTCCCCGGATACGTTTTTATGATTACAGAAAATGTGGAAAGCTTGTTTCAGGAATTGAAAGCAATCATGGGTTTGACAAAGCTTTTGGAAACAGGAGAAGATATTGTCCCACTATCCGAAGACGAAGTCCACTTCCTTCAAGAATTTGGAGGCGAGGAACAGATTGTGCCCATGTCTATTGGTATCATAGAGCAGGATAAAGTGACCATTCTTGAAGGACCACTGCAGGGAATGGAAGGAACAATCAAAAAAATTGACCGCCACAAGCGGAAGGCTTATCTGGAGGTGCCGATGTTCGGGAGAACGATCAAGGCGCAGGTGGGGGTGGAGATTGTGTCGAAGGCAGTAGAATGATGGAAATATAGAAATAAGGAAAAGTCCCTTGAGGGGCTTTTTTTAGTGCAAAAAAATAAATCAAAAGACAGGAGATATTGTTCTTGTGAAAAATTTATTGATTATTGGAGCCGGCCAGTACGGTCGGCTAGTAAAAGAATTGGCAGAAACTATTGGATACAAGAAAATAGATTTTCTAGACGATTTGGTATTGGATACTGTTGGGAAGATACAGGACTTGCCACAAGTTCAAGAAAATTATGAGGGATGTGTTATTGCTATTGGCAATCCTGAGTTTAGAAAAAAGATTTTTAAAATTGTTGAGCGTCCCATGACTTTAATTCATCCAAGTGCGGTTATAAGTAAATCTGCAATTGTGGAGGCTGGCTGCGTGATTGAGTCAAACGTTGTAATCAATACAAATGCTGTAATAGAAGCTGGTTCTTTCATTTGTGCTGGAGCTGTAGTTAATCATAATTCGGTAGTAAAAAAATTTAGCCAGATAGATTGCAATGCTGTTGTTGCAGCAAAAGCAATTGTTCCGGAAGGAACAAAAGTGTATTCATGTACAGTATGGAATAACAATCTCCGTATGGCAGTGGGAAAAGAGAGTTTCTTTTAGTAAAAGAATATGTTGCAAATCTATGTAAAAGGAGAACTATAGTATGGATAGGACAAGGGTGGAAAAAAATCCAATGGCTGGAAAGAAAGTTGTGTTTATTGAAGATGAAACAGATAAGAAGAATGCCGATGGTGTTCGAGGACACTTGATAGCTGTAGGAGATATAGAATATCATCCAGGATTCTATGACAAATATATAAAGCGAGCAATAGATATTTTATTATCTTTTTGCGGACTCATAGTTCTCTCACCTATCTATGTTGGGATTGCAATAGCAATCAAAATCGATGATCCTGGACCGGTATTGTTCTCTCAGAAAAGAGTTGGACAGAATAAAGAGTATTTTAAATTACATAAATTTCGCTCCATGAAAATGGCGACTCCACATGATGTGCCGACACATATGCTGGAGAATCCAGAACAGTATATTACGAAAGTTGGAAAGTTCCTCAGAGAGCATAGCCTTGATGAGTTACCACAAA
>JAQVCP010000044.1 GCA_028689735.1 Hespellia sp. | reverse complement strand
ATTATACTGTTCATATGTGGCCTCCTTTTGTATGCGGTAATCCCTGTTACCATTAATCTTCAACTATTAATAGTTTACAGGTAAATCCACGAATCTACAACTGTGAGGTCACTTCATATTATCTATTGTCAATGAATTTCACGCAAAAGGACCGGTTACAGATACCCTGCTTCCAATGACCATCTTAGATGATGTTGTTGGAATCGCTGTGTTTTTTACAGTAAATTCTCTAATTGCCCGGATAACTTCGGGAGGCACAATCCCGCTTTATATGATTCCCGTCATGATTTTTCTTCCAATGTTTGTTGGAGCTATCGTTGGTTTTCCAACCGGACTTTTACTGAAAAAGTGTCAGAAGAAATGTACGAACCTAATGGTACTACTCTGCGGTATTACAGTTACAGTGCTGATGGGCTGGCTCATAAATACTTATCTTCTTTCCGGTATTACACTCAATTACATGCTGATGGGTGTTTCTTTTTCAGCAGTATTCTCAAACATTATTCCCTCTGAGCAGTTAGAGCATGTCAACAATTATTTTGCTCCTATTCTCGGTATTGCCCTGTTAGCTGCCATCGTTGATCTTGGGGCTCCCTTAGATTACCATCTGATTCTCGGAGCTGGTTTGTATACTTTTGTATATATTGCTGCCCGTGCGTTCGGAAAATACTTCGGAGCAAAAACCGGAGCAACGCTCACCCATATGCCAAATACTGTGAGGAAGTATCTCGGACTGACGTTATTGCCTCATTCCGGCGTATCTTTAGTGTTTACGGGCATTATCTGCTCCACATTAGCATCTGCACCGGAACTGGTTCAGATTGTACAGGGTACGATTGCCGCAGCTGCTGTGATCAACGAATTTATAGCAGTCATTGCAGCCAAAAAAGGATTTGTTCTGGCTGGAGAGATCAAACAGGCCTAGCTCCCAGCAGCTCGGTGAATGGCACCATATGGAATGTCTTTGTTTACAACACTTCCTGCGCCTATCACTGTATTACTTCCAATCGTTACCCCAGGAAGAACAGATACATTTGTTCCAATCCAGACATTATCACCAACTCCAATTATTTGTTACTCTTCATCTGGTTTCTGTCCATTATGTGCAATCCACTTGCATTCAGTAATATCCATATTAGTAAACGTAGCTTTGAATGATGAATCCTCTGGGCTACAAGCATAAATTCCAAACTGTATTTCATCAACTGCATCCCACATATGACACACTCCTTCTCAAATTCTAATTTAACAGTTTCTTATAATCCTATATACTTCATTAATATAGTCATTTGCTTTATTAATCGAAAACTCTCCATGATAGAGTCTTGGAAACACTTGTAAAGAACTTCCTTGTAACGTTTCATGAATTATTCTCGCAGAAGTTTGCATTGCATGATTTTCTTTTCCACCCACATAAATAAATGTTTTTGCCGAACAATTTCTAATGAAATCTTTTAGCGAATACAATGAATTTGATTGTAAAAAAGAAATCATATTCTGCTTGGTAATGGCACAAGTATCACGATAATAATCATCAAATAATTCCTGTTTTATGCGAAGTTGCTTGAATTGTAATTTTGAAAACCATTGGTGTTGGATCAGACTGTAACAACTTCCAATTGCTGGTTTGATCATAGAGTATATAAATCTCGAAGGTTCAACTAAAGCACTCTCAACCACTGCATACTGGCATATGTTCCCTCTCTGAGATAAAATATCGAGCAATATCTGCCCGCCTAAAGATAAACCGCCTATCATAAGAACAGAGCCACCAAACTTCTCGTCAATAAAAGAAATTATTTCCGCAGCATTATTCTCTATAGTCGTAAAAGATCGGTCGCTTTCTGCATGTCCATCTAATATCGGGATGATTACATGATACTCCTTCTGAAGAATTTCCGCCTCTTCTTGATAATTCCACCAGGACAACCCTCCTCCATGTAAGAGAATAATCACGTCGTTATTCTGTGTGCCATATTCTTTGTAATTCATTTTCTTTCTCCTCAAAAACGTAATTGATGATGTCCTTTGTAATTAGTCACTTTTTTCTTTCACAATCTATTTCTCTTGTGACATATATAATATATTTTTATCTCTATCAGCAATTCTAAGCAAATACTCCCTGTGATCACTGCTATTTTCAGTTTCAACAAGAAATTCTTGTCCCGCACTATCTTCCAGCATCATGTTAAACCCCGCCTCATACTCATCTTGTAATTCAGACTTGGTATTTTCGTGTATTTCAGTTATGTTGTCGATATCCCCCTGAAATCCAGTGTTATCCATTTGTTCCATAAAAGATTCGCACCCATCTCTTCTTGCTGAGTCAAACAGTTTCTCCTGCAAATATTCAATACTGTAGCCAGTGTATGATTTGCCTTCATAAGTCACTTCACGTGCCAGCTTATCCGGACTCTCTGCATAAGCTCCTGCCTTATCAAAATACTCTTCTCTTATATTTTCTCCATAGAGTCCATCCTCCTGATATATATTACTTACAGGCAGTACGACTATTCTTTCCATTCCCAGACTTGCTTTGTTTTCCGCTTCATCCTCTGAGGTTGAATTTTCAGTAACATAAGTCAATGACATCTCATAGATTTCCATATCAGTATATATCAAGACCGTGTAATAACGAGTTGTAACACCACTTCCGCCCCTATGGCCACTTCCCCCGTCATAAAATGTAGAATAACTCAGAATTTCCCCTTTAATCTGTTCTTCCATAGAACGAATATCTTTCTTTAGAGTTTCCACGCCAATCTGACTTTTCACTTTTTCAGAAAATAACATCATAATGATATCCGTTTCTTGTTTTTCTACGTCCGTCATAATTGCTTGTGTATATTCATCTGGATTTAAATCCGTATCTTTCTTTGCAGTGCTTTTATCAATCCGGCTTATAATTTTTGCTCGCAATTGTCGCGATTCTATAAACCCTTTTCCAAACGAAGTTATACCACAAGCGGATAATGAAAGACTACTAAAAATAACAGTCATTGATATCAATATTATTTTTTTGATTATGTAAGAATGTTTCCACTCTGAATATAAAAACTCGCCCATTTTTAATTAATCCTCAATAGAATGTTTTTCAATTTCATTGCGCTTCCTCCACCAATTCCAACTCCTGTAATTTCCTTTGTAACACAGCCTTATCTGGTAACTGTAATTTATATTCTGCGACCATCAATGGTGATAATGTTCTGCTCATGCAAAAGATATATTCGTCTCCACTAAAGATTGCTCGAATGATGAGCGTTTATCTAACCAAGAATCAAAATCTTGAGAGCGAATAGAACAAACTATCTTATGTAGGATCCAAACGGCATCAATGCCAGTTTTGCCAGTTTGAAATGTTGCAGTCCAAACGGTATCCCCACGATTGTTACACACAGGAGAACTCCCATTATTGCAAACCCGAATGCCAATTCAATGCCTGATACCAGAAGCCATATGATATTGAGGAGCAATGACCCAACTCCTCCACCATATACAACTTCTGCACCGAATGGACTCAAACATAATCCGGCAAACTTGAAGCACTGCTTCCCTACTGGTATTCCGACAATTGTGATACACCATAATACCCCGGAAACTACCCAGCCAAGCGAACCAATGAGTCCACCACATAATAACCATATAATATTACCAAAACATCCCATCTTAAGCACTCCTCATCTAATCTCTTTTGTTAATTTGTTAATGCACCAATTATAGCACCTCTTGCTACCCTTTGTCTGTACAGCTTATTTTTCATATTGATTCGTTAATCTCTTAATCTCCGGCATGGTAATATAATGATCATCATCGATCTTTTCCAGCATTACTTTCATCAAATCTATAATTACGTTTTACTATACTATGTGGGAAAAAGCAAAATCTTTTGACCACTATATTTTCCTTACATAATGCGTCTTTCTGCCAGCTCCGAGCCGCTCAATCGTTCCATCTTTTACTAATTTTTTTAATGACGCTTCTACGGATGAACTTCCTAGGCTAGGGCATGCTGCCAACGCATCCTGCTTTGTAAATGTGCCTATCTTATCCATGACATATTTTTTTACCACATCATACGAAGTGCTTTTTACACCGCCTGTCCATGCATCACCTATGCGTTTCTCAAATTCCCTGTAACAAGACAAAATGATCCCAAGCATGTATTTGATAAAATCCTTTGGATCATTTTCATTAGTATTCCAGCCTTGATCGGCAACGGCCAATGCATCATAATAGTCTTCTTTTGTATCTGCTATTGCTTTTTCAATACTGACAAACTGTCCCACCACATAGCCACTCTTATATAAAAGAAGAAGTGTCAACAAACGACTCATTCTTCCATTTCCATCATTGAATGGATGAATACAAAGAAAATCTAATATAAAACAAGGTATCAGAATTAACGGATCTACGATTTCCTTATCAATTGCTCTTTGATACTGTTCGCAGATGTTTGATATTGCATCCGGTGTCTCATATGGCTCTAATGGCTTGAATATCACTTGTCTTGTTCCATCCGGAAGTGTTTTTGCAATTTCATTTGGAGTTGTTTTAAATCTTCCTCCATATGAAAGAGATGTATACTTTAATAACTCTCCATGTAATTGCAAAATATAGTTCGAGTTCACTGAAATATAATCATAACTCTCATGTACAATATTAAGAACGTTACGGTAACCCAGTATTTCTTTTTCATCTCTGTTTCGTGGCGTAGTTTTATTCTCTATAAGTTGTTTTAATCTTGCACTTGTAGTTACAATTCCTTCAATACGATTCGAAGCTTCCGTACTTTGTATTTTTGCAATCTCTACCATTCTGTCTATTTCTACTGGTTTTTGTTTCATGTATAATTCTTGTCTTCCTTTGAATTCATGAATTTTTGCAACATAAGATAAGATTTCATTATCCCATGTTCTACTAATAAGATCATCATAATCAAACTTTTTCATAGATTCTTCTCCCAACGCCTTGTTCTTTCTCCCAATTATAATTGCTTTTTGGGAGAAAAGCAATTACATTGGGAGAAATATTAATATTATTTCATCGCTGATGCCAGCGAAGTCAGCAGTGCTGCCATCTCCTTAACAGACATCATTGTTCTTTCTTTCGAGTTTTTCTTTTTGTAGGAACTCTTTTTGCTTTAACAGCTCATATATGGATGGTCTGCTCACTCCCAATATTTCCTGTAACTCTTTTACTGAATAGCATCTCTTTTCTATCATCGACACAATCCCCTTTCGTTGAAAATAATTATCTCTTCACTAATCACACTTTTTAGCGAACGAAAGTTGTCATGGATTATGAAATTTTTTATTCTGTACTGTTTTCTCCATTTATCTGTCAACGCAAAAAGCTGTGGAATCTTCTTCCAACGCTTTATTCTTTCTCCCAATTACAGGTGCTTTTTAGGAGAAAAAGTAATTACATTACTAAACATAATTGAATAAATCATAAATTTCTCACGTATAATATACCAATAAGAAAATATTCATTACGAAAAAACGGTAATGAGTACAAAATTTCGTCATAAAGTATTGAATGACATAAAAGGGTAAGTTATAATGATTACGAAAAACAGTACAATGCGACAGAGATTCGGAATGGGAGTGATGAAATGTTAATTAAAAGAGAATTGTATATGGAACAGATTCATATTCGTGAAAATAATGGAATGGTAAAGGTAATTACAGGTGTAAGACGATGTGGAAAGTCATATCTTCTGTTTAAACTGTTTCGCAATGAGTTATTGGAAAGAGGAATAAAGGAAAATCATATCCTTAGTATTGCACTAGATAATATCGAGAACAGAAATCTTCGTGACCCGATTGCACTATATCAGGAACTGAAAGCATCCATCAAAGAAGATGGACAATACTATATTTTACTTGATGAAATACAATTTGTCCCGGATTTTTCGGAGGTGCTGAATTCTCTTTTACAGATAGATGAGGTGGATATTTATGTGACCGGAAGTAATTCTAAATTTTTATCATCTGATGTTCTTACGGAATTTCGAGGACGCGGTGATGAAATAAGGGTGTATCCCTTATCTTTTGCAGAATATATGTCGGCAACGGAACTTTCAGAGGAAGATGCACTGAATGAATACATGACTTATGGCGGTTTGCCAAGAATACTGTCCTTGAAGACCGATGATCAGAAGTCAAAGTACTTGAATGACTTATTCGAAGAAACGTACCTTAAAGACATCATAGAACATAACCACATTGTTAACACGAATGAATTAGAAAATCTGGTTAATATTCTTTCTTCGGCAATTGGTTCACTTACGAATCCCAGAAAGCTACAGAATACATTCCAATCAGTTATGCAGAGCTCCATTACAGATAAAACGATAAAAAAATACATTGACTATCTAAAGGATGCTTTTTTGATTGATACAGCAATTCGTTATGACATTAAGGGAAAGAAGTATATAAATACTCCCATGAAAATCTACTTTGTGGATCAGGGACTTCGAAATGCAAGACTGGGATTTAGGCAGATAGAAGAGACACATCTAATGGAAAATATGATTTACCTTGAATTAAAAAGGCGGGGATATTCAGTAGATGTAGGACTTGTGGAAATTAGAGAAAAAGGTGATGCGGGACAGACTAAGCGAAAACAGTTAGAAGTGGATTTTATTGCATATAAGGGGAATAACAAATATTATATACAATCCGCATTTGCACTTCCAGATGAAGCGAAAAGAATTCAAGAGGAGCGACCACTTGTGAATATTGCTGATTCTTTTAAAAAAATTGTAGTAGTTGGAAATCATATTAAATTGAAGAGAGATGATTTCGGTATCACCACAATGGGGATTAGACAGTTTCTGTTAGAATCTAACAGTTTGGACTTATAATAAATTTATCATTTCTTTCACTCCTCATTTTTGCTTCATGAAGCATTTATGTGTAATTAAATTACACTCTATATCAAGAATAATGTCAATTTCTATTACGTATTTTTGCTTGATGAAGCATTTTTATTTCGTACATTCATTTATTATGCACAAGTCTACAATGTGTATTCACTTTTTATCTATTTTCTTGTTACTACCATCTGTTCACCATTTTTCCTCAATATGAAAAGGGCAAGGATACAATCAAATGTACCTATCTTATCCATGGCATATTTTTTAACCACATCATACGAAGTGCTTTTGCACCGCCTGTCCATACATCATAATAGTCTTCTTTTGTATCTACTATTGCTTTTTCGATACTGACAAACTGTCCCACCACATAGCCACTCTTATATAAAAGAAGAAGTGTCAACAAGCTTGAAAATTTGAACTATACCACATCCATATAACAAATATAATCAATGCAATCCCCACAATCAAAAACGGCATATTCAATAATTGGATTTTCACCGAGTACAATATTTTCACCTCCGATAGTGTAATTGCCACCGCCGTAGTAATCACCTGCGGTACAACAATGATCGAACCAACACCCATAAATGGCAAATGTTCTTTTTTTCAGCATTATCTTTCATGTTCTTATTGCCCTCCGAATCCATCATTTATCAACTTTATTTTGTGTACCAAATTTATTTTTTAGATCCCTGTCTCAGAAGACAATATGCTGCAAATTCCATTATTTCAAAAATAATTATTCCAAAATAATTCCACAAATCAGTAATTGTATTTTTTTCGCTTTAAAACCAGGAAAACAGTTGTTACGATAACCGCCATGATCTCTGCAACGATTGTTGAAACCCAGATGCCGTCCAGTTTCCATATCAATGGAAGAATTAAAATGGCACCAGCTTCAAATATCAAAGTTCTCAAAAATGAGATAATTGCCGATGTCAAACCATCATTGAGTGCGGTAAAAAACGAAGAACCGTAAATTGCAAAACCGGAATCGCCGGCAGAACAACATACGCGTACAGTACGGCGTTTTCAAGCATTTCCCCCTCCGCACCAAAAAGTAATAATACCGGACGAATAACGAAAAACCCGATAATTGAAATGACAATGCCGGAAACCACTGAAACCGCAATCAGCATCGAAAACAGCTTGTTTGCTTTTTCTCGTTTTCCCTCGCCCAAGGTCTTTGAGATGAGTGCACTGCCTCCGGTGCCGAACATAAAGCCAAAACCACCAAGAATCATAATAATGGGCATAACGAAATTGATAGCCGCAAATGCTGTTTTTCCGACAAAATTTGAAACAAAAAAGCCATCTACCACTCCATAAATTGAGGTAAACACCATCATGGCAACGGAAGGTAAAGTAAAGCGAAGCAGCTTGCGGAACGTAAAATGGTCAGATAATTGTATCATAAATGTTCTCATGTAGCAGAATCTTTTTCATTCAGTTCTGCCCTTTCCCGTCATAATAATACTTCCAAAAGTTGTCAAATTCATTCTCAGTAATCATCTCGCCAAGAGCGTAGATCACATAGTTCTCGTGACACCAACGGTAAGCGATAGAGGTTTTCTCAAATCCGTTATTTTTATAAAACCGAATACGGGACTGACGCTGTTCATGATTTTTGGCAGTCTCATTGTCAGCTTCAAGGTCTGCAATAATTGTGTTTTGCGGGTACATACAGCGGATTTCGGTAATTGCCGCAGAACCATAATGTCTGCTGCGAAGTTCTTCGCAGATTGCAATATATATAATGTGCGTAATAGAGCCGACCGTAAGCAGGCAGGCAAGGCCACAAAAAACATCGTCGTCATAAAACGCAAACATATCACTTCCATCAACCTCTCCCGCAAGAAGAGGACTCAAAGATCTGCGTTCACATGCAGGAAATGCGCTGTGGTAAAGCTTTTTAAATGATTTTAAATCCTTAAAATCCGATGTCACTTTTTCATAGTGAAACATGAGTAAATCCTTTCATAAATGTATCATAGATATTGGAATCAGAATTCTTCGGTTTTCTCTTTAAACATGACGAGAAAACGTTCAATCAGTTTAATGTATTGTCTTACCTCATCTTCCGTCCATGATGCAAACACGGCGTTTTCGGCTTCGATAAGACGTAAAGCCGTTTTTTTGGAAAGTGTCTTTCCTCTTTCAGTCAGACATACACGCTTGGATTTAGGGGTTACAGATTCCAGGCGGATGATGTCATCGCCCTCCAGCTTTCGCAAGGCGGAATTGACAGTCTGCTTGCTAAGACCAGTCAATCGGCAGATATCAGTGATAAGGCAGCTTTCACCGAAGTTACAGATTGTATAAAGAATCTGCATGGCACTGTCTGATAGCCCAAGTTTCAATGAAGCATTGTGGTATTCGGTGTTAAGTTCACCATAAAGATAATTGCAGCGTTTGACGCTTTCAAAAATATTATTATTCATAAATTCCCTCCATGGTACGAAATCGTACCTTTATAATATAGTACGATTTCATGCAAACGTAAGTGCTATTATAATCTTAATTTTATATTATTAATTAGCTGTATGACGATTGTATAATATGCTATGGAAAATATGATTTACCTTGAATTAAAAAGAAGGGGATATTCAGTAGATGTAGGACTTGTGGAAATTAGAGAAAAAGATGATGCGGGACAGACTAAGCGAAAACAGTTAGAAGTAGATTTTATTGCATATAAGGGGAATAACAAATATTATATACAATCCGCAAATCGATCTAAGTAATCATATTCTTCATCTCCCTCACAGATAATACATACTCGGCATTTATTAAGAATGGCTACAAATTATTCTTCTATTCCCAAAGCAGCCAGTTGCATTTTATGTATAAAAAACATGCATTATTTTACAATTGTATTGAAAATAATGGGTTATGAGCCTGAAACATATCATAGTATTGGAAGTGGTGTAATCGATATATCACTTTCGGAAAAAAATACTGAAAACCATTAGGAATCCAGTGTTTTCAGCGTTCCCGAGGCGATTCGAACGCCCGACACCCGCCTTAGGAGCACACAGTGTAGGTGTCAATCACCGTCAAGCCATGTACTCCTAAGCCTTTGGAACTAAGTATAAAAACGACCTCCGAGTCAAGCTCGGTTCGTCTATATTTTCTAATAGTACATCCCTGTCACCATATTTACCTGTGCGTGTCCGGAATCTCCCTGAACAGCTTTGATATCTCCCTGTGCATTCCTTGTTATAGTATTTCTGGTAATCTTCTGAAACTGCTCCAATAGTCTCTGATCCTGAGTATCATGCACATGACCATAGAGCATATAGGTTTTCGGATTCCCATTCTCATCCAGCCGATACTGACCGTTGTAACACATGATTGGATAATAGCACAGGATAACCTTCCGCCTATTATCAGAAAATTCCTCATAAGCGTCTCAAAATTCGGTGAATCACCAAACATCATATTCTGCATATGTATATAATCGTCTTTCAAATCATTCCACATCTCTCTCGGTGGCACCAGTTTTAGTTTTCCTTCTCTTGCTTCATCATATCTGGCCCAATTACACCGATAGAATTTTTCTTTAAAAAGAACAACCTTCTTTAGCAAATCCAATTGCCCATAAGCTTTTATTTTTACATCACTGTTCATCATGCAATATAAATCATAATAATGGCGAGAATAGCGTTCTGGCATTTTCCCGTTAATGCGATAAGCTTCGCGATGTAAAATAGTTACTTATCCATGTTGTTATCTCACTTCCTACAAACTAATTTTATGGTTTCGTATATCCAGGCTGTTGCCCCCGAAGCTTCCTCCAGCATCTGCTCTTTTTCCTGATCCGTTATCTTTTTCTTCAAATTACAGATTGTTTCATCCGTTACCCTGTCATATCCCAGTGTTTTTAAGGCATTGGTTTTGACTTTGCCTTTGCGGCGATTGCGCAGTTCGGTGGCAAGAACCCACTTATTATGATAAAGAAGTTTTCGATTTGATTTAAGGCGGATTACATAATCCTGCTCTAATTCATCAAGTTTCAGAAACATCTTATTATCATCGTATCCGCGATCCATGCAAAAGGTGGCTTTGTCAAACAGTGCTACTCCTTGTTTCATGGCATCAAAAGTAATGGTATTGGCTGATTTATAATCTTTTTCAGCAGATGAGTGTATTCTGGAAAATATGCTAACAGGATGATTACTGGTAGTAAGTACGCAGGCTTCGGTGACATGATAGCCCTTTTCATACACGTTTTTAGTAAGTGTACTTTCAGAACCATCACGAACAATACCGAGTGATTCGAATTTATAACCATCAGGTTTGACAACATCACTGTCATCAATGTGAATCACAGGTTCAGATGGAACCCATTTTTTAATCTGCCGGAGATAAGAAGAGACAGCTTCTTCAGGAGCCCCTTTATCAAGATGCCTTGAAAGACGGTCAACAATGTTTATCTTCTTAGAACTCTCGTGAAGTTGGTCAACAACGTCAGTTAGAAGGCAACTTTCAGCCGCAAGCATACCATAAGTCATATCAGCGGTAAATTTGCGTTCAGGTTTGGAAAGCCGTTTTGAAATTTTATTTGTAAAAGTTAGAATTTTTCGTTTCAATGTGTAGGTATTTGTTGTAAAATTAGCCATAGGGAATCCTCCTTCTTTTTGTTTAGTGGATTATTTTGTGGTGATTTAATTTTACATCAAAAAGAATGTAGATTCCTTATTTTATGGCTATTTATAGGAATTATTTTGTTTATAAGATTTAATTCACAGCGTAATCTGTGGAAAACTGCGGAAACTCAAGCCCAAAGGGCAGTCTATACTTCAAGCATTCCCTTTGTTTAGATGTAAATATTAGAAGTAGTTATCTGAAAAGAAAAAAGCCGACAACCACGAGATGTGATACCAATCGGCTATGCAAAAATATTCTTTTCTTGATACCTCAGCGGTAAACTGGGATTCGTCAGTCATACTTTTCAATATTTATCGTAGCAATCGCTGATTGATTAGATTCTCCTGTTTCATACATCGCCAGTTCCTTGCACTTTCCCACATATGCATATAATTTTTGCGGATTTTGAGAATTTACAAATTCACACCACCGCTGAAACAGAAATTGGAGAACTTCCGTTACGCTTTGGCATACTTGCATTATTCGACATAGAGAAATATAATAGTATGATATATCTTGCATGAAGGATGTGAACATTAATGAAAATGCGCAATGAATTCACCTGCCCATTAGAGCTGGTACATGATATGATAAAAGGGAAATGGAAGCCAATTATTCTCTGGCGGCTTCGGCTGGGACCAACTTCACTGGCAAAGCTGGAAAAGGATATTGACGGTATCACACAAAAAATGTTATTGGAGCATCTAAGGGAGCTGATTGATTATGGCTTCGTGGAGAAGAAAAACTTCGAGGGCTACCCGCTCCACGTAGAGTATTCTCTAACTGAATCACAGGGACTCGAACTGTTAGAGGCACTGAAAATCATGCAGCACATTGGTATTGAATACCTGAAAAGTCAAGGACAAGAAAAACTGTTGGTGGAAAAGGATGCTTATCCTGTGACCGGAGGCTTTGCCTGGATACACTGGCTGGCAGCTAATATTACCAGGACAGAGCTGACCGAAAATGAGAGCCAGACCGCTCATGATTTCATACAGGGCTGTAACAGCTGGACAAGTATTCAGGGAAACCAACAGAGTAAAGAGCTTTCCTGCTTCTACGGCGGGATGACTCCGCCCGATCAGGCACATCTCTACGAGCTTCACGTTTATGCTCTGGATCAATTACTGGAATTACAGACCGGATTTTTCCTGAATGAATTATTCCACGCAATGGACGAACACATTTTAGCACAAGCATCATTAAAAGGTATTTATGAAAAAATATGAGGAAGCATCCCGTAAATCATATTTAGTGTTTCTTTTCATTAACATGTACTATATGTAGTGTTAAAATAGTATTGTATTTAGAAATTGTGTGATCCGTAAGGATATGCAGGTTGTTTAGGTTTGTATTAAGTCAGTGTATTTGTGTGCTTTTTGCCACGGCACTGGCTTTCTTTTTTGCATAAAATATGCACGCTGACAGAGAATGATTTATTCATCCTCTGCTTTTTTATGCCTAAACGCAGAAAGGAGGAAAAAGTATTTCTTCCGAATCACACAGAGACTTCCCAAAATGAAAGGAGAATCAATTACATGAATCAAAACAAAACACAGGAACTCAAGGACTCTGCTCCAGATACTAACAAATCCAATACAGCGGAACTTTCCAGACAATGGAAGGTTCCTTTTTTATAAGGAACAAATCATCTCGTAGAAAAGAATCGGATTTTCCCGTCAACTTCCCACTATATTGACCCATAATAATTTGTTATAATAAGAACATAGCGTTAAGAAAGGAGTACCTTTATGTATCTGAAAAGAAAAGTTTACGAACAACTTTTAGATTGGAAAAACGATACTGACCGCAGCACACTGGAAATCAGTGGTGCCAGACAGGTTGGAAAAACATATCTGATCAATAAGTTTGCCGATGAGAATTATAAGCACAAAATATATATTAACCTTTTTGAGCAGAGCGGTCAGCAATTCATGAAATGTTATAAACAGGCAACGGAATGGACCCCTGGCACTAAACGACCAGAGCACCCTCTTCAGGATGCATTTCGCCTCTATGACCTTGATTTCATGGATTCCGATGATACAGTTATCATCATTGACGAAATTCAGGAATCCGCAGAAATATATAATCGTATCCGTGAATTCACAAGGCAGTTCCAGGCTCATTTTATCGTAACGGGCAGTTACCTGGGCAGAATCTATGAACCGGACTTTCGATTCTCCAGTGGTGACATGACACGTATCCCGATCTACACCTTGTCCTTTGAGGAAGTTTTGTTGGCCTTTGATGAAGCACTCTACCAGGATTACCTGACTCTCTCAGAAAAACAGGGGGAGCCAGAAACTTACGACAAGCTGAAAGCGGTTTATGATATCTACTGCCAGATTGGTGGATACCCTAAAGTGGTAGAAACTTATCTGGAGAAACGGGACATAGAAAAAGCGCAGGGCGTGCTGGTGAAAATCATTGACACCTTTACCAACGAATCCATACGGTATTTTACAGATATTCTGGATACCCGCGTTTTCACCCAGATTTTCCTATCTATTTGTAGAATCCTCAATCGGGAAAGCAAGGGACTGGCTGAAGGAAGTCTCAGTGAGGAGCTGCAGAAACTGGTTACCAAAGATTATTCAAGTAATCTCTCCAAAGCAACCTGTAACAGAGCCATCAGCTGGCTGTTTTTCTCTGGAATCGTTGGATTTTGTGCAAAGATTACAGAAATGGATATTTTAGATTTTAAGGCAGCAAGCCGGTGTTACTTCATGGATCTTGGCCTGGCACATTATTATCTTTCCCTGACCGGAACGGACAGACGCACGCTTGCTGGGACTCTGAATGAAAACTTTGTATATATCAATCTGAAAAAGCGTCAGGATTTTCCTGCTGAGATTGCCTTTGAGACACCTGCATTTGCAACCTACAAAGGCGGTGTAGACGGCAAAACTGAAACACTTCCAATCTATCTATTTGAACAATATAAATTCTGAATGGAAGGTAACTTTTACTAATATCTCAATTTTAACAGGCTGACACTTTGATGGTGTCAGCCTGTTCTATGTTATGACCGCTATACCTTCATTAAAACTTCTGTTTCAAAAGGACTCATTGATACAACTGACCTTGCTCTCGCAGGAGATGGAACTCCTGTTGTCACCTCTCACAGAGAACGCAAACGTAACTCCGTTCATTGATCTAAATGGCAAAGGTGGCCGACCACCAGTTTATAAAAATGATTTCACCATTGATAAAGATGCATTTCCTGTACCTGTGATAATCCCTGCTCCGATGCAAAATACGGTCGCACAGTTCACTTGATAATGAATGATAATCCAAGATTGTTTAACAATCCGCCAAGAAGTAGTAAGGAATGGAAACTTGAATACAATGCAAGAACTTCTGCTGAACACTCCAACAAGCGTGAGAAATTAGACTTTAAATTAAAAGACGGCAGACACCGATCATCTAAGATGTGGTACTGCCGCCTCTATCACATCCTGATGTTACAACATCTGGATGCATGGGATATGCCTTTTGAATCCGTCCTCAGAAAGTTGATTCTACAAACAGCATAATCCAAAGATTATTATATCTCATTTTTTCAAACATAGCGACAGTTATGTCTATTTCCTGTACCTATTTTTACGTTCATGGACAATCTTTACTTTTCAAAGTACTATGCCAGAGTTTAGCTGGCATGATCACTCAAGATTCCGAGAGATCATTTTTCTTAACCTTAGTATAATTCTTATGCTGTCCAATAAAAATGGCAGCAAAATTTGCTTTGCTGCCTAAAAAATGACCCCTGTGGGACTCGAACCCAACATTGCCAGCGTGAAAGGCTGGTGTCCTTACCATTTAGACCAAGGGGCCAGGTGCAGACTCTCTAAAAAGTCTGCTGTATTTTATGCGCTGATTAGAAACTGCGCATTTGAAATTACTAGAATATCATCGATCTGCACTTGAAACACAGCTGCTAAAACAACTAAGTTATCCAAAGATGGTAGAGCTGTTCCATGCTGCCACTTATAGATTGCCTGTGGTGTTGCAAATCCGAAGATATCCTGCAAATCTTTTACTGATAAGCCTGCGTCCACTCGTAAGTTGACGATATTCTGACCTGTTAATGTCATGTCTATCGTTGGCATTGTAGACATTTCATTTTCCTCCTGTTCCGGCTCTGGCCAGAACAGTTTGCTCTAGTCAGATGCCTTAAAATTATAAATCGGTTTCATTACATCAATCACATCCACTGAATCCCGAATGACATCTATGATATCTTCCAAAGATTTGTATGCCATTGGTGCTTCGTCCAGTGTCGAATCATTTACAGAAGTTGTATAGATCCCTGCCATCGCAGTTTTATACGCTTCCATGTCAATGGTTTCTTTCGCTTTTCGTCTGGACATTAATCTCCCTGCTCCATGCGGTGCTGAATAGTTCCATTCTGCATTTCCTTTTCCTATTGCGAGAACACTTCCGTCTCGCATATTGATTGGGATAAGAACTTGTTCCCCTTCGTGTGCAGCAATTGCACCTTTTCGAAGGATCATTTCCTCTGTATCAATATAATTATGGATCGTGTGAAATCCATCAACGCCAGTCATCCCAGTTCTTTGAAGTAAAACCTCGGCAATCTTCTCCCGGTTGTGTCTAGCAAAATTCTGACATATTTCAACATCATGCAAATAATCTTCCAAATATGTTCCATACAAAAAGCATAAGTCCTCAGGAATTGTAGTCTCTCGTTTATTCCATGCTATTTCTGCTAATGCTGCCTGTATTTCTTTTCGCCTTCCAGCCTCCTTGTATTCTTTGATAATTGCATCTCTCTGCTGAAAATAAGTTTCTTTCCCTTTATTCAAATCAATGGCTAACTGCTGATATATTT
Organism: Hespellia sp.; assembly: GCA_028689735.1. Lineage (GTDB taxonomy): Bacteria > Bacillota > Clostridia > Lachnospirales > Lachnospiraceae > Hespellia. The sequence goes on along the minus strand of JAQVCP010000044.1, from coordinate 10,110 downwards.
CCGCCACCTGTTTTCCAAGATTCCGGCTTCCGGTATGAATCACTAGATATTTTGAACCATCTGTAGCCTGATCCACTTCGATAAAATGATTTCCACCGCCCAGTGTCCCTAAGCTTCGCTCTAATCTTTTCGTATCTCTGAGACTTCTATAGCAGCGTAGTTCTGTTAAATCAAATCTTTCCTGCCGGCCTTCCCATACATTCATACCTGATGGCACATAGTGAGCTGCTTCATCCAGCTTTTCAAAATTAACCGGCTCTCTGCCAATGGAAACTGTGTACATTCCACACCCGATATCTACACCTACGATATTCGGCACAGCCTTATCACAAACAGTCATTGTTGTGCCTATAGTACAGCCTTTTCCGACATGAACATCTGGCATGATTCTGATTTTGCTTCCTCCTGTGAATTCATAATCACACATCCTGCGAATCTGCTCGATTGCTTCATCTTCTATTACTTTTGCATAGCAGATTGCAGTATTCTTCTTTCCTTTTATCTCTAACATATGTCCTCCTTTTTTTGACTACATTCCTTAGGAATGCCCCATGTGAGACTTGAACTCACGACTCCTAGATTAAAAGTCTAGTGCTCTTCCAACTGAGCTAATGAAGCAAGACGTAAAAAATCCGCCTACCTGTTCTCACAAGATAAGCGGATTTAAAATCTTTGTATTGATTTCTATATAAGTATATCAACCAATCACATCAGCATTTCTCTTATCTTAAATGAGCATATGAAATTAAAGCCCTGTTTTGAATCCAGTGCTTTCTCATTACGTTCACTATTAAGAATAGATGTTAAAATCATTGCTGTTGTCATTGTCGTTATTTCCTCTCTGGACTTCTGTCCGCTATTTCTTACTAGAAATAATATAACACGTTTTCTCAATTCTGTCATTATACTTGTGGTATAACTATTCCCATTCATCATTGAGCGGTCGTTTCAGAATGGCGTCCCAATGATTGATAAACATTTCCATCTCCTGCTGATGCGCCGGGATTGGTTTTCCGCTCTTTTTACTAACAAAAAAAGGCGATAGTCATAATGCCAATAAATGACATGCAATTTCGCCTTTTGTGAAACGTTCCCTGTAGGAATCGAACCTACACTTGATCCTTAGGAGACATAACAGCAAGTTTTGCTAACGTATGCCTTAATACTCTGCAGTAGGCTCAACCCCTATTAAGAACACACTAAATATTCAATTTTAATTCTCATCGTATATGCTGATTTCCGTCAAATATTCTCTACTATCTTGGCGTCCAATTAGCAAGTTATTAGCACAAAAATGATTCGACCCTCAATCGGGCACCTTTTTATTAGCAAAGTAATTTTTATTTTTTTCTTATTATAAGTACTATTATACCACATAAATATTAATTTTTATTAATTTAGGAGGAAATTAATTATGGACTATCAATTAGAAGTAAAGCAACTCGTAGACTACCCACGCTGCCGGATATACCGGGATTTTATAAGAACCCTTATGTCAGATAAGAACATTCGCACCAGCGGCTGTTCTTATCTTTTTTATTACATACTGCTCTGCTCCTTCGCAAACTACCGAACATCTCACCGACGAATCGATGGGATATCCTATACGCTCAATGCCGGCGAATGGATCTTATCCATCAAAGAACTTCAGGAATGCTTTCGGTGTCACTTCCAGCATCAAGTACTATCCATTCTGAAAGAACTGGAGGAACAGCATTACCTCTCCTACTCGCTGCTTGGTAAAAACAAACTCATTAAATTTTCTATATTGGAATGGCAAAAAGACAACACTATATTAGATTACTCCTATCCCTGCAAGAAAGATGCAGGGTTTTTCTTTTTCCCAATCCGCAAACTACATGAACTGATCAGTATGGGAAAGTGTTCGGAAATGGATATTCTTTTAGATCTTTGGATTCATGCAATCTATAACGACACGCAGGTATTAGGTTCTGATGTAGGCCCTGTTGTGTACTTTAGAAACAACTCTGGTGTACCACTTACAAATTACAGCGAACTTTCAACCCGTTGGGGACGCTCCAGGGCAACTGTATGCCGCATCTTAAAGAAGCTGGAAGCCACTGACCTGATTTCCCTGGTTGCATTCGGGGGTTCGCACGGCAGTGTCATTTATTTGAACAGTTATCTGTCCACCATGTTTCAAGTAAGTGATGTTCTGATCGATAAAGAAGAGGTGTCACTATCTCTCAGTCTGCCTATCCACATTCCGGATGAAGAGTCCATTCCAGAAACAGATTTGGATGAACAGGTCACCGTTTCAGATTCTGAAGACAGCGTTCCAAATTCCCATATGAAATTCATTGTCACAAAAGTTGCGAGACTGCTTGAAACACAAGGGGTTCCGTGCTGCCAATGCAGGAAGTCCCAATACCAATTATCTAAGTTATCAGACTGCATAGGGAATTATATCTTAAAGATTATCTGCCCTTACGGAAATATGGCATATCAATTTGAGTTAAGGGTTGACACGCAAGGGGAGCTGCCCGATCCCTTTGTGCATATTCCGTCCATCGAACTAACACCGGAGAATAACATTTTAGAAGGAGGAGTTAACCATGTCTAAACACGCACATAAATATTCACGCCCGGATGAAGACCCGCGCTTTCACGATACCTACCAATTCTTAAAACGCTACCGCGATGCCACGTACAGTTTAAAGGTGGTTGTACACCAGCTGGAAGTCCAATTTCACACTGAGTATGGTTCCTCCATAGATGAATTTCTGGATTCCATCTATGCTGCAGGTGCAGAACTTAGTGGAAGCAACATTGAGGAGCGTGCAAAGAGCATTGAAAGAAGCAACCAGATGTTAAAATTGTTGGATTCCGCAGTGGATCTGCTTCGTACCAACCATAAATTTGGAGAACAGTATTACTGGATCTTGTTCTATTCCTTCCTCTCTCCACAGGCATTAAAAAATACCGATGAGGTTATTGAAAAATTGGAACCTCACATCGACAACATCTCCTACCGAACGTTTTACCGAAAGCGCCACGCCGCAATCGAGGCACTTAGCACCATACTCTGGGGCTTTACGGCAAAGGAGACCTTAGAATTACTAAACAAATTCTTTCCGGAAGAATAACTGACATAGGATGGCAGTACATTGGCACGTTTCTGCGATTGAAACGAAAAAAAGCACATGCTACAATGTTCATGCTTATAGTTTTCGCAATTTCCCAGCACCCATAGAAGGTGCTATTTTTCTACCCGAAAACAGGCTGCCATCCATCCTGTGCGTACAGAGAACGTAATCAATGCAGTTATTCTTTGTACGCACACAATATGTACACATTACTTCCAGATTTCAATCAAAAAGGAGTATTGATTATGGCTATGAAAACACGTGACCAAATTTACCAGGAGGAAGCCGCTTCTCTATTACGGCGCCTTACAACATACCACGCCTTGACCTATCCCCAAGTGTTGCGAACCTTTCCCAAACAGGAACATACCATGCAGCGCCTGATAAAGAATCTGATAAAACAGGGACGAATCTTTTACAATGCTGATTTAAACCTGCTTTGCGATACCGAAGATGCCGCAAAAGAACCTGATTATGGCATCATCGCTGCTTATTGGGTTCTTTTGGATTTTAAACCAGCGATTCTCTATGACACAAGTGGTGAATTTCCCATAAAGATCACCTTCTTTTCTGCGGATGAAGAATTCGAGATTATCTATGCAGAACCGGGAAAAGAAATACTTCTGAATCATATTCTGGCAAAACCAGTCAAAGGCAGTATCAGCCGTCTGGTCATTATTTCCACCTGGGACCAGGCACAGGAACTGAAGATTCCATGTGTCACGGCCTTTTGTATCGTCAACGAGGATGGCTCTGTCAGCTACTATCGCAAAAGAAAGTGAGGTTTTATGGATTCAAAAGAACTTTTACTTCGCGTCAATTCCATTGAGGAGGGACTGGATAAACTAAAAAATCTGGTATATGCAATGAAGATGACGGATCTACACAAATATCCGGCAAATTATGCGGAACTGAGTACGGACGCAGCACTCCGGGCAGAACGAATGACCTGCCAGCTGCGCAATCTGATCTATGCTTCCGATGTCATCCCCAAAACAGTTTACATGGAACAGGCAGCTAAGGCGCAGGATATCCAGATTCAGGCAACAGATCAGATTCTTACCATTCAACTGCCCGGCCTGCTTCCCAAACGAAAGTTTCATACCAATACCGCTTTTCTAAATGAGCCGATTCACTACGCATTAAAGGCATACCTGCAAAAAAATGCCCGGCCCGTTTATAAGTCTTGTGTGGTCTGCTTTGTACTGGTTTACAATGAAAAGCTTCCCCTGCGCCGCATCCGGGATTATGACAATCTGGAATTCAAACAGATTCTGGATACCATATCACCATTCGTGCTGCAAGATGACAGCGGCTTATACTGTGATTCCTTCCACACTACGATGCTTGGCGATTCAGATTATACCCTGATGCACATCATGGATAAATCCAGGTTCCCGGACTGGCTTCAGTTGAACAAAAAGGAGCTTTCCAGTTTATCGGAAATTCCGACAAACTTTCCAGCAGATTTCAGACATAGGTAAAAACCGTGTAAATGCCATATATATCCTACCTGCCTGATGCCTGAAACCAGGCCAATTTTACCGAAGTTTAGAGCCACATAGGTATATTTTACCCGAAAGGAGGTGCAGTCCCATTCAGTCTGACACCACGTATCATTTACTGCTTTCCATGACAGCAATCGCCGGCGAGTTCCCAGCAGATCAGCTTCTCCGACTGATTCCTAGCGCATCCTATGCCGAAAAGATTATAACGGGGCTAAAAAAAGATAAGCTCTTACGCATACATTACCGGGATAAGCTGCGGGGCTACCGACTGACGAAAAAGTCAAAGATGCTGCTCCTGGACGAAAACGATTCCCGGTACTCCTTTTACCTGACCGGAAACACAGAAACAAATCAGATACGCACAGAGGCACCCCGGCGGATACGGCTTCACCTGAAGGCCGAAAGCTATGTAACATTTTATCATGCAGGGATTCCAATCTTTCCGGATGCGAAGCCGGCTATTTTCACAGCCGCTTCCCCGAAGCTTCCTTTAGATTTAAAAAGGATGCCATTATTTTACACCTGCCGGGAAATCAAAGCGCTGGGCGATGATACCACTAAGATAAAGAATTCCCGTAATGTGGGAATCCTGCTCACTCCAACCTGCATCTATGTCATTTACAATACCGGTACTTCTCTTTTAAAATGGGAATACCGAACAGAAATCCGGGTCAATGCATTTCTGCAGCACTATTTCAATGGCTATGGATACTCTGGCTGTCCACAGATTCGTGCAATCATGCTGGGCCGGGATATGGATACAGCATTAAAACTATTGACCAGCACCGGGGGATATAAGAAATCTTTGTTCATGCTGGATACCGCCTTTGAACACTTCCACTATATCCCCAACACACCGGAAGGCGAACTGCTACTGAAGACATTGTGCAGTCCGTTGCTCACAAAGAAATTGAACCACTTATTAAGTTCAGATCTGCTTCCCAAAAGTTCACTCGCCATCGAACATGATGCGATGACTCCAGAAGGCGAAGCAGTCCTATTTGCATATGATTTTGACATGCAGCGTATTAACAAGTTCAATGCGGCGGCACAACTGTTCGGACATAAGGGAATGCTGGTGGCTTTTGATTTCCAGATTCCGGTCCTAAAAGATTACCTGGGAACTCATATCCGCTACTCCGTGATTGACTTTCAGAAATTTAAAAGGGGGTTTTTCCATGAATCATAAATGGTGGAAGTGCCTATCCGTCCTTCCCCTATGCGCATCGCTTCTCTATATCAGTGGCTACGTGACACAGTTTATTTATAATTATCAAACCTGGACCGCCGCCGGTAATTTTGCCGGAAATGGTTCTTACCCGAAGGCAGCCTCGCTCTATCCGGTGGATTGCCTAAGAGCGCTCACACTTTTTCCATACAGCTTGTATGGGATTTTTTTATGCATCCTGGTATTCGGTATTCTTACCTTCCTTCTGATGAGGATGGGTTATGACCGAAATGGCGGCATTTCCGACCGGGAGCGGAATCTGAGTTATTCCACGAAGGGTACCTACGGCACTTCCGGATTTATGACCCCTGCAGAAATGCATGAAGTGCTAAAGCTGGTAGATAATGTTGCAAAAACCAAAAGCATTATTCTCGGCAGGATGGGAACTAAAGCCGTCTGCCTTCCGGAAAAAACCCGGATGAACCGAAATGTAGCTGTTTATGGTGCCTCCGGCAGTATGAAATCCAGAGCCTATGTCCGAAATGCAGCTTTTCAGTGTGTGGCAAGAGGAGAAAGCATCATCTTTACGGATACAAAGTCCGAACTATATGAAGATCTGGCTGTTTACCTTGAGAACAATGATTATATCGTAAAAGTCTTCAACCTGGTAAGTCCGGAACACTCTGACAGCTGGAACTGCCTGATGGAGATTGAGGGTCAGGAAACCATGGCACAGATTTTTTCTGATGTCATCATCCAGAATACCGGTAATGCCAAAGGTGACCACTTCTGGGATAACGCCGAGCAGAACTTATTAAAAGCCCTTGTCCTTTATGTGGAACAGGGGTTCCCACCAGAATCCAAAAACATCGGACAGGTCTATAAACTACTGACCATGAGTTCCGAAAAGGAGCTAAACGCCCTGTTCGACCTGCTTCCCGTATCTCACCCGGCAAAAGTACCTTACTGCATCTTTAAGCAGGCATCTGAATCGGTGCGAAGCGGTGTGATCATCGGACTTGGTTCCCGGCTGCAGATCTTTCAGAGTAAAATCATAAGGCAAATCACTGCTTACGATGAGATTGACATCACGCTGCCAGGGACACAGAAATGTGCCTACTTTTGTATTGTGAGTGATCAGGATCACACCTTTGATTTTCTATCGTCCCTGTTTCTATCTTTTATCTTTATCAAACTGGTGCGATATGCTGATATCCATTGCGAAGGTGGTGTGCTTCCCGTTCCAGTCCACATATTGGCTGACGAGCTTGGGGCCTCCTGCGGCTCCATTCAGAATCTGCCTTCCTCCATATCCGTCATCCGCAGCCGTGGCATCAGTATCAGCTGCATTTTTCAGAACCTGCCGCAGCTGCAGAATCGCTATCCCTTTAATGCATGGCAGGAAATTATTGGGAATTGTGACTCTACCGTTTTTTTAGGTTGTACCGATCCGCTTACGGCACAGTTTATCAGCGAAAGATCCGGTATTGCATCCGTGAATGTGCAAAGTGAGGCAAAGCAGCTTAATTCCTGGCGGGTATCCGACTATACACCGGAATACAGGAAAACAGATTCCATCGGAAAGCGTGCAGTTTTAACACCAGATGAAGTGCTGCGACTTCCACTGGATGAAGAACTGATCATATTACGCGGCCAGAAGGTTTTAAAAGCACAAAAATATGACTTTACGCTGCATCCAGAATCCAGAAAGCTGGTAAAGCGAAAGGCTTCCGCCCACATCCCGGATTGGACCAGACATCAGGCGGAGGAACGGGATTATATGCCCTCCATACCAAAACCCCGGCGAAGCAACCGTAAGAAAAAAGAGAATCCGGATATTCCGCCAATCCAATACCAGACAGATCCGGTACCTGCGCAGGACAATTATCCTCCCGCCTCAGACCCCTATGAATTGGAATACGACAGCTATGAACCAGAGGATGATTTTATGACACCCATTGACAAAGATTCCATTATGTCCTAGAAAGGAGACAACATTATGCCAAACGAACACAATAACATCTTAACCCTGGAGGCAGACTCCAACATTGAAACCCAGCAGTCCAAAGAGGATCTGATCTGGCATGAGATCACAAATGCCTACCGCACCCGAAGAATGCTGACCGGTATCTTAGGAGGTATTGAGCGTCTCGATGGTGGCGCTACGATTGCCATCATCTATTATAAGAACTTCAGAGTTGTCATTCCCGTTGCAGAGATGATGTTAAACCTGGTAGTCGATGATAACCATGACTATGGCGATCTGGCACTGCGGCAAAACAAGATTGTGAATACCATGCTTGGATGTGAAATTGATTTTATTGTAAAGGGATTGGATGCAAAAACCAGAAGTGTGGCTGCCAGCCGTAAAGATGCGATGTTAAAGAAACGCCAGATTTTCTATCTTGATAAGAGCAGCGACGGAAATGCAAAGGTTCATGAAGACCGTATCGTGCAGGCCAGAACCATCTCAGTAGCTGAAAAGGTGGTTCGTGTGGAAATCTTTGGTGTGGAGACCTCCATTCCAGCCCGTGATTTATCCTTTGACTGGCTTGGCGACGCAAAAGAGCGTTTTCATGTAGGTGATCAGATTCTGGTACGGATACTGGAGGTAAACGCAGAGGACCCAGAGCATATATCTGTCCGTGCAGATGTCAAAAGCGTGGAAGGCGATACCAGCAAAGCCAACATGGCACTTTGCAAGGTACAGGGGAAATATGCCGGAGCCGTGGAAGATATCCATAAGGGAACCGTCTTTGTGCGACTTTCCATTGGTGTCAATGCCATTGCCCACAGCTGCTATGATAACCGCACCGTCGGCAAAAAGGATCTGGTATCCTTTGTAGTCACGCATATCGACGAGGAACGGAATGTAGCCGTTGGAATCATTACCCGGATTATCAAACAAAATCTGTAATTCATAAAAGACTATGAAAAATCTGCTGCACGATGACTTTTTCTTTGCTGTCGTGCGGCAGAGTATCCTATTTTGTATAAAAAGAACGAAGCGGGATACTGTGGAGATAGCACCATCAAATTAGGAATGAATATGTCGTTATACCCTTTATCTTGGAACTCTTTCTGCATTTTTCTCTGGGCAACAAATGACGGATGATGTTTCATAATGCCAGTTTTCATTTTAGCACCTTTCTTTACCATTTCTTTTAATTTTTCATATTCGCTTTCACTCATATCACGATAATAGGCTATCATCTCATCTGCGGTTCTTGTTTCTTGTGCAATCCCACCTGTCATCTTCACACCTATTCCCATAATAAAAGGAACTTTCAATGTCGTTTCATCGCAATACTCTAATATATTCCGTAGGGCTTGCTTCTGCTCCAGAGTCTTTAATCTCACATTAAGAAATGGTTTGAAGTGACTTTTTAAGTAATCGCCCCATTCTTTTCCCGGCAACAAAGACTCAATCGCATTTTCAACGGTTTGGTAATCGAGTACCTCATTTGCCTTGTCTGCATTACCATCATCTATAAATTGCTTCAACGCTTCAAGTTCTGAGTCTTGTAAAACTTTTTCCTGTAATTTTTCTTGATAAATACGTAAAAGAATGCTTTTATCATCTTTTTCCAAAAGGTTTTGTATGTCTTTAATGCCAACCCCAAGCTTTCTATATACCGAGATTTTTTTTAAAGTTTCAACATCTTGTATGGAGTAGTTTCGATAGCCATTGCTGTCTTTATCTACTGACAACAATCCTTTTTCTTCATAATACTTAACTGCACGCTTTGTCATTCCGACTTCTTTTATAATTTCGTTCAATAACATCGAAAACACCTCCTTGTGACGATAGTATAAGGGTGTACGTTACGTACAAGTCAATATATTTTTGAAGTTTTCGTTTCAATCATACAAATTCATTTTCCTTTATCTGCCTAATCCTATATTCCATCTTGTCCCCCATAAATTCAATTTATTTGTGCTTTTTCATATACTCGGTCTTTACTTTGTCTATTGTTTTTCCACCAATACCAAAATTTTTATCTGGTAATTCTTTAATGGTGATTGAGAAAAATTCTTGTGGTACATTCATTATTTCAGATGATACTTCTGTTAAGCGACTGATTAAATTTTCTTTTTGTTCATCTGATAAAGCTCCGCTTTCGATTGTTATATATGGCATTTTAATCTCCTCTCAAATTCAAATTTAGCAATTCTTCCATTCAAATCTTGGGCCTTCCTCACCCATAACGCCATTTGGCAAAAATCCAGCTTTTTGGAGAACTTTTTGCGATGCTATGTTATGAGGATCGGTCTCTGCTTCAATGTGCAATACACCCGGTTGTTCAGATGCCCACTTGGTTAGAGC
>JAQVCP010000043.1 GCA_028689735.1 Hespellia sp. | reverse complement strand
ATTTAAAATAATCAAATTGCAGACCATACATACGAACTGTATCGCCTTCTTCGATTCCGGCTTTCTCCAGCTCTTCAAGAATTCCCGTATTTTTCAGAAATCTCTGGAAGAATGCAAATCCTTTTTCTGAATCAAGATTTGTATAACCAAGCATTTTCTCAATCTTCGGTCCTTCCACTACATAGATACCATCTTCCTTATCTACAGTAAATGGCAGATCCTCAAACAGAAGTTCCTCATCCGGAAAATATTCCTGTTCGAATACAATTGGCTTTGTATCCAGGTTTTCTAATTCCTTGCTTACATAATATAAGAGCTCATTGATTCCCTCGCCGGAAACGCCGGAGATTGCAAACACTTTGATTCCCTTTGGCTCAAATTCTCTGCGCAGTCGCTCAACCGGATCTTCGTCATCCTTATAAATGACATCAATCTTGTTCGCAGCAATAACCTGTGGTCTTGCAGCAATCTCAGGATTATAAGCTTCCAGCTCCGCATTGATCTTGTAAATATCATCGACAGGATCACGACCCTCTGTTCCCGCAACATCAACCACATGAATCATCATCTTCGTACGTTCGATATGGCGAAGAAACTGATGACCAAGGCCGACTCCTTCGGAGGCACCTTCGATGAGTCCGGGAATATCTGCCATGACAAATCCATTGGCTCCATCAAGGTCTACAACACCAAGATTTGGATTCAGTGTTGTAAAATGATAGTTCGCAATCTTCGGGTTAGCATTAGAGACACGGGAAAGCAATGTGGATTTTCCGACATTCGGGAAGCCAATCAGACCGACATCCGCAATCACTTTCAGCTCCAGGTTGACCCAAAGCTCCTGTGCCGGCTGTCCGGGCTGTGCGTACTTCGGAATCTGCATTGTTGGTGTCGCAAAATGCTGGTTTCCCTGTCCGCCTCTTCCACCCTTTAATATAATCTGTCTTCGGTTCTCGCCAGACATATCCGCAATAATCTTGCCTGATTCTGCTTCTTTAATCACAGTGCCTTCCGGAACCCGAAGTATGACATCAGAGCCATCTTTTCCGTGGCAGCGCTTTTTGCCACCTTGTTCTCCGTCCTTGGCAACAAATTTTGATTTGTGACGATAATCTACCAGTGTATTCAATCCCTCGTCTACCTCGAAAATCAAATCACCGCCGCGTCCGCCGTCACCACCGTCAGGTCCGCCATTCGGCACGTATAATTCCCGGCGAAAACTGACATGACCGTCACCGCCTTTACCTGATCTTATATATATTTTTGCTCTATCTGCAAACATACTTCCTGTTCCTTTCTTTGACTACTGTCCATTGTCTATAATCACCGATAACCACTTCTTACAAAAACACTGCGTAAATAAACACTATTTCAGCAAAATAAGGCTTCTTAAGCTATTATAATACAACTCCAAAGTAATCGAAAGGCTTCAAACCAAAAAGATTTGAAGCCTCATGATATATCGCTTATTCTGCTACTGGATAGATAGAAACTTGTTTCTTATCTCTTCCTTTTCTTTCGAATCTTACTACTCCGTCTACTAATGCAAACAAAGTATCATCTCCACCGCGTCCGACATTAACACCTGGGTGAATTCTTGTTCCGCGCTGTCTGTAAAGAATGTTTCCAGCTTTTACAAATTGTCCGTCAGCTCTTTTCGCACCTAATCTCTTGGATTCAGAGTCTCTACCGTTCTTTGAAGAACCAACTCCTTTTTTATGAGCGAAAAATTGAAGGTTTAATTTCATCATGGTCTACACCTCCCTAAAATCAATATTGATATAATCTTTATAGTCATTGGCTATTTCTTCGAGTCCGAGAATCATCGTTTTTAATAAGAGTTCCGCATCGTGAGTTGGCGGCTTGGAAAGTGTGAAATCAACCAAACCTTCCTTATCGTCTGACACAAGAGAAGAATCATCTGATGCAAATGCTTCGATTGCATTGATTGTATTCACCATCAATACAGAAGCAGCGGCACATACAATATCCTGTCCTTCATCAGCACTCCCGGCATGTCCGATTGCATTGAATCCCATGCATATATGCTTTTCGTTCTTATAAATCGTTACGTTAATCATCTCATCTCCCGGTCAATTAAGCGTTGATTTTGTCAATCTTAACTGCAGTGTACTGTTGTCTATGACCATTCTTTTTATGATATCCAGTTTTTCTCTTATACTTGTAAACAACGACTTTTTTAGCTTTTCCGTTTTCAACTACTGAAGCTGAAACAGTTGCGCCTTCAACTGTTGGGTTTCCAACAACCATCTTGTCATCGCTTACTGCAAGAACTTGGTCAAATGTATAAGACTCTCCAGCTTCTACACCAAGCTTTTCTACTCTAATGATATCGCCTTCAGCTACTTTGTACTGTTTACCACCTGTTGCTATAATTGCGTACATATGGCACCTCCTATTATCATTACTCGCCAGCTGTGGTGTTCTCTTTTCAAAAAAACTCGAAAATCTGAAACTTATAACCTCGCTGTGCGGCATACTATGAGAGTATAGCACATACACTTTTATTCCGTCAAGAGATTTTTTGCATTATTTTGCAGGATCTTCTGCTGCTCTTCTTCAGTGAGATCCATCTGCTTTAAATGAGCCACTGATTCCTTTTGTCCTGACCAGGGAGAATCTGTGGCAAAGAGAATTTTATCGATTCCATGTTTCCTGCTGATTCTGACAAAATCAGCATCTGTCATCCGGCCAAAGGACATCGCAGTGTCAAGATATACATCTCTTCCAATGACATATTCTTCCAATCCCGGCAAATCCTGAAAGCCGCCCATGTGGGCCAGCACCAGTTTTTGTGGTGCCACATTATCGAGGACATCTGCTATCATCTTTGGTGTACAGTGGATACAGTCGGGATAGGCCGGATCCATTCCTGCATGAGTCACCACGATCAATCCAAGCTCCGAGGCGAAGGAAAGAATACGCTGGATACGAATGTCATTAAAAAAAGTATTCTGATAATCCGGATGCAGTTTGATTCCACGAAATCCCCAGCTCTTAATCTGATGCAGCTTTTCTTTATAGTCCGCACATTCTGGGTGCATTCCTCCGAAGGATAACAGGGGACCATCCAGAAAATTCATGGCAAATCGGTGAACGGATTCAAATTGTTTGGGACTGGTCAGAACCGGCAGTAAAACCGAAGTCTCAATTCCAGCCTCTTTTGCGGATTCCATGATACCTGATGCGGTACCCGTGGTAAATGGAACATAATGGCTTACGCATGCCAATGCCTCTAATGTCCTCCCGGCGATACGCTCAGGGAAGATGTGTACATGAAAGTCTATCATTTTCTCTCCAGATTCTATGTTTTATGTTTCTGACTGCTGTTATTGTAGTATCCAGCGGAAAATGTCTTACTTGTCTTCCTCATTCAGATTCTCATAACAATACTCGATAATACTCTTTCTTGTGATGATTCCAATGAAATTCTGCTGGTCATCCACCACAGGGACGAAGTTCTGATTCTTTGCCTTTTGAATGAGGTCCACCATGTCGGAATCTGCTTTTACAGCAACATAATCAGCCTTTCGGGGAATCTCCGTAATCAGATGGTGCTCAGCGGATTTCAGGTCAAGATCTGTGATATTCTTTATTCCCCATAATAGATCCCCCTCGGTAATGGTACCGATATATTTTCCAGACTGATTAATCAGCGGAATGGACGAATACATATGGTGCTCCATGGATTCCAGTACCTGGCGAATTGTGCTGTGATCATACACGTATGCCACATCAACCTTTGGTGTAATAAAAAATAATATGTTCATTGAAAATTCCTCTTTCTTTGAGAGCATCAGCCTATCTTAAATTTGCTTTTGACAAAGGGACTGATGCTGCATGTCAAGTTTCATAGACAACCTGACATAATCTCTTACAGCTGGGTCTCTACGAAAATATCATAAAGTGCTTTGATTGCATTCTTAAAATCATCATGGCGCACACCTACGATGATGTTCAGCTCGCTTGAGCCCTGGTCAATCATCTTAACGTTGATGTTTGCGTGTGCAAGTGCGGAGAAGATACGACCAGCAGTACCTCTTGTGGCACGCATTCCACGGCCAACAATTGCAATCAGTGCCAGATCGGATTCTAATTCGATATGATCTGGATCAACGACCTTGTGGATTCCCGCAAGGACCTTTTGCTCCTTTTCTTCAAATTCATCCTTATGCACAAAAATCGTCATGGTGTCAATTCCGGAAGGCATATGTTCAATGGAAATATCATTCTCTTCAAATACCTCCAGAACCTTGCGGCAGAATCCGACTTCTGAGTTCATCAGTGCCTTCTCAATTGTAACGGATGCAAAACCATCGGTTCCTGCAATTCCTGTAATCGTGTATTTTGGTTGCCTGCAGGTTCCCTCTACAATTAGAGTTCCCTTATCTTCCGGTGCATTGGTATTGCGGATATTGATTGGAATTCCTGCTTTTCTCACCGGGAAAATAGCTTCATCGTGAAGGACTGTGGCACCCATGTAAGAAAGCTCACGGAGTTCACGATAGGTAATTGTCTCGATTGACTTGGGATTTTTAACGATTCTTGGGTCTGCAATCAAGAATCCAGAGACATCCGTCCAGTTTTCATACATATCTGCCTGAACAGCCTTCGCCACGAGTGAACCTGTGATATCAGAGCCGCCACGGGAGAAGGTTGCGATGCCTCCATCCGGTTTCGCACCATAAAACCCGGGGATAACTGCACATTCCAGATTGCCAAGTTTCTCACGGAGGAGGACGTCCGTCTCATCTGATAAGAAATTACCGTCTTCATCGAAACGAATGACATCCGCAGCGTCCACGAATTCATACCCGAGATATGCGGCCATAATCTTTCCATTCAGGTATTCTCCTCTTGATGCAGCATAATCTCTCCCAGCCTTTTTTGCAAAATTATCCTGAATCACAGAAAAATCGTCCGCCAAAGAAAGAGTCAAACCTAATCCGTCAATAATCTCCTGGTAACGGGCTTTAATTTCGTCTAGCTGTTTGCCGAAATTCTTTCCCTTAGCTGCAACACCATAACAGCTGTAAAGCATATCTGTTACTTTTGTATCCTTTGCATTACGCTTGCCAGGTGCTGAAGGAATTGCATATCTTCTGCTTTTATCAGCACGGATGATATCTCCAACCTTTTCAAACTGCTTTGCACTTGCCAGTGAACTACCTCCAAATTTTACTACTTTTTTCATTTGTTCTCTCCTTTATTACAAAATCTTTCTCTATTCTAATACACATTGCAAAATATCACAAGCAAAAAATCAGACATCTGCAAATGTTATGGTATCATACTTTGCATGCGTCACCTTCAGCAAATCTTCCGGTTTTAGCTGAATCTGCATGCCAAGCTTCCCACCGCTCACAACAATGTAATCTAATGTCTTTGCAGTCTCATCGATGACCGTTGGGAATGACTTCTTCATTCCGATTGCTGTACACCCGCCCCTCACATATCCAGTCAAATCTGTTATTTCCTTGACTGGAAGCATAGCGATGGACTTTTCTTTGACAGATTTTGCGGCTTTTTTTAAATCAAGTTCTGCCTCAATTGGTATGACAAAGACATAGTGTTCTCCAGATTTTCCAGTGGTAACCAGTGTCTTATAGACGATTTCATGTGCAAGCCCCAGTTTATCCGCATTCGTAATGCCATCGACAAATTTATCGCACTCATAAGTCTCATAGGTGTAAGAAATCTTATTGCGATCCAGAATTCTCATGGCATTTGTCTTTAGTTCTTTTTTACTCAAAATCCACACTCCCAACTTATTATTTTTAAAAGAAAGCAGCGAAAAATGCTACTTGCTCATACATTCGTGTAATGGACGTCTTACTTTTTTTCGAGTCAGTTCTACAAGCTGAAGCGCTGTAGTGTCAATATAATTCACCTGCACCGGATCCAGATACAGGGACTGCTTTAAAATCCGGATTAATTCCGCCCATTCTTCGGAGGCGTCCATATTGATAAAATCGATGACGACGATACCGGATAAATTCCGGAGACGAATCTGGCGCGCGGTTTCTTTCGCCGCTTCAATATTCACCTTAAGAAGATTAGAAGCTCCCCGTCCTTTTTTTGTTCCGGTTTTTCCAGAATTAACATCTACAACAGTCAATGCCTCTGTAGGCTGGATAACCAGATAGCCGCCGCTTTTCAGCCAGACTTTTTCACTCAGTGCATCGTGTAAGACTTTATCCAGCGAAAAACGATGCACCAGAGTGTAGTTCGTGTCCTCATAAAAATGAAGTTTTTCTACATTCTGTGGAAGTACCGCTGTCAGATATGCTTTGATTTTCTGGTAAAGACTTGCATCTTCCACAAGGTATTCTTCCAGTCCTTCCTGATAAATGTCCTTCAGTTCAGTCAGATAAGGTGCTTCACTGGTTCTCAGACAGGAAAAGCAGGTTCGTGTCATTGCAGCGTCGCGGATCTGTTCAAACTCTGCAATCAGCTGCTGTACTTCTTCTCTAATCATCTCATCCGTGGCAGTGCCTGCATTTGTGCGGAGAATAAACCCGTAAGATTCGTTTGAAAAAGGCTGCATCATTTCTCTGTAATGCGCCTTCTGCTCGGTGCTCAGTCTGGAAGACATGCCAAGGGTCATATTTCCTACGGTCAGTACGACATACTGACCGGAAAATTCTAATTTACTGCTGACAGTAGGGGCCTTGGTCTTTACTGCTTCCCGGCTTACTTGAAGCAGGAGCTCATCTCCGGTACAGAGCACTTCTGGATTCTTTTTTCCCGCCTTTGCTGTAAAAATGGGGGTTGCTTTCTGGTGCATGTCATAATAGCAGTCTATACCTTTCCCGATATCAATAAATGCTGCGCCGATGTTCGAAAGGATTTTTTGAACCTTTCCGATATATATCTCACCAAGCTCCGGTGCCAAAGCTTCCTTTTGAGAAGGGCTGATACGAAGTTCCACAACCTCACCATCTTCTACCAGTGCAGTCAGAATTTTCTCATCTTTTTGCGTAATGATTACTTTTCTTTTCATTCCATTATCCTTTTCATTTCTGATCGTGTGCTGCCTGTCAGACGGTAATTACCGTTCCAAGAGATTCCAGCGTCACCAGATTTCTTGTGTCATTTTCGCCCATATCCGCATAATTTTCCAGTCTGTGGGTGTGAAATGCGATGGTATCCTTTTCTACACCCAGATATTCACAGAAAGCCTCCATGACCAGACCTGGCTTTAAGTTTGCTGCACTTCCTGCAGCGAGCTGCATAAAGATTCCATCGTCTTCTGCTGATATGTTATAAATCATAGGACGGATGTCGACTTCTTTTTCGCTTCGTTTTGTCTTTTTTACGATGCAGATCTCTTTCTGGCTGAAAAATGGCATCAGCTGATACTTCCAGTCTTCGGGAAGTTTTCCTTTTTTTATGGTACACAGATAATCAGCACCGGCAACAATTGCCATTCCTGCCATTTTTTTGCTTTCTGCGATTTCGAGAAAACTCAATACTTCCACGCCTTCTACCATGACCTGATTGAGCTGACTGACAGCAGCTTCTGAAGAAATCGGGTGTTTGATTTCAATGTCAAAATAGTCTCCGTCCGTTGTGACGCCAACACCCAGTGGATTGGCAAAGGACATGATCATGTGGGGACTGTATCCGCCGGAAAAGGAAATGGGAATCTGTGCACGCCGCATAGCTTTCTGAAAATACCGCATGAAATCAAGATGTCCAATGTACCTTACGGCACCGTTCTTTTTAAATTTTACTCTAACCTTCAACGCAGACCCCTCCTCCGTAAATTGCTGCACCACAGCCGGAACAGGCTGCCCGGCAGTTTGGCGTTATTTTTTCATCCAGTGCATTTTGCCATTCTCGTTTTAGAAAATTCTTTGTCACACCAATATCAATAAAATCCCACGGAAATATTTCATCCAGATCACGGGATCGATAGACATAAAAGTTCAGATCTGTTCCGGTCTCTTCGATTGCCTCCATCCATTTTTCATTGTCGTAGTATTCGCTCCAGGAATCAAATATACAGCCTTTTTGGTAAGCCGTCTCAATGACAGAACCAATTCGCCGGTCTCCTCTTGCAAATAATCCTTCCAGAATCGTCACATCTGCTTCATGCCAGTTATACTTAAGACTTTTGCGATTCAGCTGCTCGGCAAATTCATGTTTTACGATCATGGCACGGCGAATATATTCTTCACTGGTATACATTGGTGCCCATTGGAAAGAAGTAAAGGGCTTGGGAATAAAGAAAGAAGAACTTGCTGTAATCTGGCATTTTCCATTTCGCTGTTCCTTTGGTATCTCATAATATCTACGTGCAATTTTATCTGCAAGTTTTGGGATGTCCTTCATATCTTCCTCGGTTTCCGTTGGAAGTCCCAGCATAAAGTAAAGCTTCACCTTGGTCCATCCACCGTCAAAGGCTTGTCCGGCACCTTCAAGGATTACCTCCTCGGTGAGGCCTTTATTGATGACATTACGAAGTCTCTGGGAACCGGCTTCAGGGGCAAAGGTGAGACTTCCTTTTTTAACATCCTGCACCTTGCTCATGACATCAAGGGAAAAGGCGTCGATTCGGAGAGAGGGCAGGGAAATGTTGATGGCTTCGCCCTGAAACGTCTGAATCAGGAAGGTCACCAGTTCCTGCAGCTGGGAATAATCACTGGAGCTCAAAGAACTTAAAGATATTTCCTCATGTCCCGTATTCGCCAGCATCTCCCGTGCATAGCCTTTTAGAACCTCTACATCCCTCTCACGGGTCGGACGGTAAAGCATTCCCGCCTGACAGAACCTGCAGCCACGAATGCAGCCTCTTTGGATTTCCAGCACCACGCGGTCCTGCGTTACCTTGATAAATGGAACCACAGGAGCTTTCGGGTAGACAGCCTTCGTCACATCCAGCACCATTTGTTTTTTGATGGTGCTGGATGCATGAGGATTGTTCGGAACAAATTCAAGAATCGTACCATCTTTTTTATAGGTCACATCATACAGGGAAGGCACATACAGTCCTTCAATTCCAGCGGCTCTCTCAAGGAATTCCTGGCGGCATCCACCAGTTTTCTTATTCTCCTTGTAGACATCCAAAAGCCGGTCGTAGACGGTCTCACCTTCTCCAATATAGAAAATATCAAAAAATTCTGCCAGCGGCTCGGGATTATACGTACACGGTCCGCCACCAATGACAATGGGATCAGATTCGCTTCTCTCCCTTGCATGCAGTGGAATCTGTGCAAGGTCCAAAACCTGAAGAATATTGGTATAGCACATCTCATATTGGATGGTAATTCCAAGAAAATCAAAATTTCGAATCGGTTCCTGGGACTCCAGCGCAAACAAGGGAATCTGCTCCTTACGCATGATCTCATCCAGATCCGTCCATGGTGAATACACACGTTCGCACCACGTGTCTTCTCTTCTGTTGAACAGATCATATAAAATCTGAATCCCAAGATGGGACATTCCAATCTCATAGACATCGGGGAAGCACATAGCAAACCGGATATCCACCTTCTCCTTGTCTTTCATCACGGAATTTACTTCATTTCCTATATATCGTGCGGGTTTTTCAATTTTCATCAAAATATCATCGCTTAATGCTAATTCTCGCATCTTTTACCTCTCTCTTAACGCATTTTTCCTAACACTTTACTCATTATAAGCATTCGGGCACATAACTTCAAGCAAAAAACGCAGGAATAAAAACGATAGATGTTTTTACCAAAGCTTAATTTCTGTAATATTGATTTCACGCGTGATTTCCTGCATAATCTTTTTCTCTGACAATTGCTTAGGGAGCATTTTTCCATAATCCATGGAACAGTAGCAGACAAAGCAAAGGATGCTGAGAACCAATCGGAGTTTAAAAGAACTTCTACCGGAGGACTCAGGGGTGCTGAGTTCTTCATGACGTAGATTCTGATTGATAGAAACTGTTTTTTTCTGCCTGCAGCTTTGAAGCAGTGCTTTCCTTCTCTCGTAATCACTCATGGTAAAACCGCCTTTTTCTCTCTTAGTATTACTATATTTTTTTTATGATAAGATTATTCAAGTGAGAAAAAAGTAAGCGGGTTCTGGAAACAAAAACAAAGATACATAGATGAACCATTTCTTCACCATGTATCTTTGTTCAGTCAAGCCAATCCTTGCGATGCAGACCTAACGGTCCGCAAGTTCCGCGATAATGTCCTCCCAGGTAATATCGCGCTCAACCATAAGCACCATTGCGTGATATAAAAAGTCGGAAAGCTCATACTTAATCTCCTCAGGGTTTAAATTCTTAGCGGCAATCACAAGCTCTGTGGCCTCTTCACCAACTTTTTTCAGTATCTTATCAAGCCCTTTATCAAAGAGATAATTGGTATAGGAACCTTCTTTTGGATGCTTTTTCCGGTCTGCAATTGTTCCATAGACATTTTCGAACACCTGCAGCGGATTCGTCTCATCGTAATCCGTTCCAACTACCGGTTGGAAGAAACAGGTAGGATTTCCAGTGTGGCAGGCAGCTCCGATCTGCTCCACCTTAGCGAGCAGCGTATCTTTGTCGCAGTCAATGGTCAGAGACTTTACATACTGATAATGACCGGAGGTCTCGCCCTTGACCCACTGTTCCTGTCTGCTGCGGCTGAAATAAGTCATCTTACCGGATTTTACAGTGTGGTAAAAAGCTTCTTCATCCATATATGCAACCATAAGTACTTCATTGGTTTTATAATTTTGTACGACAACCGGAAGCAGTCCGTCACTGTTCAGCTTGAATTCACTGAATTCCATCATACTCTCAAAAGAGGTCATGCGGATTCCTTCCTTCACACACCGGTCTTTCAGCTCATTAAAATTCATATCTGTCTGACTGACATAAAGCCCGGAAACCCCTTTTACACCGTCTCCTTTTAAAATCTTCATTATCTCTGATTCCTCCATGGTGTCTGTTACGACAACACAGGGGATATTTGTGATATTCTTTACGGAATCCAGATCCAGCCGATGCATAAAGACCAGCTCGGTAGAATAGGCATCAATCAGATGCTGCTGTTTGAACAGAGAATCGAAATCATTGAGTGATACCGCAATCCGCTCTTTCCCAAAACGCTTCGCAACCTCTTCAATGAGGCTGACTGCTCCCTGCTTAGAGAAATTCAGCATCGCTCTTTTCGCTCCGGCATAGAGAATCTTCTTTACATCCTCGGTGCGCCGGATATTGCCGCCTGCAATCATTGGGATGCGAATGACACGATTAATTTGTTTCATAATATTGATGGCTTGTTCGTGCTGGTCATCGTCTTCCGACAAATCAAAAAGAATTAATTCATCCGCCCCCTGATCACTGTAATATTTTGCGAGTGATACAGCATCATCCATGAGTATCTCATCATTTCCGAACCATTTCACTGCTTTTCCTTCCTTGATGAAAATACAAGGGGTTAATCTTTTATAGCTCATTTATCATTTCTCCTTTATAAGCTGCCCTTTGTAGACCAGACTTCTTTCATCCTCGGCTCCATACTGGTGGCCATATCCAGTGCTTTTCCAAATGCTTTGAACATAGCCTCTGCCATATGATGGTTGTTTCCGGCATCCATAATCTTCAGATGCAGATTCATGGAACTGCTGTAGGAAACGGCATAGAAGAACTCCCGAATCATCTCGGTGTCCATCTCTCCGATTCGATCGACAGTGAAGTCGGCAGCGTAATTGAAATAGGGTCTTCCTGACAGGTCAATAGCGCACATTGCAAGCGTTTCATCCATCGGAAGTAAAAAGCTGCCATATCGCTTGATTCCTGCTTTATCTCCCAGCGCTTTGCTGATTGCCTGCCCAAGGACGATTCCCGTATCTTCGATGGTGTGGTGACAGTCCACATCCAGATCCCCCTGTACTTCTACGGCAAGGTCAAAAAGACCATGTCTTGCAAATCCATCCAGCATATGATCGAAAAATCCAATTCCAGTATGAATCTGATTCTTTCCAAGACCATCTAGATTAATGGAAACACAAATCTGTGTCTCTTTTGTCTCTCTGCTGCAGGTTCCTATACGATTCTTCATCTTTCTCCTCCTGCCCTATTCGTTGTCAAAACGAACTTTGATTGAATTTGCATGTGCGGTAAGCTGTTCAGAAGTTGCAAAACTTTCGATATCCTCATGCACTGCCTCTAATGCGTTTCTTGAATAAGAGATAATACTTGATTTCTTGATGAAATCGTCAACGGAAAGCGGTGAGAAGAATTTGGCAGTTCCGTTGGTCGGTAAAATATGATTCGGTCCTGCAAAATAGTCTCCAAGCGGCTCACTGCTGTATTCTCCGATAAAGATTGCTCCGGCGTTGCGGATCTTCGTCATGACATCAAATGGATTGGCTGTCATAATCTCAAGATGTTCGGAGGCAATCTCGTTTGCTACATCGATCACATCCTCCAAAGTATCTGCAATCAGAATATATCCATAATTCTCCAGTGACTTTTCAATGATTGCTTTCCGCGAAAGCTGTGCTGTGAATTTATCTACTTCCACAGATACTTTCTCGGCAAGCTCCTGACTGGTGGTCACAAGGATTGCAGATGCAAGCTCATCATGTTCTGCCTGAGAAAGCAAATCCGCCGCTACATAGCGTGGATTTGCGGTATCATCTGCTACGACCAGAATTTCACTTGGTCCGGCAATAGAATCAATACTGACATGTCCATAAACTGCTTTTTTTGCAAGCGCCACGTAAATGTTTCCAGGTCCAACAATCTTATCCACCTTAGGAATAGACTCTGTTCCATAGGCAAGTGCAGCAATAGCCTGAGCACCGCCAACTTTATAGATGGCAGTTGCGCCTGCTTCATTGGCAGCGACCAGTGTGTTGGGGCTCACTTTTCCATTCTTATCCGGTGGTGTTGTCATAATGATTTCATCGACTCCGGCAACCTTTGCAGGCATGATATTCATCAGAACAGAAGACGGATAGACTGCCTTTCCTCCCGGTACATATACGCCGACTCTCTGAAGCGGTGTGACCTTCTGCCCGAGAATGGTGCCGTCCGGCTTACTGTCAAACCAGCTGTACTGCATCTGCTTTTTATGGTAATCCTCAATATTGTGCAGTGCTTTTCGAATAACAGCAACAAGGGAAGCATCTACTAGAGTATAGGCTTCTTCAATCTCTTCCTTTGTCACCAGAATATTTTCTGAATCAATCTCCGCATGATCGAACTTTTTTGTGTAGTCAAATAAAGCGGCATCTTTTTTCTCTTTTACGGCATTCAAAATCTCCTGGACACTGGCTTCATACTGTCCGTAGCTGTTTGGACTTCTTTTCAGCAGGTCCTCCAACAGATTTTTCTTTGTATCCTTTGTTAATTTCTGAATTCTCATTGTTCGCCCTCCTGTAGTAACTCACGCAGCTGAGTGATCAGCTGGCGGATTCTGTCATTTTCCATACGCATGCTGACTGGGTTTACTATCATACGTGCAGAGAGTGGACACACTTCTTCTAATACTTCCAGTCCATTCTCCCGCAGAGTAGATCCTGTCTCTACAATATCAACAATCACCTCAGACAGTCCTACAATCGGTGCCAGCTCAATAGAGCCGTTCATCTTGATGATTTCTACAGTCTGATGCTTCTTATTATAAAAATAATCCTTTGCAATGTTTGGATATTTGGTTGCCACGCGAATCAATTCACGGTGCTGTAAAAGCTCCCTGGTGTCTGCATATCCGCAGACGCACATTCTGCATTTTCCGAATCCAAGATCCAGTACTTCGTGAACCTTTCGTCCTTCTTCTACAATGGTATCTTTTCCAACGACGCCGATGTCTGCAGCGCCGTACTCTACATAAGTAGGAACATCCGGTCCCTTGGCAAGGAAAAACTTCAGCTTCAGCTCCTCATTTACAAAAATCAGTTTTCTGGAGTCCTTATCCTTCATCTCCTCGCAGGTGATGCCGAGGTTCTCCAGCATCTGCAGTGTCTGCTTCGCAAGACGCCCTTTGGTAAGGGCAAATGTTAAATACTTCATCAATCTATTCCCCAATCTTTATTTATTACAGTCAATTACTTTGGCGGTTCCATTTACCAGATTCACCATCTCCATCTTGAAGTCATCTTCCAGATAAAGCATACTCAAAGCAAAATTCCGTTTTCCGTATGCGATATAATCTTCTTTTGAATTCGGTTCCGTTCTCTTGAGCAGCTCTACAGCTTTTTTCTTGGCACGGAAATCTCTGGCAAGCTTGATTGCCCACTTCTGTGTTGCATCACTGTATACAATCAGTGCAGTGGTGTGCTCGTAAGACATCGAAATCTTCTGACGACTGAGTGCGTTCATCAGTTCGTCTACTATAATACCAAATCCGATGGATGGAGCCTGCTTTCCAAACTTCTCTAACACTTTGTTGTAGCGGCCGCCTCTTACGATAGCATCACCGGTGCCATAGGTATAAGCGCGGAAAATGATTCCGGTATAATATCCGTAGCTTCCGCTCATACTCAGATCAAAGGAAATATGCTGCTCAGCACCATAAAGTTCCAATGTCTGATAAATCTGCTGCAAATGGGAAACTGCCTGGCAGGCTGCCTCATTCGGGGCAATCTGTGCAGCTCTCTCCAGTACATCTGCACCGCCCATCAGTTCCGGGAGAATGCGAAATGCTTCTTTGACCTGCTCTTCTACTTTGTGTTCATCGAGCACTTCATCCACACCAAAGAAGTTACGGTTAGCAATGAGCTCGCGAACTTCCGCTTTTTCTTCTTCCGGAAGATTTGTTGCCTCCATCAGACTGTTGATGAAATCTACATGCCCCACATTCACCTGGAACTCTTCCAGTCCCACACTTTTCAGTCCGTCCACCACCATGGCAAGCATCTCCGCATCGGCATCCAGACCGTCCAGACCAATCAGCTCGGCACCAATCTGTGTATTTTCTTTCAATCGTCCCTTGTAGCTGGAATGGTTGATGAAGGTGTTACCTATATAACAAAGGCGGATCGGCGCGTCCTCTTCTTCAAACAAGGTGGCAGCTGCGCGTGCCACGGACGGAGTGATATCCGGTCGAAGAACCAGCGTATTCCCCTCTCTATCAAAGAACTTGTATAATTCCTTGGATTCAATAGTTCCGATTTCTTTTCGGAATACATCAAAAAATTCAAATGTCGGTGTCTGTATATCGTGATAGCCATAGAGATGAAGCATAGAAAGCAGCTTATCCTGCAGTGCAATTTTCTTTTTGCATTCTTTGTTATAAATATCGCGGACTCCTTCTGGAGTATGTAATAGTTGTTTCATATATTATATATTTCCTTTCACTTTATCGTGGTAAAACGCTAAAATCTCTTAAAATTATACGCAGTTTCATAGAAAAAGTCAATCCCTGGAATCCAGGTCCATCTGCATGCAATCCAGATAAGGTACGAGATATCCATTTGCAAGCTTCATAAAATAGGCCGGATTCAATTCTTCATAACGGAAGCTTTTTCTGCCGCCGTCTTTTGCACGTTCCCAAAATCGCTTGAGTTCGGCGAACCTCATATAGTATAACTCATTTCTGGAGGTATAGTAAATAATCAAAAAAGAAATCCCGTCCTGTTTTTCAAAGTCCTCCATGAACTGCACCTGATGTTCGTGCACATTCTGCAGTGGAAATGTCTCCACATTACATTCTTTTGCATCGAAGCAAACCGGGATTCCCTGCACAGTCCCGATATAGTCTACCGTGCTGATTTTGTCAAAATAGGCAAGGGTAATGTGTCGGTGCTCTTTGTCAATTTTTACGGGAGTGATGGGCGTCGGAATCTTTTGAATCAGTGCCAGCCCCTTTTCGTGATAGCGTTCGTTCGTGCGGTTGATGTAATCTTCTAAGGTTGAGCCACGAAGGCCTCTGGAATTCCATGTGCTCATAATATCAGCCCCTTATCTTTGCAGATTTTTTCGAAAAGAGCAGGCACCTTTGCAGTGAATTCTTTTTGAGATAGTTGGGTCAGCACATCCGGACAAACCGGCATTTTCAGTCGGTAAGAATGGAGCATTTGAGAGGAAAGCCCATAGGTTTGCCTGAAGGAGTCATTTATCTTTTTGCTTCCATATTTGTAGTCCCCCACAAGCGGATGACCTGCAGATGCCAGATGAGCACGAATTTGATGGGTCTTTCCGGTAATCAGGTGAACCTCGAGAAGGCTGTATCCCCTATGCGTGCTAAGTGGACGATATTCTGTCTCGATGTAGGAGGCATCCGCACTTTCTATATTCCTGATTGTGACCTTATTTGTCTGTGCATCTTTTTTCAGATAACCTTTGACATGTGCGGATTCTGAAATTTCTCCGTACACAACACAGAGATAATACTTTTCTAAAGTTCTGTCTTTGAATAATTCGTTCATTTTCTGCAAGCCTGCCAGACTTTTTCCGGCAACAATCAGACCGCTGGTATTACGGTCCAGGCGGTTGCAGACGGAAGGATGAAAGGTTGCCAGCTCAGTTTCTGTGATTTGACCGGAGCGCAGAAGGTATGTAATGAAATGTTCCACCACCGATTCATCGTTTTCCTTTGCACGCTGGGATAACATTCCAACGGGCTTATTAATGAGTGCCACGTCCTCATCTTCATAAAGAATATCCAGCAGCCCTTTCGTATAGGTGACCGTGGAACTGGAAAATTTCTGAATCGTCTCGTCCGACAGAAACAGTTTGACTTGATCCCCAACGGCAAGTTTTTCACTCCCGGTTGCCTTTTTTCCGTTGAGTACGATATTCTTTTTTCGCATCATCTTATAAAAAAAGCTTTTTGGGGCCTCATTCAGATATTTTGCGAGAAATTTATCTAACCTCTGGCCGGCTTCGTTTGCTTTGATTTCAATTTCTTTCATATAAACCTCATTTATCTAACAACTGTTTTGGAAAATGACTACATCGAGATACTGAGAATCAGCTGTCGGATTCGTTCTTCAATCTCCCGTTCTTCAGGCTGGTCAATTGCAGCCATAGAATTCATTCCTTCGGCTCTGGTGAAAAATTTCACATAATCGTGAAAGATTTTAACGGATACTTTCTGTATCTGGTTCTGACCCAACATTTCTTTGATATAGCCATTGATATAATTCAGGTCCATCTTTTCACTGCACGTATAGCCGCAGACTGTGTGACCAAAAATCACGATACAATCCACTGGCATGATTTTTTCCCGGCTGGTGATGATCATGTCATAGATTACCATGAGGTTTTCTGTCTTGCTGCGGATTTCATTTGCTTTCTCTGCATCAATGGACTGGTATGGAAATCTGGTAATGACTCCGACCATAACCTTGGAGGCCGGAAGACAGCCAAGAATCGCTACCACCGTCATCAGATTTGCTTTGGTGTGGGTGTGCAGATATCCGGCCAGAAAAACAGCAAGAACCAGTGCAAAAGCGACAACTGCCTTTATGATTTCCAGCGTTCTCTGGGATTTTAAATAACCGGGTTCTCCTTTGTGTATTCTTTTCATTTTGATCACTCCTTATATATTTTTTATAACTCCCTGATTTGTTCTAATCTAAATTATTACTGATTATTTAAGTAAATCCATTCCATTTAGCAGCCATTGGCTCGGCAGGAGTTTTCCGCCGATGTGGGCAGCTTTCATAGACATTCCATAGACAGACATGGTCTTTTTCTTTTTGGAATCCAAAAGTGCAAGCCTTACGACTTTCTTCGGGTCTGCCATAAAGAATGCCTTTGCAGCGCTGTTCATTCCACCGGCAACCTCAAAAAACTCGGTCTTTACTGGTCCCGGGCAGACACTGGTCACGTATATTCTACGTCCCTTTAATTCCTGATTCAAAGCTTTTGAAAAACTAAGTACATAGGATTTCGTTGCTGCATAGACGGCAAATCCAGTCTGTGGACAAAAGGACGCCGCTGAAGCAAGATTGATGATTCTGCTTCCCTCTGACATAAATGGAATACAAAGCGCGCACATCTGTGTCAGCGAGCGACAGTTCATATCGATCATCTTTGACTGTATCGTCTCATCCGCGCCATGAATCTCCAGAAAGGTACCACTCTTGCCAAAGCCTGCCGCATTGATCAGCATACGGATATCGGGATGATGCTGCTCCAGCAGAGCTTTCGCCTCCCGATAGAAATCTTGCTCCAGCAAATCGCCCGTTATAATCCGAGCTTTTGTCTGAAGCTGCTGTTGCAATTCTTCCAATCGTTCCTTTCTTCTTGCTATGATCCAGATTTCATCCAGATTCTGATAAAAATGCTCGATTTGTTTTGCAAACTCTCTTCCCATACCCGAGGATGCACCTGTAATAACTGCGATTTTCATATAACTGCCTCCAATCACTTTTTCTTATGAAGATTCCGGATGGATTTCTTCTTCACGGTTGATTTTGTTGTTTTTCTGCCTTTATCGGGCTTTTTCCTATATGTCTGCGCCTCTTCTCTTCGCCTGTCCTGACGGGTCTTCCTCGGATGAATCAGACACTGCTTTTCAAAGCCAATTAAATCCATTCGGCCCGCTTTCCGCAGCGCTTCTAAAACCAGCTCATAATTGGAAGGATTGCGATATTGAATCAAGGCGCGCTGCAATGCTTTTTCATGTGGGTTGGTCGGCACGTATACCGGCTCCATCGTCCGTGGATCCACCCCGGTATAATACATGCAGGTCGAGATTGTGGATGGTGTGGGGTAAAAATCCTGTACCTGCTCCGGCATATAGCCAAGATCACGACAGTATTCTGCAAGCTCTACGGCTTCCTTCATGGTCGAACCTGGATGTGAGGACATCAGATAAGGCACAATGTACTGTTTCATCCCCAGACGGTCATTGATGACATGGAACCGGTCCGAAAATTCCTGATAGACTTTGTTCTCAGGCTTTCCCATTTTAGAGAGTACTGCATCCGATACGTGTTCCGGAGCAACACGAAGCTGTCCGCTGATATGATACTGGCACAGCTCTCTGAAAAATGTCTCATCCTTGTCGGCAAGCAGATAATCAAATCGGATTCCGGAACGAATGAACACTTTCTTTACCTTAGGAATCTTGCGCAGATCCCTCAGAATATCCACGTATTCACTATGGTCTGCAATCAGATTCTTACAAGGCTTCGGAAAAAGGCACTGACGGTCTGTACAGACTCCGTATTTCAACTGCTTTTTACAAGCTGGCTGCCGGAAGTTGGCGGTTGGTCCGCCGACATCATGAATATAGCCTTTAAAATCGCTTTCTTCGGTCATCTCCCGCGCTTCAGAAAGAAGTGATTCCTTACTGCGTGTCTGAATGATCCGTCCCTGATGGAAGGTCAACGCACAGAAGCTGCATCCGCCAAAGCATCCACGGTTGCTGGTCAGGCTGAATTTGATTTCCTCAATGGCCGGAATTCCTTCCGGCTCGTAAATCGGATGGTATGTCCTCATATAGTCAAGCGCATAGACCTCATCCATCTCCAGCTGCGTCAATGGCTTTGCTGGTGGATTCTGTACCACGAATAAATGATCCGAATATGGCTCAACCAGACGGCTTCCGGAAAAGGGATCCGTGTTCTGATACTGGATGTAAAAACTTTTTGCATAGATCAGCTTTTCCAACTGCATTTCTTCAAAAGAAGGAAGGGTCAGCGCATCGTAGACGCTGCCTAGACTTTTGACCTTCACGACGGTTCCGTCAATGAAAGTGATATCACGTACATTCAGTCCACTGGCAAGTGCATCGGCAATCTCAATGATGGAATGTTCCCCCATTCCATAAGAGAGGATGTCTGCACCGGAATCCAGGAGGATGGAACGTTTTAATTTATCAGACCAATAGTCATAATGTGCCATGCGCCTTAAACTGGCTTCGATTCCACCGAGAATAATGGGTGTCTTTTTGTAGACCTGTCGAATCAGATTGCTGTAAACAATTGTCGCATAATCCGGACGCTTGCCCATGACACCACCCTTTGTATAGGAGTCTGTCCTTCTTCGCTTTTTCGATACGGTGAAATGGTTGACCATGGAATCCATGTTGCCGGAGCTTACCAGGAATCCCAGTCTCGGCTCACCTAGAATGGAAATACTGTTCTTGTCTTTCCAGTCCGGCTGGGAAATGATTCCGACAGAATAGCCATGTGCCTCCAGAAGCCTGCTGATGATAGCGTGCCCAAAAGAAGGGTGATCCACATAGGCATCACCGATGACGTAGACAAAATCCAGTTGCTCAATTCCCCGTTCTTTCATATCCTGTTTATTAATTGGTAAAAACCCGTGTTTGATCATTCTATTTCTCCGATTCTTTTGTTTGACAGACTTTTTGACAGGTCTGTGTAAAGCCTAACTTTTTTAATGGCCCAATGTTTCTAATTCCTCACTTGTCAGAGGGCGGTACTCTCCTGGTGCCAGTGTCTCGTCCAGACGCAGACTTCCCATTCGTAGTCGTTTTAGATAGAGTACCTCCATTCCCACTGCCAGGAACATTCGCTTGACCTGATGAAATTTGCCCTCATGAATGGTCAGTTCAATCTCCGATTCCTTTCCGGAGGATAAAATATGGAGTTCTCCTGGTTTTGTCAGCTGCTTTTCCCCTATATCAAGTCCCTCGTGGAACAAGAGTACTTCTTTTTCGGTGACTCTTCCGGCGATTCTCGCATAGTAGACTTTATCCACATGCTTTTTGGGTGAAAGCAGGCGGTGGGAAAGGGCTCCGTCATTGGTAATCAGAAGCAGTCCTTCGGTATCCCGGTCCAGCCTTCCAACCGGAAAGAGATCCGTTCTTTTTTTGTCAACAATCAAATCAAGAACAGTCTCTTCTCTGGAATCGGATGCAGCGGATATGATTCCGGCCGGCTTATTAAGCATAAAGTACTCAAACTGACAGAATTTGATTTCCACACCCTGGCAGTTTACTGTCTGCAATTCCTCGTTGATTTTTTGCTCCGGTTTACGGCAAAGCGTTCCATCCACAGTCACGAGCCCTTTTTGGATATATTTTTTCACTTCACTACGGCTGCCGGTGCCCATTTCTGTAAGATATTTGTCCAATCTCATCATGATGACTGCCATCTCCATCCCGGCAAGTACTTATTTTTCAGGGTTCCATTTGTCAGTTTACCAAAGCCGAGAGGGTACCCGTCTACGCAGACAAGATACCAGCCCTTTGCTTTCGCATCTACCAACTCGTCCACCTCCAGTGTCTCACCCTTCAGATACCTGATGACTCGGGTATCGGTAACTGACAGGTCGATACAATTCCGGTACTCTTCTTTTCGCAGACACATGGCAAGTGCCTGACTGGGTTCGAACCGTTTTTTCTTCAACTCACCGAGTAACAGTCCGGTACGAAGAAACCGAATGCCTCTCAGTGCCGGCAATCCCTCAGGCATGTAATAAACACGTTCCCCGTGGATGTCAAGTCGGTCAGCATCAAGTTCCCAGTCCACATCTTCAAAAAATTGTGCCAACTCAGCCGGGAGTGACTCTTTTGCAGTTACCAAACCACGTCTGGGCGGCAGAGATGCCGCAGGTGCTTCTCCCTTTTGGAGCAGTGCAAGGTAATGCCCTTCCCCATGCATTTTGTGTGGGAAAATGCGGACAGTATTTTTCAGCTCTTCTCGTTGTCCATCCTTGAGAATCCCGTGGGAAAATCCCTCATATTCTTTCATTGGAACAACATGAAATTCCGGATATTCTTCCAGAAGGTAGGAAATAGTATCCTCATTTTCCAATTGATCAAAGGTACAGGTAGAATACAAAATCATACCGCCTGGCTTTAGCATTCTAGCGGCCTGCGTAATAATTCCGCGCTGAATCTTCGAGAAAAATTCAGGACCGTGCTCCTCCCATGCTTTCACCATCTTTTTATCCTTCCGGAACATTCCCTCTCCGGAACACGGAGCATCAATGAGAATCTTATCAAAATATTCTGGAAAATAATTCTCGAGCTTTCCTGGTTCCTCACTGAGTACCAGCATATTGCCGATTCCAAACAGTTCCAGATTCTTGAGTAGTCCCTTTGCACGTGAACTGCTGATATCATTAGATACCAGCACACCCTCACGGCAAAGCTTTGCTCCAAGTTCTGTTGCTTTTCCACCCGGAGCGGCACAGACATCCAGCACCTTTTCACCAGGGCTGACCGGCAGGCGGTTCGCTGGCGTCATAGCACTTGGCTCCTGAAGATAGTACAGTCCGGCAAAGTAATAGGGATGCTTTGCTGGCTGCACACTCTCGCCATCGTAATAGAAGCCGTTTTCAATCCATGGAATCGGTGTCAGGGGAAAAGGTGCGAGCTTTAGAAACTCCTCTGTTGATATTTTATTGTGATTGACGCGCAGCCCGTAGAGGCGCTTTTCGTCATAGCATTTGATATAATCATCGTACTCCTCTTTCAAAAGTACCTTCATCTTTTCTTCGAATGCAACAGGTAATGACATTTTTTATCTCCTTATTCGGTAAAGCGTTCACTCACAATTTGCTTTGCTGTTTGTTGTGAACGGCCATGATAAATACAGCAACGATTATAACATATTTAGGAATATTTCACTAGGAATATATACATTTTAATTTATGTTCTGACAGATACCTTAGCATCCAGTAGGGATTTACACTTACCTCCAGATTATCTTCATATAAATAGATCCCTACGTGAAGGTGAACCGGAAACATACCAATTGTCCCTTCTGGACCATAGCCGCTGTCTCCCATATAGCCCAGAATTTCACCTGCCTGCACTTCATCTCCTTCTTGAAGAGATGCGTAACTGTCCAGGTGCGCGTAGTAGAAATAGCCGCCATGAGGTGCCAGAATTCCAATCCGGTACCCACCTTTTTCCAGCCATCCCATACTCTCTACAACTCCGTCCGTCATACTGACTACTGGATAATAACCGCGAATATTTTCTGCCGCCATGAGATCGGTACCCTCATGTCCCCTTTTTCCGCCATAAGTACGTTCGTTCATCCAGGAATCTGCGAAGGTGACGTTCTCATTTCCCTGAAGAGATTCTGGAACCGGAAAGAAAGACAGGTCTTGCCACAGCGATTGGTAGACCTGTTCTATTTTGGGGTAATGTCTGCAGCTCTTCCACTTTTGCTCCAGCGATGCAAATGTCTGCTCGTCATAGGGCCACAAAAAATCACGTTCGCCAAAGGAAGTTTCCAAAGAATACAGCATTGCATACTTGTATACAATATTGCCTTTTGAAAAGAAATTCATGATTTTTTCATTGTATTGCTGGCTTCGAAATCCTGCATGGTCTGAAAGTTTGTCTGGAAGGCTGTTGTATCTTGCCTGTTCCTGCATGGTTTTTAAGCCAATGGATATAAACAAAAGTAATAAAAAAAGCAGCAGAATCAAATTACTGATTTTACGCCAGCTTAATTTTGTATGCATCTCTCGCCTTTCCCCGTATCCATGTGTCACATTGTGACATCCTGTTACAGATTGATTCATAATCAGAACAGGTGATACGATTCTTTTTCCCGTCATATATATAGTATGAAAGTACTTCGGCGGCGGTCACTGTTTATGAAAAAATTTTCAGGTTTTCTCTATCTCGCTCTGTTCCTCCTTCTTTTAGTTCATCCACATTTATCCTACAGCGGCGCATCCAGCGGTCTTCTTCTCTGGTATCAGGTGATTCTCCCAACATTGTTTCCCTATGCCCTGCTTGTCAGTATACTGATTGAGACCAATTCGCTCCGTTATTTAACCAGATTTCTGGCACCGCTGTGCCGGAGAATATTTCGCACCAGTGATGCCGGAAGTTTTGTGGTAGTCACAGGTTATCTGTGTGGCTATCCGATGGGGGCGAAGGCAGTAAATGATATGGTCATTCACCAATATCTTTCGAAAAAGGAGGGACAGTACCTTCTGTCTTTCTGCAATAACGCAAGTCCATCGTTTCTAATCAACTATGTGCTGATTGCTCATGTTACCGGAACGAAAAAAATGATTGCCGCCCTGGTAATTCTATATCTGTCAACCTATCTGGTAAGTCTTGTCACCAGAAGATTTCATGCTCGGTTGGAGAATGTAGATGCTCTTTCAAAAAAAACTCCGGATACTGTCTATCGTCCACTGGAATCCATTGACACCTGTATCATCAACAGTTTTGAGACCATGGTGAAGGTGGGCGGCTACATTATGTTGTTCTCCATTCTTCTGGAAATTGCAGAATTTTATCTGTCAGCAACTGCTGCTGTATATGTACTTCCTTTTTTTGAGCTTACCAATGGAATTCAGGCAGTAGAAACCCTCCCACTAGGGAAAGACTGGAGTTATATTCTGATGCTTGCGCTCACTTCATTCGGGGGAATCTGTCAATTATTCCAGACTAAATCCATGATAAAGGAGTCTGGACTTCAAATTTTCCCTTATACATTAGAAAAGCTGGCTACGGCAATCGTAACCAGCTTATTGGCAATTCTTTCTCTACATTTCTTCTAAGTCCTGATCAGATTCATAATCTGTGACAGGCATCTCCGGAATATCGAGTTCTGTCCGGTTATGACGGACAACATCATAGCATTCCTTCAGGGAATTTACCAGACCATCATACTTTGTGGTGTAGGTCTCTAAGGTATGTCCGATGATGCTTTCAGCATTGGCAAGCAGGTCATCTGTATACTGTACAGCACCTACGCGGATGGTGTTGGCATCTGTCGTTGCATTATCAAGAATCTCCTGAGCCTGAGCAGTTGCTGCTGTTACAATCTCGTTAGCCTGAGCATAAGCCTGCTGCATGATCTCATGCTCACTGATCAACTCTGTGGTCTGTACCTGCGCCTCATCAAGCATCGCATCTGCTTTCGCCTGTGCATCTGCCAGAATTGCATCCCGATTCGAAATAATTTTCTGATATCTCTTAATCTCATCTGGTGTCTTCATACGAAGCTCTCGGAGAAGTTCATCCAGATGTTCTTTATTCACAATAATCTTTGTAGTAGAGAGAGGTTGGAACTTACAATCTCTATCAATATACTCTTCAATTTCTTCAATAATCTGTTCAATACGACTACTCATTATTAATACTCTCCTTTGCTCTCCATCTTTTTCATCAGTTCTATCGCAACAGCTTTCGGCACAAATTGTGATATGTCTCCCCCAAAAGCGGCTACTTCACGAACAGTTGAGGAACTCAGATAGGAATATTCCAGACTCGTCGTCAAAAATATTGTCTCTATATCCGGCTCCAATTTATGATTGGTCTGTGACATCTGAAGCTCATATTCAAAATCCGGGATTGCACGTAATCCACGAATCACAAGCTTGGCATCCACCTGATGTGCACACTCAATCAGTAATCCTTCAAATGGCAAAATCTTTATATTAGGAATATCTTTCGTTACTTCCTTTAACATTTTAACACGTTCCTCTACAGAAAACAACGGCATTTTCGCATTATTATTCAATACTCCGACAATCAGCTCATCAACGATTCTACTGGCTCTTTTGATGATATCAACGTGTCCTAATGTAACGGGATCAAAGCTTCCCGGGTAGATTCCTCTCAACATTCTATTGCTCCTTTTCCAGAAAAACATGCTTGTTAGTCTTATATACTTTTTCCTTGACGATAGAAAAACCAAGGTCGTTTACATAGGTGAAATCTGTATGTTTCTCCGCTTCCACAATAATGACGCCATCTTCAGACAAAAGTCCGGCACTTGATAAACAAGCAAGCGCCTCCCGCTCCAGTCCTTTTTGATACGGAGGATCCATAAAAATGTAATCGAACTGCTTATCGCCATCCAGTTTATGAAGTGCTGTCAGAGCATCGGTTGCCATGATGATTGCACGGTCCATCAGCTTTGTATGTTCCAGATTCTCCCGGATACAGGCTGCTGCTTTTGCGTTATTCTCCACAAAAACTGCCAGCGCTGCCCCACGGCTGAGCGCCTCGATTCCAATACCACCGCTTCCACTGAACAAATCCAGAAAGCTGGAGTCCGTCAGATAAGGAGCAATCATATTGAAAAGTGTCTCTTTAATCCTGTCTGTCGTTGGTCTTGTATCTAATGTATCAATGGTCTTTAATTGTAGTCTCTTTGCTGTTCCGGCAATTACTCGCATCGCATATGCTCCCTTACATTTAATTAACGTAATTATACGGACTCTCAGGAAAAATGTCAAATACTGACAGAATATTTTATGAAATATTATCACATTTTTGAAAAAAATATCAGAATAGAGGGGAAAAGGAGAACCTACACTGACATTTCTGTCAGGATAAGTTCTCCTTCTCTTTCAACCTTTTGCCTGTTTTTGTATTACCTGATTTTTAAATTAGCTGCTTTTTGACGGCTTTGTTATTTGCCTGCCATCTGTTTTTCCTGCTGTTCAATCATTTTCTTTACCATATATCCACCAACAGATCCATTTTGTTTAGAAGTTAAATCTCCATTGTATCCGTCTGATAATGGTACGCCTAATTCACTTGCAACCTCATACTTGAACTTGTCCAAAGCACCTTTTGCTTCTGGAACGGCTGCCCTATTAGATGAACGACTTGTCATGATAACTCCTCCTTTTTGTAACATGTTTTTT
>JAQVCP010000132.1 GCA_028689735.1 Hespellia sp. | reverse complement strand
TGAGAAGACGATTGCGGAACATCTGGAAGAATCAGAAGAATTTGTGGAACTGGTATGCAGGCTCATCAGGGAGAATCCAACAAGTGATGCGAAGGAAATCTGGAGAAAATGTAATAAAGATACAGCGGTATAAAATCTATATCGCTGTATAGACCGTGCTATGACATAAAAACCTACGCATAAAAAATTAAGAAACAGGGCCTGTAGCATTATGCTCCCCTCCAAAAGTCAGAACAAAGCTCTAACGATTGGCGGTCGGTACATAAATACTACAGCCCCTGTTTCTTATGAACATAGATTGGTTTTAGTAAGTAGAATCAGAAGCATTCTCAGCCTTCATAATCTTTACAAGTCTGCTGGTTCCCAGCCTGTCAGCACCGAGAGAGATAAATTTCTCTGCGTCATCGAAGGAACTGATTCCGCCCGCAGCTTTAATCTTCACGCTTGGACCGATGTGCTTTGCGAAGAGCGCAATGTCATCAAATGTTGCACCGGCAGTAGAGAAACCGGTAGAAGTCTTGATGTAATCTGCACCGGATGCTGTCACAAGTTCACACATCTTGATCTTTTCTTCTTCGGTGAGAAGGCAAGTCTCGATGATGACTTTCAAAATCTTGTCTCCGCAGATTGCTTTTAAAGCTTTCATCTCGTTTAACACATAATCATAATCTTTGGCCCGAAGTGCACCGATGTTGATGACCATGTCGATCTCATCAGCTCCATTTGCAAGGGCATCCTTTGTCTCGAATTCCTTACATGCTGTCGTGTGACTTCCATTTGGAAAACCGATGACGGTACATACTGCCATCTTATCCCCCATATATTCCTTGGCCTGCTTTACGAAGCAGGGCGGAATACATACAGAAGCTGTATTGTATGCGATGGCGTCATCGCAGATAACCTTAATCTCTTTCCACGTTGATGGCTGAAGTAAGAGCGTGTGGTCTACTTTGCGTAAAATAACATTCTTGTCCATAATAGACTCCTTTCGAATAAAAAAACCGATTTATTTACCGATTATGTTGATTCGATGATATCATACGAGAGGAAAAGCGTCAATCCTGCGTGGAGGCGAAGCTATATTTATCTTACATGGACGAGGAAGCACAACCACAGTTCTCCTATACGGACGAGGAGGCAGTGGCTACCGCTTTTGCAATAGAAACAGCCGGATCACTATAAGGAATCAATGTGGCCTGCAGTGCATGATATATATCGGATTTTCCCGGCCAGACGGTTCCCATTACATGGTTATTCTGATCGAGCTGATGAAACCAGGAACCATTTACATGGTCCAGAACGATTTCATCCAGATATTGCAGGAACTGTGCGTAGTCTTCGGCATACCTTGCTTTTCCGGTTACATGAGCGAGCACTGCGGAGGTGTTGATCGCCTCAGCCAGAGTCCAGTGCATTCTGTCATGAACCACCGGTTTTCCCTCCCAGTCTGTGGTATAGACAATCCCAGGTGCACCGTCAACATTCCAGGCATCTGCGATGGCACGGCAATACAGATTTTCGGCAGCTGCGATGTATTTGTCAGCAGCAGAGTCAGCATTAGAAGAATCCCCTTTAGCGGCAGCGTTGTATTTATAAGTAGAAAGTGCCCATTGCGTGATGAGCCTTGCCCATTCGATTCCGTGACCTGGAGTGGCACCGTAAGGTTTGAACGGATCATCCGGATGGTCCTTGTTGCATTCCAGATCAGCATGCCACTGTTTGGTGAAATGCTCCGGAATCCGCCAGTCGTTTTCAGAGGCCCACGCAATGACGTGATCAATAATCCGGCCCGCCCGAATCCGGTACATATCCATTCCTGCGGCATCGGCCACGGCCAGGAATGCTTCCACCGTATGCATGTTGGCGTTCAGTCCGCGGTAATCGTCCAGAACGGAAAATTCAGTATTCCAGGTATCGCAGGCGAGTCCTTCTTTTTCATTCCAAAAGAACTTATCATATACGGCGAGTGCATTTTCCAAAAGCTCCCTGGCTCCAGGTCTGCCTGCGAGAAGCGCTGAGGTTGCAGCCAGAATCACAAAGGCATGTGCATAACACTGCTTATTAGGAAGAACCTCATCATCAGCAGTCACCCCGGCATACCATCCGTCATGTTCCTTATCATGAAGTTTATCAGTGACTCCCTTCAGTCCAAGATCGGCCAATGCTTCACTTCCGCCGTGCCCCAGCAGAGTTCCGATGCTGTAGACATGGGTCATACGACAGGTGATCCATGTCTCACGACTGCGGTCCGTCCAAGGGGTTCCGTCATCCCCAAGATAATAAGAAGAACCGTCCGGAGACGGGAATTTGTGTCCGAAGTTTAGCAGGTCATCACGAATCTCTTTCATAAAAAGTTTGTTTTCTTCAGTGTCGAGTTGGTATTTTGGTTTCATTTTCTACCTCCTGTTTTTTTGAA
The DNA here is from genome assembly GCA_028689735.1 of Hespellia sp. Taxonomy (GTDB): domain Bacteria; phylum Bacillota; class Clostridia; order Lachnospirales; family Lachnospiraceae; genus Hespellia. Next base: position 3,094 of record JAQVCP010000132.1, on the reverse strand, counting down.
CATCAGACTGGCATCTCACAATCATGTTCTAATAATGAAAATGTCTGCAACACTGTCAATGACATATTTGTGTGGTCAGACAGATCGCGCTACCAGATTCATTGACATAATACATGAAAAAAAGCATAAATGCAATCACAAAACGATGGGATTTGTGCGAGTAATATAAAATACCACCAATAAAATGAAATATACCACCCTTTTTGCACAAACAATATTTGCTATAATAATACATATAAAGAAATTATTACATGAATTGTAACAGATACGCATATAAAATTATGCAAAAAGTAGAAAGATGAGGGCGAGGGAATGAAAAATGTGATTGTCTCCATGGAAAATATTTGTAAAAGCTTCCCAGGAGTCAAAGCGCTGGATCATGTAAACTTTGAATTGCGTTCGGGTGAAGTGATGGCACTGCTTGGAGAGAATGGCGCAGGAAAGTCAACACTCATGAAAATTCTGAGTGGGGTGTACACAAGAGACAGTGGTACGATGAAGATATTCGGAAAAGAATATGATGATCTGTCACCGAAACAGGCACAGGAAGCAGGCGTTGCGATTATTCACCAGGAACTAAATATGTGCAAGCATTTATCAGTCGCTGAAAACATGTTCTTAGGAAGAGAGCTTTGCGGAAAAGGAATATTGAAAAACTCCGAGATGGAAGAGGAAGCAAAAAAAATACTGGATGATCTCAAGATTGATATTGACCCGAAGCAGACGGTTGGAGAACTTCCGGTATCAAAGCAGCAGATGGTAGAAATCGCAAAAGCATTATCAATTGATGCGAAGATTCTGATTATGGACGAGCCAACGTCGGCTTTGACAGCCAAAGAGATCGACGAGCTGTTTCGTATTATCAAGAAGCTCAAAGCAGATGGAAGAGGGATTGTATATATCTCACACAGGCTAGAAGAGCTTCAGCACATTGTGGACCGGGTTACCATCATGCGGGATGGTCAGTACATAACCGCAATGAATTACGATGAAGTGACAATGGATGAGATTATTTCTTACATGGTTGGAAGAGAAATCAAAGAGCAGTTTCCAAGAGTAGACTGCAAAAAGGGTAAAAAGATATTTGAAGTAAAAAATCTCAATGCCGGAAAAATGGTACGGAATATTAATTTCTCTGTTTATGAAGGTGAGATCGTAGGATTTGCTGGATTAATGGGAGCTGGAAGAACTGAAACAACAAGGGCGATATTCGGCGTGGACCCGAAGACAAGCGGAGAAATATATCTGGATGGTCAGCAGGTCAAAATCCACTGCCCGATGGACGCAATCAAGGCAGGCGTTGTGCTTGCACCGGAAGACCGAAAAAAAGACGGCTTATGCACAAAGCTGAGTGTGAGGGATAACCTGATATTACCCAATCTTGATCTCGTCTGCAATAAGCTCAACATCATCAGCAGCGAAAAAGAAAGACAACTTTGTGACAAGGAAATTGAAGAGCTGAAAATAAAAACACCGAATGTCAACGTAGATGCGGGAAATCTTTCCGGAGGAAACCAACAGAAGGTTGTAGTCGGAAAATGGCTTGCAAGAAATTCAAGAGTCGTTATCTTTGATGAACCGACCAGAGGAATTGACGTGGGTGCGAAAGTGGAAATCTACAATCTTATGAACGCGCTAAAGCAAAAAGGCATTGCAGTTATGTTTGTTTCATCGGAAATGCCGGAAGTGATGGGGATTGCGGATCGTGTCATTGTTATGTGTGACGGGAAAATCACCGGAGAAGTAATGGCGAATAAGACAACACAAAATGAAATATTGACAATGGCAACAAGTTTTGAAAAAAAACAATAAGGTCTGGAGGAAAGAGGAAATGAACAGCAAGAAAAAAAATCCAATAAAACAAATCCTGGCAATCCGCGGAATGGGCGGTGCGCTGACCGCTTTTGTAGGATTGATTATTATCTATTGTGTATTTGGAATGATTAATCATACCGTTTTTGCGGGAGAAAATGTTATGAACCTGCTTCGCTCGATGTCAAAATACTTGTTAATAGGAATCGCGCAGAGCTTTGTACTGATTACCGGAAATATCGACTTATCCATTGGTTCTGTGGCAGGAATGAGTGCCATGATCGCCGCGACATTGATGACGCATGGAGTGAATCCGTTTGTCGCAATGCTCATCACACTGCTCTGCTGTGTGGTGGTCGGTGTCTTAAACGGATTCCTGGTAGGAAAGTTCAAGCTCCCGCCATTTATTGCAACACTTGGAACTATGTTCGTGGCAAGAGGAGTTGCCTACATGGTAAATGGAAATCGTAACACAGATGCAATTGCAACAGGAATCGGAAAAAAAGCAGCAGATGCATTTCAGGATTTCTTTTACTACGGAACTACGTTGGGAATTTATAATACATTTCTGATCTCCATTGTCTTATTTGTGATTTTCTTTTTCTTATTATCAAAAACGAGATCAGGAAGACATATCTACGCAATCGGTTCTAATGTGGATGCGGCCAAGCTGTCCGGTGTTGATGTCGTTGCAACCACGACAAAAGCATACCTGGTAAGCGCTTTCTGTGCCTGTGTTGTCGGATTTATTCTTTGTGCACAGGCCGGTATGGGTAACATGGAAGCTGGAAATATGTACGAAATGTATGGCGTAGCAGCAGGCGTTATCGGAGGTGTATCACCACTTGGCGGTACCGGAATCTTACTTGGTACATTGGCAGGTTCAGCAGTATGGCAGACTCTGGAAAATGGATTGAACATGATCGGTGCCCAGGTAGGTATCCAGAGAATTGTAATTGGAATTATCGTTGTATTTGCTGTATTGCTTGATGTGGTTGTAAGAACAGGACAACTTGGAAAAAAGAAAAAAGGAAACTGAAACTAACCGCATGATGCGGATAGAATAAAACAATGTAAGAGAAGGAGAAGAAAAGATGAAAAAGAGAGTAGTAGCAATGATTTGTTGTGCAGCAATGGTAGCAGCATCTGTAATGGGATGTGGAGGAAAAGAAACAACAGGCAGCACGGGAGGCAGCACAGAAGCAACAAGCAAGGAAGCAGTAGGAGACGGATACAAAATTGCACTGATTACGATGGATTCCATCGATCAGCACTGGATTAC
>JAQVCP010000042.1 GCA_028689735.1 Hespellia sp. | reverse complement strand
TCTTCTCTCTGTCCTTCTACAAATACATTGCCTGACATAATAATTGCTTTTGCTTTCTCTCTGGATGCCGCCAAATTCCGCTTCACCAGAAGTACATCTAACCGTTCTTTCATGTTCTCTCCTAAATCGCCATATAATCTGCCAGAATCTGCTTATAAATAGATTCTTTGTCCAAGCCCACTTCCCTGCGCAGCACATCCACATTGCCATGTTCTACATACTCATCCATAATTCCGATATTGCGAACCGTCACGGGGAGTTTTGCCCTTGAGACATATTCTAACACCTGCTGGCCATATCCGCCACTGATAATATTTTCTTCGATGGTAACAAAGAGCTTATGATCCTTTGCCAGCTCATCCAGAACCTGAGTATCAATAGGCTTCATAAATCGTGCATTGATCAGACTGCACTCATATCCACATTTTTTCAGTTCTTCCCGCACGCTTTTGGCAGTCTCGGACATATGACCCACAAAGAAAATCGCAATATCTTCTTCCTCATAGATCACTTCGCTCTTGCCATAGACAATCTCCGGCCGGAACCTCTCCAGCCCTTCATAGGCGGCACCTCTCGGATAGCGCAGGGCCACCGGTCCGTCAAAATCAACCGCAAACCGGAGCATATCTGCCAGTTCCCAGCGATTCTTCGGAGATAGAATCGTCATATTCGGAATCGTAGCTAAGAAGGAAATGTCAAACAAGCCCTGATGTGTCTCGCCATCACTTCCTACCAGACCTGCTCGGTCAATGGCGAGTACCACCGGAAGCTCCTGAAGACAGACATCGTGAATTGCCTGATCATATGCCCGTTGCATAAAGGACGAATAAAGTGCAACCACTGGCTTTAGTCCGCCGGCAGCAAGTCCTGCTGCGAACGTCACCGCATGCTGTTCTGCAATTCCCACGTCAAAAAACCGCTTCGGAAACCGCTTTGCAAAGGCGGAAAGTCCAGTGCCGTCTGCCATAGCCGCAGTAATAGCCACCACTTTTTCATTGTGTCGGCCGATATCACACATCACCTTTGAAAAGACATCCGTATAAGAATCCTTCACAGCCGGTGATTTTGGAAGACCTGTGTCGATATCAAAGGGGCCGGTTCCGTGGAACTTTGACGGATTCTTCTCCGCCGGTTCATAGCCCCGTCCTTTCTGGGTCAGAACGTGCACCAGCACTGCGTGATCAATCTTTTTGGCTTCCTGAAAGGTCTTATATAGCAGCCGGATATCATGTCCATCTACCGGGCCCAGGTAAGTAATTCCCATGTCCTCAAAAAACATGCCCGGAACGAAGAAGGACTTGATTCCGCTTTTTGTCTTCTTCATCTGACGGATAATCTTCTCTCCTCCAACCGGAATCTTAGACAGTGTATCTTCCACACCCTTTTTCAACCCGGTATAGACATTGGCGGTGCGCAGTCCATTGAGATACTGGGACATTCCGCCTACATTTTTGGAAATGGACATATTGTTGTCATTCAGTACCGTAATAAAATTGCTCTTCAGATGAGACGCATTATTCAGTGCTTCATAAGCCATCCCTCCCGTCAGCGAGCCATCTCCGATAATGGAAATGACATGATGATCTTCCCCGAGAATCTCACGAGCCTCCACATATCCCAGCCCGGCCGCAATGGAGGTAGAACTGTGTCCGGTGTCAAAGGCATCGCACTGGCTTTCCTTGCGCTTCGGAAATCCGCTCATGCCGCCGTACTTTCTCAGATCATCAAACCCTGCTTTTCGTCCGGTCAGAATCTTATGGGTATAGGATTGATGTCCCACATCCCAGATCATCTTGTCCTCTGGAAGATGAAATGCAAGATGCAGTGCCATCGTAAGCTCCACTACCCCCAGATTAGATGCCAGATGTCCCCCGGTCACACTGATTTTCTCAATCAGAAACTGACGGATCTCATCTGCCAAAACGGCCAGCTCATCCTCACTTAAATTCTGTATATCATTTTCCTTTTGAATCTTCTCCAACATCATAAGGAATCCCTCTACTTTTCTCTGTGTATTAATTCCTCAAGAAGTGTTTCCAGATATGGATTGGAACCAGAAAGTCCATGCAGTCTGTCAATCGCTTCCTTAGAATGTTCTTCTACCTCATGCTTCGCCCCCTCCAGGCCCTTCCATGTGACATAAGTTGTCTTCGCATTTTTCTCATCGCTGTGGATTGGCTTGCCGAGGACCTCTGCCGAACTGGTCACATCCAGAATGTCATCCTGAATCTGGAAAGCAAGTCCGACCCGGGATGCAATCTGCTCCATCTCCGACACCTGTGCATCATCCGCCCCGGCCAAAATTGCACCCACCATAACAGATGCTTCAATCAGGGCACCGGTCTTCAATTCGTAGATAAACTCCAGCATCTCCCCGGACACCGGGTGCCCGGTCTCCTTCACATCCACCACCTGACCACCGATCATGCCATAAATTCCGGATTTTTCTGACAGAACACGCAGCGCCTTTCCAATCCGAAGACTTGATTCCGGTTCCATTTCAAATGCTTTGACCGCTGTCTCAAATGCAAAATTTAAAAGTGCATCCCCGGCAAGAATCCCCATGTCTTCTCCGTAAACGATATGGGTGGTCTTACGACCTCTCCGGTATTCATCGTTATCCATAGCAGGAAGATCATCATGAACCAGCGAATACGTGTGAATCATCTCCATCGCCGCCATAAACGGTTCAATGACCTTGCCCGTCCCGCCAAACATCAGGTAAGTCTCCTTCATCAGCATGGGGCGAAGGCGCTTACCTCCCGCCATGACACTGTATTCCATCGCATCCATGATGATTTGCTGATATCCTTCCGGCTTCGGAAGGTATGCTTTCAAAACTGCTTCAATCTCTGTTACCTTCTTTTCCATCTCATCCTTAAAATTCATGCGTCTCTCCATTCTCATCCAGGACCTCGACCTGCTTTTGTACCTTATCAATTCGATCATTACACTGCTTTAACATCTGCATTCCATTCTGGTATAACAAAAAAGACTCTTCCAGTGTCATCTCCGGGTTCTCCAGTCTGCCGATGACCTCCTCCACGGAAGAAAACATCTCTTCCAGTCCCACTTCCTTTTCTTTATTCTCTCCCATGTCCAGCCTCCTTCTTGACACTTATCACATTCGCCTCAATCTGTCCATCCGTCACAAAAATCGTTACCGTATCTCCCGCGACTACATCTTCTGTGGACTTCACAGTTCTCCCGTCCCCGCTTTGGACATAGGAAAATCCCTGATTCAACTTGGCAAGAGGTGACAAGCCTTTCATCTTTTCAATATATAATTCCAGCAAATGTCTTTTCTGCAGAAGAATCTGCTGCATCTGCTTCTTTATCCGCTCTTCCAGCTGCACGCTGTACTGACGGTTCTCGTTGAGTCTCTGCTGTGGGTGCAGATAGCCAAGCTTCATCTCCATCTGACCAACTCTGCCGCGCACTGCCTCCAGCTTCTGCTGCATCAGGTTCTGCAGACCCGTCTGATAGGAAAACATCTGCTGCTGCAGATCCCGATATTGATATACCGCCAACTCTGCCGCTGCCGAAGGAGTGGGTGCCCGAAGATCTGCCACAAAATCTGCGATGGTGGTGTCCGTCTCATGTCCCACTGCCGAGATGATCGGTGTCCGGCACTCAAAAATTGCTCTGGCAACCGCCTCCTCATTAAAAGCCCACAAATCCTCCATGGAGCCGCCGCCTCTTCCCACAATGATCACATCCATCTTCCGTTCATCCAGCATCTGGATTCCCCGGACAATACTGCTGACTGCGCCATCCCCCTGTACCAGTGCCGGGTATAATACCAGCTGGACATAAGGATTCCTGCGTCCTGCAATCTGTATGATATCACGCACCGCTGCCCCGGTGGGAGCCGTAACAATTCCCACTCTTGATACAAAGCGAGGAATCGGCTGTTTGTATTCCGGAGCAAACATCCCCATCTCTTCCAGTTCCTTTTTCAGTGCCTCAAACCGCTCATATAACAATCCCGCCCCATCCAGAATAATCTCTCTGGCATAAAGCTGATACTTTCCATCCCGCTCATAGGTTGTGACATTGCCAAGCACAATGACCTGCTGTCCTTCCCGCATACGAAAAGAAAGCCCCGACCTTTGGCCCGCAAACATAATGCAGGCTATCGTTCCGGACTCATCCTTCAAGGAAAAATATATATGACCCGAGCTGTGGTACTTGCAGTTGGATACTTCGCCTTTGACATAAATCCGGCTGAGCATATAGTCCTGTGTAAACATATTCTTGATGTACGCATTGACCTGTTTTACTGAATACACATTTCGCATATCACATACCCCTGTTTTGCTTTTCTAAATGTACTATGCAATCAGCTTGGCAAGTGCTCCATTGACAAACGATGGACCCTCTTCCCCGCTGAACTTCTTCGCAAGCTCTACTGCTTCGTTGATTGCAACACCTGTCGGAACACTCTCATCCCACTTCATCTCATAGACTGCAAGTCTCAGGATCGACAAATCCACTTTGTTCATTCTGTTCGTCTTCCATCCGGTAATCTTCTCATTGAGCATCGCATCGATCTCCTGAATTCTTGCTGCAACATCATGATACTTGCCGACGATATACTCCTTATCCTTCTCACCGATACTCTCTCTCTCTGAAAAATACAGGGAGACTCTCTCTTCCATATCCTCGGGTTCATTGAATTCTATCTGAAAAAGTAACTTAAATATGTGTTCTCTTGATTCTGTTCTTACCATACAGGCTCCTCTCATCATCCGGTTTTCTTTCTTTAGCGAAAGAAAAGGATGTCATATACGACACCCTTATTATAATCTGAAACAGTGCTTCACGCAAGCGTTATTCCTCAGTCTCCATGTCGACTCCGGCAATCTTGATGTTGACATCTGCAACCTCAAGTCCCGTCATATTCTCAATTGCGCTCTTCACTCTCTCCTGAACTTTTGCAGAAATTTCCATAATGCTGTATCCGTATTTTAAGTTCAGTGCAAGGGATACGGTCACGACACCCTCAAGAACATCCACCTTCACGCCCTTCGATAAGTTCTTCATTCCAAGCTTACTGATCAGCTCGTTGGTGATATTCCCTGCCATGGATGCCACACCATCTACCTCTGTAGCTGCAAGCCCGGCTATGATTGCTACGACTTCATCTGCAATCTGTACATCTCCGAGCTCGGCATCACTTTGAATTGTATAAGTATTTCTCTCTTCTTTTGCCATAATATTAAAACCTCCTGAATTGATAGAACAGACACTGCTGATCTGATATCGTATAAAGTTATTATATCAAATATCCTCTTAAATGCAAAGGGAAACTTTGGGCCATTTATCTTCCGAATTCCGACAGCTTCAGACCTTCATTCCGCTCCAGGGTCATCCGGATACTCCACTCATGTGAGAATAACAATAATGGTCTCTCTTTCAGATCCTTGATTTTCTTCATATCCGAAGTTCCAACAATCTTGTCCAAATCGATTTCCTCATTTTCAATCCAGCGGATATGTTCATATGGAAGATTCTCCATGCGGATTTCCACGTTGTATTCATTCTCCAGACGATACTTGAGCACATCGAACTGCAGCACGCCTACCACTCCTACAATGATTTCCTCCATACCGGTATTGTATTCCTGGAAAATCTGGATAGCACCTTCCTGTGCAATCTGATTGATTCCCTTGATAAACTGCTTCCGCTTCATGGTATCCACCTGACGGACTCTCGCAAAGTGCTCCGGCGCAAAGGTCGGTATTCCTTCATATACAAAACGTTCCTTGGAAGTTGTCAGTGTATCTCCAATCGAGAAAATACCCGGATCGAAAATACCGATGATATCCCCGCCATAGGCTTCCTCCACCATCTTTCGCTCACTGGCCATCATCTGCTGCGGCTGTGAGAGACGGACATTCTTTCCGCCCTGAATATGATAAACTTCCATTCCCGCCTCAAATGCTCCGGAACAAATTCGCATAAAGGCAATCCGGTCGCGGTGTGCTTTGTTCATATTCGCCTGAATCTTAAATACGAAGGCAGAGAAATCCTTTTCCTTCATCGGATCGATTTCCCCTTTATCAGACATTCTGGAAAGTGGGGATGAAGTCATCTTTAGGAAATGCTGTAAAAATGTCTCCACACCGAAGTTGGTGAGTGCCGAACCGAAAAATACAGGAGAAAGCTCGCCCTTGCTGACCAGCTCCTGATCAAATTCCGCCGCCGCGCCGTCCATCAGTTCAATCTCTTCTTCCAGTGTAACCTTCGCTTCTGTTCCTATGAGCCAGTCAAGTTCCGGGTTGTTCATGTCAACCACCTTCATCTCACCCTGGCTGGTTCCTTTTTTCGTATCAGAAAACAGTTCCACCTTATTCTCATGTCTGTCATAGACTCCTTTGAAGTTCTTACCGGAACCAATAGGCCAGTTCACCGGACAGGTTGCAATTCCAAGTTCTTTCTCGATATCATCAAGCAGATCAAATGTATCCTTCGCCTCCCGATCCATCTTATTGATAAAGGTAAAAATCGGGATGTGACGCATCACACAGACCTTAAAAAGCTTTCTTGTCTGTGCCTCCACACCCTTTGACGCATCAATGACCATCACAGCCGAGTCTGCCGCCATAAGCGTACGGTACGTATCCTCTGAGAAATCCTGATGCCCCGGTGTATCCAGAATATTGATACAATAGTCATCATAATTGAACTGTAACACAGATGAAGTAACTGAGATACCTCTCTCTTTCTCAATCTCCATCCAGTCAGAGACTGCGTGCTTTGCAGTTGCTTTTCCTTTTACAGAACCAGCTTGATTGATTGCACCGCCGTAGAGCAGGAACTTCTCAGTCAAAGTCGTTTTACCTGCATCAGGGTGGGAAATAATTGCAAAGGTTCTCCTTTTCTTTATTTCATTTGTAATATCAGACATATATTTTATTCTCCTACCGTTCATAATTTCCAGCCAGATTTTGGCATCTAGTGTCTATTATAACGATTTCTATTCGTTCTGTATAGGTGTAATCACAATATTTTCCGGGGAAATTTCTGTTTTTCTCGTTACGATGTCCTCGATCTGTGCTCTGGACGCCTCGGACAATTCATCAATTTTCACCACAATGTCCGCACTGTCCTGCGTTAAACTGACTACAGATTCTGTAAATCCTTTCGTTGTCATCAGTGTCTCGATGTCTGCTTCCTCCTCCGCAAGTTGGGTAAGCTTCGCCATCTGCGTCACTGCATCCGCTTTCTGATCATCCGTAAGCTCCGTGTTGTCAATAATATTCTGCAAGGTCTCTTTATTCTGTGCGCGTACTTGTTCTCTGGTCACCTTTGCCTGTGCAACCACAGAGCTTGCCGAAGAACTGGTCAGTACTGCCTCCCCGGGTGTTCCAGTCTCTTCCGCATCGTTGCTTTTGATCTCATTGTCCGCTACCTGGCTGTCTTCCTCGGAAATGTCTAGAAGCTCCTGATTTGCCAAATCTGCGTTGGTCTCTGTGGCGTTGTCTTTGCTATTGCTAAAGAGTTTTCCTGAATAATTCAGGTATCCTGCGATTGCAATCATGACAGCCAGAGTGGTGATAATAATCTGATTTTTCTTAAATAATCGTTTCACTTTCCATCCTCCTCTTTTTAGGAACTGCTTCGCTTAACTACCTTAATTTTATGCACCTCTACTCCAAATAATGCCTGAACTGCTTCTGTAATATTTTCCACCACTACACCGTTGTCTCCTCCTTCCGCCAGAACCACCACACCTTCGATTTTCGGAGTCAGCTGTTTGCTCACATAAGGGGTCTGGGAACCATCTGTATTCTGGCTGTAGATACCGGTGGTATCTGTTGTGTTTTCCGTTGTGCTCTGGCTCTGCCCGTCTGCCTCCTGCGTTGTGACGCTGGAGCTGCTCTGACGATCGGAGGCAACCACATTTTCCTCGGAGGATTTCAAGGTGATCATCACGGTAACGGCACCGACACCATCCATCTGCTCCAGGGTACTTTGAAGTTTCTCCTCTAGATTTTTCTCATAGGATGACCAGTCTGATGCATCTTCTGCTTCACTGGATTTGGCCTGATTTCCAGACACATTATCCCCCTTTGTGCTGTCTCCCGTAGGAATGGCAATCACAACAAGAAGAATTCCAAACAGTAGCAGGAGAACCATCTGATTTTTCTTTGGAACCCATTTTATGTCTTTAAGGTTCAACTTCTAATTCCTCCATATATTTTTCTGCAGCCTTCAGTTCCAGCTCCTGTTGATAGTATGCCTCGTTATGGTAAATGTTATAAAAGGAATCCCGAATCTGAAAAATCGCAAATACCGGTTCGCTTAAGATCACCACGAAGATAAGTCCGGTCACAAAGCGGACGTATTTGCGGTAGCTTTCGTTTGGGACAATCTGGAGGACTACAGTGACCAAGATGGAGTAAAATGAGATTTTCTTCAGCCATTCATAGAGATATGTGGTCATATAATGAGCCTCCTTTTTTGTGGTGATAATATTAGTGAATCGGTCTGTTGCTTCTTATTGAAGTAGATCTTTATGGTTTAGTGTATGACAGATGTGGAGGATACGATGATGGTTATCGTGAGTAAAAAGAGCAGGGTCATGGTGATGTAGATTTTTAAAAGCATCATGCAGCCTTCGCTCATGCTTCCGATGCAGCCGACGATTCGTTTGTCAGCAATGGGCTGGACAAACGCTGCGGCTGCCTTGTAGAGGAAGACTACGATGGCGATTTGCAGCAGTGGACCGATACAGATAAAAACGATGATGAGCATTCCTGCAATGCCAATGCTGTTTTTCAGCAGAACTGCCGTTCCAAGGAAGAGTTCGGTGGTATTTCCGAGTACGTCTCCCACCACCGGAATACTGGATGCAGTCCTAGTAAGGGTTCCTCTCTTCAGGGAATCCAGTACTGGGCTGAGCATCCCCTGGATAACGTTCATTCCCACGACCAGTGCCACCATTCCTTTGAGCAGCCATGAGACGCTCTTGTCGATAAGCTCCGCCATCTGGGTCAGATAAGATTCTTCCGCCAGGTAATTCAAGAACAAAATCATGATATATACATGCACAACTGGCAGCAATACCCCCACCGCCACGGTCTCTACCGCGTAAATGATAAACAGAACGATGTTATAAAAGATCAGCGAGGAGCTGGCTCCGGCTGCTATGGCAACCGATATGAAAAAGGAAGGACACAAAACCCGCATAAATTCAATCAGATGATCCAGATTGGTTCCCAGTGCTTCCACAAGATCCTGAAAGGAATGGAGGCACAGTGTCAGAAGCAAGAGATAAATCACATAGAAACAAGTCTCCGATAGCTGTTTATTCTGAAATGCATCCAGAAAGCTTTTAAAAACTGCGGACACCAGTGCAATCAGAATCAACTGAATCAGAATCTTCTTGTGGTACTTCAGTGTATAGAAAAGCTGGTCTGTAAAAAATTCTTGTAATAACTGTCCACTGGACTTGGTGTCACCTGACAGCAGCTGTTTTACTAAAGTGCCAAAGCTCATCTTTTGTCCCGGATACATCTGATTCAAAAGTTTTTCGATGTCTGAGATGTGTAGTTTTTCCAATAAGGCTGATTCATACTGTGACTGCGTCCGGGCACGCTCTTCCTCCGACTCGATTGAAGTCTGCTGCTCCGGTTGACCGGATATTGATTGTGCCTGCACTGTTATCCCCTGAGACCACAAGAACATCCCGAGGATAACATAGAACATAATCTTTTTTCCCCCTGAACTTATGTTTTTCTCATTCACGATAGAAACTCTCCTATGCATTCAATCAATGCCAGCAGAATTGGAATGCTCAGTGCCAGAATTGCCAATTTACTAAAGACTTCAATCTGTCCTGCGATGGAATGATATCCGGCATCTTTACAGATGCTGGAGGAGAATTCAGCGATATAGCTGATTCCGGTCACCTTTAAGATCACGCTCAGGTATTGGGAGTTCAGAGCAAGAGAACTTTTAATGCGTTCTATTGTTCCGATAAATCCCTCCAGTGCATCGATCATCCCCAGAAAAATCAGAATGCAGATAACGACACTGACGAGCAGACTGTACTCAGGTTTGGTCTGTTTTAATATGATAGACAGGACTGCCCCGCACACACCAAGAATTCCAATCTGTATTACACCCAAATTTCTCCCCTCCCATTCCCCGGTTTCTTTATATTACGCATGAAAGTCCAGTTTTTATAGTCTGCTTACAGGAGCAGACCATTTCACAGTCTATCTACAGGGCGAATAATCTTTTTACGGTCTGGAACAGATCGTAAATATAAGGCAGAATCCAGCTCAGCACCAGAATCAGTCCTGCAAAGCTTGTGAGAAATGACATTTCCTCTCTCCCGCTGTGCTTTAACACCTGGCTTAGAATTGAGATCAGGATGCCTACCGCCGCTATTTTAAAAATCAGGTTTACAGTCATCTATCCCTCCTCAAATAAATAGAATCACCAGAAACAGTCCGCCAAATATTCCCATACAATAGCCCACTCTTTTTTTTGCCGTCAGCTGCTCTCGCTCAATTTCGATTTCATAATCCAGCCTGTCCGCACTCAGACGGATGGCACTAAGGGCATTTTCACTGTTGGAAGTGCCAAGCAGCATGCCAAGCTCCATCAATTGTCTCTTGTGCTTCTCCTTCAGATGCAGAATACTTAAGGCATCCTCAATCCCCCGTCTCCAGAGCACATAAAATTCTTCATCCACTCTTTTTTCTATCTCTCTCTGCAAATAAAGGATCCAGTTTCGATAGGGGGCTTCCAGCTGAGGTGCAATCCGTTCAAAAATTTCTCCCAGTGGATAACCTGTATACTCCATTTCTCCTGCAATCATTAAAATAATCTGCTTCAGAGCATGCAGATGATTGATATAACATTCCAGATTTCGTCCATAAAGATAGCCAAGAGCGGTGGTTCCATAAATAATACAAAGAAATCCTGCGCCTTTAAGGAACAAAGATGGCACTTCCTCTCTCATTAAAAATACCTTCGACTTCCCCGATTCTAGACCGATTACCGAGCACCACGTATCGCTCGAACCGCCGACTCTGAATCAGCTGCTCTACAATGGGACGCTTTCGGATTTCATCAACGGAAGAACCATGTACACTGGCAATGAGCTTGCATCCGCAGTGCATGGCATACTCGATGGCCCGGACCTCCTGGGCTGTCCCGATTTCATCGACAGCAATCACCTGGGGTGCCATAGAACGGATGAGCATAATCATCCCCTCTGCCTTGGGGCAGCAGTCCAGAATATCAGTCCGCATTCCCAGCTGATTCTGTGCCACTCCCATATAACATCCGCCAAGCTCCGAACGCTCATCTACCACCCCCACCGTACACCCCTTTACGTACTCATTTCCATCGGAAATCTGCCGTACCAGATCACGGATCAGTGTCGTCTTGCCACAGCGAGGCGGCGAGATGATCAGTGTGTGGCACACCTGCTTATTTGCTGTAATATAAGGCAGAATCTGATCGGCGCACCCGATTACCTCATGTGACACCCTGATATTAATTGATGAAATATACTGGATATTCTTCACCCTGTTTTCTTCAATCATTGCTTTTCCTGTTAGTCCCACTCTGTGTCCTCCTTCGATGGTTATAAATCCCTGTCTCATTTCATGTTCATACGCATACAGAGAATAATGGCTGATATAGTCCAAACTCTCCCGTATCTCCTCTTTTGAAACAATATGTTTCTCTTTTGCCCTACTTGGCAGAATCATTTCCTGGTTTCTGCTCAGAATCAGCAGTGGTTGTCCGATTCTGAGTCGGATTTCCTGCAGGGTATCATAATCGAGATTCTCCTCAAAAAGAATCTTGCGAATTGGTTTTGCAAGCACCTGCAGGATTTGATTTTTCTTGCTGCTCTCTAATTGTTTTGTCATCTTTGTCCACCTCTACATCAATATATGAGGAGAAATCGTGATTAGAACAAAAATGATAGCAAAAAAAGACTGCCGCACTAAGAATAATCACGACCTTAGGCGGTCATGATGCCCGCCCGGGGATGCGCAGCAGATTTCTGCGATTCCGCAGAAACTGCCCTATGCGCAGTGATATAAACTCAGTGCGACAGCCTCTGCTGTTCTACAATCCGATTTTTTCCGCCAGCTCATTTAAATAAATCCAGCGCTCTGTCATCTCTTCCAGCTTTGCCTCTGCCTCTTCCTTTTCTTGTGTCAGAGCATTCAGCTTCCCATAGTCACTGGCTGCTGCGATCATCTGCTGATCAAGTGATTCTATCTTCTCTTCTAGCGCCGCGATTTTATCGTCAATGACTTCGTATTCCTTCTGTTCCTTGTAGCTGAATTTCAGCTTGCGCTCTCCCTTATCCCAGTCTGTTTTTTTTGTCTCTTTGGGCTTTTCTGAAGCTTTCTCTTCCGGCAGGCTTGGATGCATTTGCTCATATGCAATCTGATAATCGGAATATCCACCCTCATACTGCCGGATGATGCCCTCTCCTTCAAATGCAAAGATACGTCTGACCACCCGGTCCAGAAAGTACCGGTCATGGGACACGGTAATGACAATTCCGTCAAATCCGTCCAGATAATCTTCCAGAATGGTCAAGGTCTGAATATCCAGATCATTGGTCGGCTCATCCAGAATCAGTACGTTTGGTGCCCCCATCAGAATACGAAGCAGATAAAGTCTCCTCTTTTCTCCGCCGGAGAGCTTGTCAATGATGGACCACTGCATAGTCCCGTCAAACAGGAACCGCTCCAGCATCTGCGCCGCTGTGATCGTACCATCCTTCGTCTGGATGAAATCCCCCACCTCACGAATATAATCGATGACACGCATGGACTCATCCATGTACTCATTCTCCTGAGAAAAGTAACCAATTTTCACAGTCTGTCCAATTTCGATATGACCGGAATCCGGTGGGATAATTCCCTGGATTACTTTCATCAATGTACTCTTTCCGCATCCATTTTGTCCAATAATTCCAATTCGTTCTCCCTTCAGGAAAATGTAGGAATAATCTTCAAAAAGTACTTTGTCACCATATCGCTTGGATAGATGTTCGACTTCGATGGTCTTTTTTCCCATTCTGGAAGATAGGGAACTCATTTCCACAGATAGCTCCTGCTCCGGAGCCTTCTGATTCTTCATATCCTCGATTCGCTGGATGTGCGCCTTTTGCTTTGTAGAACGCGCACGCGCACCGCGGGCAAGCCATTCCAGCTCTGTCCGAAGGATGCTCTGGCGTTTGCGCTCCGTGGCAAGCTCCATATTCTGTCTGGTCTCTTTCAGTCTTACATACTCCGAGTAATTTCCCGGATAACTGTAAATGTTCCCCTTATCCACTTCCACAATTCTGGTGGACACCCGGTCCAGAAAATAACGGTCATGGGTAACCATCAAAATAGCTCCCCGGTAGCGGATGAGATACTCTTCCAGCCAGCCGGACATGGCATTGTCCAAATGGTTGGTCGGCTCATCCAGCACCAGAATATCCACGGGCTGAAGCAGGACGTGAACCAGTGCCGCACGCTTCTTCTGTCCGCCGGACAAATGTCCTATCCGAATATCAAAATCAAACATATCCAATTGATTCAGCAATGTCTTTGCCTGGCTTTCAATTGCCGGATCTCCGGTGGGATTGACATCTCCGCTGAGCACTGCCTCCAGAATCGTCATCTCCGGATCGAATTCCGGATTCTGGGAAAGATATCCGATTTTGATATTATTTCCCATAACGACATCCCCTTCGTCTGGCGTAACCACTCCAGCAACGATTTTAAGAAGGGTAGACTTCCCCATTCCATTGATTCCGATGACACCGATTTTTTCTCCCTCCTGAATGCTGAAGCTGGCATCATCCAGAAGAACCCGGTCAGTATATGCTTTTGTCAAATGTTCTATTGTTAATAAATTCATAGTCGCTCCTGTTTCTTATCCTTTTTTTAAGTCAGTTCTTTCTGATGACTGGCATTTCCCCCGTCAATCCTCTGCTGAAGATGCTGACGGATTCTTCTCGCTGCAGTCATCTACAATATGTCCCTTTTCCACCTGGGGACGGATAAAATGATCTCGGGAATATTCCCAAAGCACCTGAGAGCCTTCTGCTGTGCGCTCATTTCTTCCAAGAATCTGAGACAGATGCACTCCATGAGTCACCCAGTCGTTGCCGTCATTTCCCGCATTGAGCATGGCAGGCTGTATATTGTCCATGGTGTGGGCAAATTTGGCTTCTTTTGTCTCCCAGCGCTCAAACTCTTCCCACAATTCCAGCATTTTTCTGCCCTGCTCTTTTGGAAGCAGTCCGTAAATGCGCTGAGCTGCTTTTTCTTCCCGCTCCCGCTGTGTCTTTTTTCCTTCTTCATCGTATGCATAGGTATCTCCGGCATCGATTTCAACGATATCATGAATCAGCAGCATGGACACCGTGCGCAGCACGTCCAGTTCCTCATTGGAATACTCACTTAAAAGCAGCGTCATGATTGCCATATGCCATGCATGTTCTGCATCATTCTCCCGGCGTTTCCCATCGGAAAGATGGGTCTGCCGCTGAATAAACTTTTCCTTATCTATTTCTTTTATAAACGCAAATTGCTGTTCTAAACGATTCTCCATATGCGATTCTCCTCTCAGATACTGTCTTTATCCTGATTAACTTTCAGACACACAATCTGTTCCACAATCAGTTGTTCCTGCTTCACTTTAAAACGGACATCATATCCCGCGAATTCCATTCCATATACCCGGGATTCATCCTGATGATACGCCGGTCTCGGATCCATTGCAAGTACCTTGATCAGTGCCTCTCTTTTCGGTACCGGAATCACATCCAAAACCGAATCTGGCACAACCACTTCTAATCCATACTCCCTGGTCTGCTTTGTAAAGCTTTCCTGCGCATCCGGATAGGAATCCACGTAGGGAATATAGGGCTTGATATCGTAGACCGGAGTGCCATCCATCAGATCTGCTCCGGCTACATATAGTACAATTTCTTCCCCCTGCCTGCCAATCTTCTCCAGCTTTACGCAGGAGAGTCCCACCGGATTTGGGCGAAATGGTGAACGCGTGGCGAAGACACCTTTCCGCTCATTTCCACCGAGTCTGGGCGGTCTCACCGTTGGTGACCAGCCTGCTCCGACATTTGCAGAAAATCCCCACAGAAGCCAGAGATGAGAATACTCTTCCATTCCACGAAATGCATCGGGAATCTGATATTCCTTTTCAAAATGAATTTCTGCTTTTAATTCTTCAATCATTCCGCCCTGTCTCGGGATGCCAAACTTGGTTGGAAAGTCTGTTCTGATATAACCGATTGGTTTTATACATAATGTGTTGTCCTGTCTCATGCTTCCTCGAACACCTTCTCAATCTCCGGCATGGCAGCAGTCAGAGAACCCTGGATCATCTCCGGTTTTCCGCCGCCTCTGGCTGAGAATTTTTCCTTCAGGAGATTGCCAATCTTACGTGCATCTTCTGTTTTACTTCCAATGATATAGCGGTATCCCTGACTGTCATTTCCCGTGAAAATCCCACAGAACCCTTCAAATTTTTCCACCAGTGTATTCACGGTGCTGCGCATGACATCTGCTTCCAAATCTGCCTCAAAAAGACATACATTTTTTGATTCTTTTTTCAGCGCTGCAATCTTGTAATTCATGAATTCTTTTTTTGTATCAGCCAGTGCCTGCTTCGTCTCCTGCAGATTATTCTTCAGTTTTTCGGTTGCATCAAAGACTTCTTCCTGCCTGACAGAAAGGAGATTAGAAATTTTCTGTACCGAAGTGAATTTTTCCCGATAGTCATTCAGTGCGCGGAATCCACAGAGAATAAAGATTCTCATACCGCCCTTATAGTTCTGACTCTGTATCACCTTGAGCATGCCAATCTCGCCGGTTCGTCTTACATGGGTCGCACAGCAGGCACAGGTATCGCAGCCTGGAATATTGATGATGCGGACCTGACCGTCAATCTCAATCTTGCTGCGGTATTCCAGCGTCTTTAATTCTTCCTGGGAAGGATAAAGTACCTGAACCTCCACATTCTTTATAATGACTTCATTTGCTTCCTGCTCTATCATTGCAATCTGCTCTTCACTGAGCGGACCATTAAAATCCATAGTCACCACCTGGTCACTCAAATGAAATCCCACATTGTCATATCCAAAATGTCGATGAACCAGCCCCGAGACAATGTGCTCCCCTGTGTGCTGCTGCATATTATAGAACCGGTGTGTCCAGTCCACCTTGCCCTCTACTGAATCTCCGACTGCCACTGCCTGCCCCAGAGTATGGGTAATCACATCCTTCTTGATCTGTACATCCAGAACCTGGATTCCGTTAATTGTTCCCAGATCTGCACTCTGGCCGCCTTCTTCCGGGAAAAAGAGTGTCTTATCCAGAACTACTTCGTATACCGTACCGCTCTTCTTTTTCTTTTTTTCGCAGGAGACTACCTTCGCAGTAAAATCCGTTGCATATGCATCATTATCATATAATTTCTTTGTTGTTTCCATTTCTTAACTCCTCGCATCATAATTAGAAAAAGAATGGTCAGCCAGCATCTCTGACCATACCATTCTTTTTATTTTTCATTCTTTTACTTGGCAACATCTTTCATGCTGAAGCTGATTCTTCCCATCTTATCCTTGCCAAGGCATACAACCTTAACCATCTGTCCAATTGAAAGTACATCTTCCACTTTATTGATTCTGTCTTTGGAAATCTTAGAAATATGAACCATTCCTTCTTTTCCAGGAGCAAATTCGATAAATGCGCCAAAGTCTTTGATGCTGATAACTTTTCCTTCAAATACCTGTCCAGCTTCAAAATCTGTCACAATGATTGCAATAATCTTCTGTGCCTCATCCATCGCTTCTTTTTCTACGCCACAGATGGATACGCGTCCATCATCTGTAATATCAATCTTCACGCCTGTCTGCTCGATGATTGCATTGATGGTCTTACCTCTCTGACCAACGACATCACCAATCTTAGCAGGGTCAATCTTCATCTGGACAATCTTTGGTGCGTACTTTCCAACTTCACTGCGTGGCTCTGCGATACATTTTGACATTACTTCATCTAAGATAAATGTTCTTGCCTTCTTTGTGGAAGCAATTGCCTCTTCGATAATCGGTCTTGTAAGTCCGTGGATCTTGATATCCATCTGGATTGCTGTGATACCCTTGTGTGTACCGGCAACCTTGAAGTCCATGTCTCCGAAGAAATCTTCCAATCCCTGAATATCTGTCAGTACAAGGTAATCGTCATCTGTATCACCAGTTACAAGTCCTGCGGAGATACCTGCCACTGCGGCCTTAATCGGAACACCTGCAGCCATCAATGACATAGAAGATGCACAGATACTTGCCTGTGAAGTGGATCCGTTGGATTCAAATGTCTCAGATACAGTTCTCATTGCATATGGAAATTCCTCTTCGCTTGGAAGTACCGGAATCAATGCTCTCTCTGCCAGCGCACCGTGACCGATCTCACGACGTCCCGGTCCTCTGGATGGTCTTGTCTCACCTACAGAGTAGGATGGGAAATTGTAGTGGTGCATATAACGCTTAGAAGTCTCAGCATCATCCAGACCGTCAATACGCTGTGCTTCCGATAACGGAGCAAGTGTTGTGATGGTGCAGATCTGTGTCTGTCCACGGGTAAACATAGCAGAACCATGTACTCTTGGAATAATATCTGTCTCTGCAGCAAGTGGTCTGATCTCATCGATTGCTCTTCCATCCGGACGCTTGTGGTCTTTTAAAATCATCTTACGTACAGTCTTCTTCTGATACTGATACACTGCTTCATCTAAAACTGCAAGCCATTCTTCTTTATCTGCAAAACTCTCTGCCAGCTTATCTTTGATCACGCGGATATTCTCTTCGCGAACCTGTTTTTCATCTGTAAAGACTGCCACTTCCATATCAGCCGGCGGAACAATCTCTTTGATTGCTGCAAAAAACTCTTCCGGTACTGCACAGCTGGTGTAAGAATGCTTTGGCTTTCCACACTCTGCTACGATGGTATCGATAAATGCAATAACCTTCTGGTTCATCTCATGAGCTGCGAAAATCGCCTCGATCATCTTATCTTCCGGTACTTCCTTTGCACCAGCTTCGATCATGATGACCTTATCTCTTGTGGATGCTACTGTCAGTTCCATCTCAGATGCGGCCTTCTGATCTGCTGTTGGATTGAAGCAGAATTCCCCATCAATTAAGCCAACCTGTGTTGTTGCAGTCGGACCGTCAAATGGAATATCGGAAATTGCAGTTGCAATTGCTGCACCGAGCATTGCGGTAAGCTCCGGACTGCAATCCTGATCAACAGACATTACCAGATTCTCTAATGTTACATCATTACGGTAGTCCTTTGGAAATAATGGTCTCATGGGTCTGTCGATTACACGGCAGGTAAGAACTGCATTCTCAGATGCTTTTCCTTCTCTCTTATTGAATCCTCCCGGGATTCTTCCAACGGAATACTGTCTCTCATTATATTCTACGCTTAATGGGAAGAAATCAATTCCTTCTCTCGGCTTTTCTGATGCTGTCGCTGTAGAAAGCACAGTTGTCTCTCCGTAATGCATCAATGCTGCACCGTTCGCCTGCTTTCCCACTCTGTCAATGTCGACACGAAGTGTTCTTCCTGCTAATTCCATCTCAAATTTTTTAAACATACTTTTCTCCTTTTCTTCTGTCACAGTAATACCGGATAGATCCTTACTCCAGCTCAGATCTTCCGTCAACCGAAACTACTGAAAAAGATTTGAAGATTGGCGGGATAAAAATGTTCTCTGCCTTTTCAAATACTTTTCAGTGGTCTCGGATTCTCTCCATACCATGACCATTTTTTTCTTTTTTCTTAGCTGCAGCCATGAAAAAGACTTCTAAAGCAAAGCCTTTTTCATACCTTATACCCGCGAAAAAACCCACCGGATCACTTCTCAAGATACTTAGTAACTGCAAAATGAAGGGCGAGCTGCACCCGTCCTTCACTTTTGATTCTGATATTATTTTCTGAGTCCTAAACGCTCGATTAAAGAACGGTATCTTGCGATATCTGACTTCTTCAAGTATGCAAGAAGACCTCTTCTCTGTCCTACCATCTTAAGAAGACCTCTTCTTGAGTGGTGATCCTTCGGGTTAGCCTTGAAGTGATCTGTTAATTCATTGATTCTTGCTGTAAGGATAGCTACCTGTACCTCTGGTGAACCTGTATCTCCCTCACTTCTGCCATACTCAGCGATAATTTCCTGTTTCTTTTCCTTTGCGATCATTCTAATATCCTCCTTTTATTCTTTATAAAATCGCCTGACACCAAGTAACGGTTGGAGTATCCAATTACTGAATGTCGGTTAAATCATACTTGCATAGTATATCATAATCAGATACATCTGTAAAGCGATTTATTCTTTAAGCATAGACATGAGTTTGCGCTTTTGTTCCATTGATGAGTGGACATAGCGGTTCAGAGTAATATTTACATTAGAATGCCCAAGAATCTCACTTAAAGTTTTGGCATCAAATCCAACCTCAATACATCTTGTTGCAAATGTATGACGAAGCACATGATAATTTACAATTTTAATGTCACAAATTGTAAGATAATTTTTCAGTACGTTTTCCATAGATCTCGGTTCTATAAAAGAGTCTGCGCATCCAGTCAGCAGATACGAAGACTCCTCAAAGGCCTTTATGATCTGAAATTTATCCAGTAAGAATCCCGGGATTGGAATGTCACGGTTTGAAGAACCACTTTTAGGTTCCGTCACTATGATTCTTGTCTTTTTATCACTTTCCGAATCCAGATTTTGAATACGCTGCATCGTATATCGAACTCGCAGAAGGCTCTTTTCCAACAATATGTCTTCTCTCCGCAGCGCACACACCTCCCCAAGGCGCAGCCCCATATACAGACTGGTCAAGACTCCCAGCTTCTTCAGATCCGTGTTATCCATCAGGAACTCTTTCAAACGCTGTTCTTCTGCTTTACTTAAGACCATAATTTCAGTGTCCCGCACACGCATCCTGATTTGTTCAAAATGACAGGGAATCTCTACATTTTCCCGGCCTGCAAATCCATTGATTGCCTTTAAGACACCGATAATATCTTTCACTGTCTTTTCAGACAGACCTGTATTGTCTTTTTTCCTGCCACACCGAAGCATCTTTTCCACAAATTCTTCCACAACAGATGTCGTAATCTTTTCCGGCGGCATCATTCCAAGATTAGGTATGATATGGTTGTTCACAATATTATTATATTTCACATAAGATGATTCCTTAACATGCAATTTCACATTTCGGAGCCACTGCTCCGATATCAAACCAAAATTCTCCCCCGTTGTTTTCTTTCCGTATAGAACATTCAAAATTCTTTCTTTGAACAAAAAACTCGCTTCCATATACAATTATTCCTTTCTTTTCTGATAATTATATATGGAAGATTCATTAGAATTCTATTCTTATTTGTGTGGTGTTACTATAACGATGTTCTAGTGTACGTATTTCTTCGCTGCCGTTTTTGAAAGTGCATATCGCTTGATAATCACCTCGACAATTCCCATATCCGGAACATTAAGTTCTCTCAGGCTTTCCACCAAAGCGGCAATTCCATGCTCTCTCTCTTGATTAATTCCCTGGCTGATACCTTGACTAATACCCTGCTTAATTCCCCTCTGCGTCATACGTTCTGCAAATTCACACATTGTAATCTCATCTCCCTTCTCCACTGCCGTTATAATTGTCTTCCGGACGAATCATTTCCTTTTGGAACAAAAGTACGTTAAATATATCCGCAAATACATCCGGATAATCTTCCAGATACTTGTTCGCATGATCTTTCGCATGATGCTCTCGCGGCATCTGCTCCACTTCCTGCTGCGTTTCAGCAGCCATCTGTTTCTCTTCTTTCGTTACTGCCATGTAAACCTCCTTATTCAATTTTTGTTCAGGAGGTCTCTGGCTTGAAAACTCCTGCCGTAAATGTGATTAAAAGCAAGAATTTTCCGAATATATAGTGTGTATAAACACGTAGAAGCCAATGTATGGCTAAGATGTAAATCGCTGAATGTGATTTACAATGAACTCTGCTTTGCAAATATCATATAATACCCAGACTATATTTTCAAGTAGTATTTCATATTTTTTATTTGGTTACGTTCTACCTTATACGCAAAAAAGGTGAAGTTCTACTCTTCATAGTAACTTCACCCTTTTTCGCATACCGTATAAATCGACATCTCCACTACGCAGTAACTAATTCCGCTTTCTG
Source organism: Hespellia sp. (assembly GCA_028689735.1). Classification (GTDB taxonomy): domain Bacteria; phylum Bacillota; class Clostridia; order Lachnospirales; family Lachnospiraceae; genus Hespellia. The sequence continues at coordinate 5,389 of JAQVCP010000042.1, read as the reverse complement.
TTTCACATTCTTCATCTCATCCGACAAAGCCGCCTTTTCGTTCACCTCATCAGGATTATGATATGTAGGAACAGTAGCCTTAATCGCTTCTATCACATTGGAATATCCCTCTTTTTCCACTGCTTTCAGCAGAAGCTGAATCTTCTGTTCTACTTCTTCCCTACTCAGTCCTTTACTACGTTCTATGAAAATCATCTCATTGTCTGTCTTTTCCATCTCTTCCGCTTTCATCAGTAATTCTTCATAAAGCTTTTCCCCTGGACGCAGTCCAATCTCAACAATATCAATATCTGCATATGGACGCAGACCAGAAAGGCGTATCATGTTCTCCGCCAAATCTAATATCTTCACAGGCTTTCCCATATCAAGGACGAACAGTTCTCCATTTTTAGCCATCGCACCAGTCTCCATTACAAGTCCGACTGCCTCTGGAATTGTCATAAAATATCGAATGATTCTCTTGTCTGTTAAAGTAAGTGGCCCTCCTGCTTCTATCTGCCGTTTGAATAAAGGAATAACAGAACCATTGCTCCCCAGCACATTACCGAATCTAACTGCAGTAAACTCCGTCTTGCTGTCTGTTCGGCATTGAATTACCATCTCACAAAGACGCTTGGACGCTCCCATAATATTCGTAGGATTTACCGCCTTATCCGTACTAATCAGAAGGAATTTATCCACACCATACTTTTCAGACATATTGGCAACATTATAGGTTCCCATCACATTATTCTTGATTGCTTCGCATCCGCTGCCTTCCATAAGCGGCACATGTTTGTGCGCCGCAGCATGAAAAACAATATCTGGCTGAATCTGTTTAAATATTTCGTTTAAACGCTTGACATCTCTTACCGATGCAATAAACACCTCAAGATGCAATTTGCTTCCATATCGTCGAATCAGCTCCTGCTGAATATCATAAGCATTATTCTCATATATGTCGACAATCACAAGCTTTTTCGGCTGCAATCCAGCAATCTGACGACATAGTTCAGAACCAATACTGCCGCCTCCACCGGTAACCAATATGGTTTTATTCTTGTAAAAGCTTCTGGTTTTGCTGCTGTTCACTGCGAGACTTTCCCGAAAGAGCAAGTCCTCGATCTTAAACTCTCTCAGCATTCTTTTTTCTGCAGAACCATCTATACCTTTCCCACTCTCTCCTAATGGATAATCATAGATTTTCACTTTGCAATCAGTCTGCTTGTAAAAATCGTAAAGACGTGCCTTGTCTTCTGCACTTGCATCTGGCAGTGCAATTACAATTTCCTGTATTGGGAGCTTCTTGATTCTGCCAATAATATTTTCATTTTCAGGAAAGATTGGAAGTCCATTGATGCCATTTCCTATCTTCTCCGTGTCCTTGTCAATAAAACAATATGGTTTATAATGCGACTTCGGGTTGCGTGTAAGTTCTTCTGCTAAGGTTGCACCTACGTTTCCGGCACCGACAATCGCTATATCAATCTTATGAATCTCATGGTTATAGTCATTATCGCCTCTAATTTCGCGTCTTGCGTAGGAAAGCTGATAAATAAACCGACTGCACAATGTACAGATTGCTACACCCATAATAGTAAGTACGCTGCAAGCCACACCAAGATTCACATATTCTATAACTCTTCCCAGAATGATAAAGCAGACTCCACCGATTGCATCTGCGGCAACCAACTTCAGATATGTACTGACATTAACATATCGCCAGATATTGTTGTAAATTTTTAAAATGCAGCGAGAAATCATAAGACACAAACATAGTGTCAGCAATTTTGATATGGTGAAATCTCCATTAACTTCAATCGATTCAATGGGATTCTGTAAAAAAAATGTTTCCAAATAGTACACCGCAATTATAACTATTGTATCAATTAAGACTAATTGTATTCTTCTTTTGTTCATTCTAATCTCCCTGGCTATTCCTCAATAATAAATCTAATATCAAGCATACCAGATGACAGACTATCATGTCTAGGTATTTTCGCAAAGGTTTTTTCTCGAGTGTACAAACTTCATCTCTTCACAGTCTAATATTTACATGAGCTTAGTCTTTTTGTCTGCAAAGAAAGCAGGAAGCTTTTGGCGGATCTCGACAACCTGCTTTTCCACAGCCTACCCTAAATAAGTCTTAGTAGTTCCTGTATTTGTTCATAAGCATCTCTCTGTGTCATTTCAATTTCTTCATCAGCAAGTAAATCCATAAAATCCGAAACATCTTTAGGTCCCGAATGCTTCTCTGATAAAAATTTGTCGGCTAGCTTCTGTTTCATATCCAATACCAGTTTTTGATCCTGCACTTTTGTAAACTCATTGGCAAGTTCTCTGACACCTCCAGCATAATGCTTCACTATGAAATAAATATCATATGCATCCTTTGCTTTTCCTCTTCCAAGTGCCGCAGTTTTCATAATAAGATATGGCACTACTGCGATTACGTTAACAGTTGCAACATCCATTGCACCATCCGGTCTTTTTGCTTCAACCTTAATCTCTTGCGGTGGAAACTCAAATGCGAAATTGCCACCGGTTGCCTTCAATGCCCGCATTCCTTGCACATGCTGGCTTCTCTTCCTTAACGAAGTACCTCCGTACATACCAGCTAATATGTCCACATCAACCGCATAAGTCACCCCATCAATCACGATGTCTTTGACAAAGGAGAAATATTTTTCCGGGTGTTCCTGATAACCGTTCTTTAATAGAATTTTCTGCATAGACTGATATCCTGAATCCTGTAATGTCAGATGATTAATCAGTACGTCTACATCAACGCTGCCTATATGCTCCTGGTGTGGAAACATCAAGTCGGGTACCCAACCGCCTACAATTCGCAAATCATCCTTGTATTCACCAAACAAATTTATCAATTCAATCAAAACACGATGTGCTGCTTCTTTCTGACCCTCAGTATAATCCAGACTGCTTCTCAAATCCTCATCATGTATCATACAATAATCTCCTTTGTCATAATAACATCAGCTATTTCCTCTCCTCTACCTTTCAATCCTCTGCAATCAAGATAAATCTGAACAGGCGATACCACTTGACTGCCTTGAATCTGCCTGCTGTTTTCCAGTACACATTCATTATATGGTACGATCAGAGACACATTGGAACCGCTGTCTACCTTTTTAAGTTGCAGATAATCCAGTGCCTCCTGCATATCCTCTGATTGAATGTAGCAATGAATCTTTTTATATCTCACTACTGGCTGGTATCGCACTCCGCCCGCAAATCCAGTCAGGTAGTAAGCTATTCCACACTCTGTTTTCATCTGTCGTAATCTTGTCTCAAATGCTGGGATATTTTCCAATGTATAGGCTTCTACGGTTTCATTTTCTCGATTATCATAAATCTGTGACCATTCTTTTAGCATTTTTTCTATTTCGATCAGTTTGATACCATCCTGATTCTGTTCTATCCATGCATGATTAATCAAAAAATCTTTTACCTTTGCAACTTGTCCAATACTACAACTGCACGCTTCGGCGATTTCTTTCATACGCCATATTTTCTGTGTATCTTGAATCATAAGCCGCAAAATTTTAGAAGACACTACAGACGAACGCTCAAAAATAGACTTCAATGCTCGTTTTTGTATCTCAGTATTTTTATTTCCGGTAACATGGACGAATAGTGAATGATACTGGAATTTACAATTTCCAGCCACATCAATATATCCAAGATTAAACTTATCACAGATATCTTCTGATACGTCTGAAATGTATGGAGCAGCAATCAAATGATATCCTTCTCCTTGAATTTTCTCCCCCTGACTCTGTATTTGTTTTGGAAATCCATTCTTCACAAAATGAAGTGTCACAGTGAATTCATAGCCATCTTGTATTTCGATTTGAAATACAATACTATTTTCTGTTCTATTTTTAAAATCACATTTTTCCACAGTGGGAATCTGAAGCATTAACTGTTTAAACTTCTCTATCACTTCTTGTTGTTTCACTTTTACGCCCCTTTTCACTATTTCGGTGAAATTAATTATATCAATGAAACTCCTTGTTTGTCAACGATATTATATCATCAAACTTTGACATTAAATATCAACTCAATTCTTTTTATAATGAAATGGTATTTGTGCTACAGCTGCCAGCTTTTGATTATTCATTTATCCAATATCCAGAATCGGTTAAACACAGGAAGCAAATAACTGGCACCGAACGTTCCTATCTTTTTCGGACCGGTAATCTCTTCTCCTGCATCATACATCTCCTGTGCCCGCTGAACAAAAAGTAACACCGATGATCTTGTAATTGATTTCTTTTTCCTGTCCACCTGCATCTCTCCCCCGTGCACAGAATAACAAAACTTCATCCCCTTGCTAGTATAAAAGGGATATCCTGAAAACGCTGTGATTGCATTCCATACGATTTGCTCTGTCAACCGATTTTCTCTTGCTGCACTTTGAAATATTGAAACAGCATTTTTTCTTTTCCGATACAATTGCAGCCGCTGCGCATTCGCACTAAGTTCTTTTGCATTATAAATTGTCTTCACATATGGAAGATAGGAATATACAGACGCACGGCACAACTGCATTTCGGTCTGTATTTCCATAATTGTCTTGCCACTTGAATACAGTGCCAACACTTTTTTACTAATCTCCGATTGGAAGACACCTGCTGTAATCAATATCTTCCTGATTTTCAAATTCGTAGTTCCGAATTCGTCTGCAACCGATCGAATCGACTCTTTCTTCCCATTTGCCTGCCCAGACTGATAAAAAGCTACCACTGCATCTATATATTCCCGAAAAATTCTATCTGCATCATAACTCGGATTCTTTTTATTTCTCCCCATAACATCCCCTTATATCCATGTCAATCTAATTCCAGTTCCTTCCGGACCATCTTCACCTGAACCTGTTTGTTAAAGAACCCAAGACCATAACAGATTACTTCCGTATATCCATTTTCTTCCAGACCTTCCGTATATTTCTTGTCCTCGATCTGTGCCAGCGCTTCCTCACAGGCATCGCTCATCAACTTAAATTTCTTCGCCCGCTTTAATTCCAATACCACTGGTGGTATACGCACATTATTACTGCGAACACAGATATCATACCGACCCAATCCTGCTTCCCGGTTGGATTTCACAATATACTTCCTCAGATTCGCCATTAACCCCAACAGGAATCCGTGATAAAAAGCCTCCTTGCTGTCCATATAACTGATCGTATTCTGCAAATATTTCTCCAACTCCTGCTGAAATATATCCACCCTGCCATTCAGCATCGCATCATACAGAACTGATAAATCCTGCTGCTGAATTTCATCCCGAAACCAATTGCTAATCTGATTCCGGTAAATACTACTCACCTCGCGATTCGGAATCGTAAGCTTCACATACCAGTCATCCCCCTCCATCCGAATAGCCA
>JAQVCP010000131.1 GCA_028689735.1 Hespellia sp. | reverse complement strand
TGCGTGTTAAAATAAGAGAAATGTGAAAGAAATATGACAGGGAAAAAGATTGGAGATTATATGTTAGACAGAGCACAATTTATGGAGACACTAGAATCGGTAGCTGAGATTATCAGGACTTCCACAGAACCTTTGAGTCAGGAAGAGATTCTCGGATATTTTAAAGATATGGAACTGACAGAAGAGCAGAAGACCATGGTGGTGAATTACTACCGGAATCCTCAGGCGGAGGAGAATGGTACAGATTCAGAAGATTTAGGAAGCGGGACGGAGAATACAGGGCGTCAGACGGAAGTTCTCGATGAGGTGGAACACATTTCCCCGGTACTTCAGATGTATCTGGATGATATTGCCGCTCTGCCCGAGTACACCGGACAGGAGAAGATGAACTGGTATCAGCGTTTGATTGCGGGGGACGATGCAGTGATAAAGAATCTTTCCGACTGCTGGCTTGCCCGTGTGCTGGAAATCGCCAGAAAAAGAGCGACCAGGAAGACGCCCCTTGAGGACCTGGTCCAGGAGGGGAATATTGGACTTTTCCTAAAACTGCAGGAGCTTCTTGGAAGCGGGAAGATGGACGATTTTGACGCAGTCATTTCGGCTTCGGTGGAAGAAGCTATCTGGGCTTATATCAATGAAGTGGGAGCAGAAGATGACGGAGATCACACCGTTGTTGGAAAGGTGACACTTGTTCAGGAGGCAAAAAAGCTTCTGGAGGAACAGCTTGAGCGGGAGGCATCTTTAAAAGAACTGTCTGATTATACAAAGATGGATGAGGAAGAGCTCCGGGAAATCCTGAATCTCGCAGAGAAGGCGAACCGGGCGTAGCTACAGTTGATTGCCATGGAAACATGTGGTGAACGCGGATTCTGAATGTCCGTTTTACGCATGTGTTTCTTACGATAAGAGTTTAAGGAGGAGTCAGATATGTATGAACAGGAAGTAGGAACGTTACAAAAGATTACAGATGAAAGCAGCCGCATTGTATTCTTTGGCGGTGCAGGCGTGTCAACAGAGAGCGGAATACCGGATTTTCGAAGTGCGGATGGAATTTATCATCAGAACTATAAGTATTCTCCGGAACAGGTTGTGAGTCACAGTTTCTTTATGAGCAACACAGAAGCTTTTTATGAATTTTATAAGGAAAAGATGATGCTTCTCGACGCCAGACCGAATGCGGCACACTTGAAGCTGGCGGAGCTGGAAAAGGCAGGAAAGCTGACAGCGGTCGTGACCCAGAATATTGATGGACTCCATTATGCGGCAGGGAATAAGACTGTCTATGAGCTTCATGGAAGTATCCACAGAAACTACTGCCAGAAATGTGGAAAATTTTACGATGCAGCCTATGTGAAAAATGCAGATGGAGTGCCGAGGTGTGAGTGTGGCGGATTGATTAAACCGGATGTTGTACTCTATGAGGAAGGTCTGGACCAAGGAGTGATTCAGGGAGCGGTAAAGGCAATCAGTGAGGCGGATACCTTGATTATCGGAGGGACATCTCTGGTGGTTTATCCGGCAGCAGGATTTATCGATTATTTCAGAGGAAAGCATCTGGTCGTGATCAACAAATCGGATACGGCTAGAGAGGTTGGGGCAGAACTTACAATCTCGGCACCAATCGGTGAGATCATGGGGCGGATTAAGGTGCGATAGATTAAAATACATAGCGAAACAGCGAATGGAGAGAAATATGAATGAGAATCAAAGAAAACTGAAACCCTATCACGGAATCATATTACTGATTATATGCGCGCTTGAGCTTTTTGTAATCTCGCCGTTTCTCAGCAGATATATGGGGCTTTATGGGACGTTTTTGAGCGAGGTAATCTTGCTGGGACTTTCGGTGCTCACGGTGGTGGTAAGCGGAAGCAGAATGAAAGATGCATTTCCACTTCGGGCTCCAACTGCCGCAAAAACAGTCGGAACGCTTCTTCTATGGTTTGGTACCTTTTTGGTGGTGATGATTCTGACCTTGATTATTACAGCACTGTTCCCGCAGCAGATGACAGCAACCAGTGCAGGACTTGGAAATGCATTTACCAGTGTGCCATTTACGCTTTCGCTGTTCATTGTTGCAGTTACGCCTGCGATTTGCGAGGAAGCAGTATTTCGAGGTGTTGTGGTGCACAGTTTTTCTTCGATGAACAAATGGGTCATTATTGTGCTGACAGGGCTCATTTTCGGGGCGTTCCACGGAAGTATCTGGAGATTTGTGCCAACAGCGTTTTTGGGGATGGTCCTTGCTTATGTCGTGCTTGAGACAGAGAATATGTTATACAACGGTCTGTTCCACTGTGTGAATAATGCAGCACCCATTATCCTGCTCTATGCCATGCAGCCGCTTTATGAGAGCATGGGCGTGTATTCAGGAGAATATGGTTCGTCAGGAATGGTGATGGATACTGCTGCAGGATTTTCAGCAGTTGGTCTCTACATGATAATTGGTGCGATGGCGCCCTTCTGTTTGTACATCGGGAACTATCTGCTCCACAGGGGGAATCCGGGGTATCGGGAAAAGCTGTTTCCTTCTAACAAGCCGGGAGTTATTGTGCTTCTGATTCTATTGACGGCTGCGCTATTCGTTGGCGGAATGATTGTTATGCTGGCAGCAATCCTGCAAGCACCGGACGTGACCAATGAGATCATACGGCAGGTGATGTAGGGGGACTGATGGGCAATCAATATTTATGGCAGAGAGACAAAATGAAAGAGGTTATAAAAAATGTATGATAAGCTGACAGAGAAAGATATTGAAAAAATCAAAGCAGAAATCGAACACCGCAAGGTCGTTGTAAGAAAAGAGGCTTTGGAGTCCGTAAAAGAAGCGAGGGCACATGGGGACCTGAGTGAGAACTTTGAATATAAAGCAGCCAAGCAATACAAGAATCAGAACGAAAGCCGCATTCGTTATCTGGAAAGAATGCTGAAGACGGCGGTGGTAATCGAGGAGCAGTCCAATGCAGATGAAGTAGGGCTCAACAATACGGTCACCGTATATTTTGAGGAGGATAACGAGGAAGAAACCTATAAGATCGTAACTACGGTCCGGGGGAATTCGCTGGGCGGTCTGGTCAGTATCGAATCGCCCATTGGAAAAGCGCTGCTGGGACATAAGGCAGGGGAAAAAGTACTTGTCAAGGTCAATGACAATGTTTCCTATTATGTGACAATTAAAAAGATTGAAAATACAGTGGATGACGGAACCGACAGGCTGAGACGTTTCTAAACAGCAGCGAAGCTATTGGACGATCATGAGGAAGTGGCGAAGCGGATTCAAAATGTCTGATTTATAGAGCGATACGTAATTTACAGAGATTATAGAAGTGAGGTGTAGAATGAAATATTATGGAACCTTTGGTCCCTCTTGTTGTGAAAAAGAATTATTCATACAGCTGCTGGAAATGGGAATGACCGGGATGAGATTGAATCTCTCACATTCCAGCCTGGAAAAGAGCAGGGAATGGATTGAGAGTTACAGGGAAGCGCAAAAGGAAAGTGGTCATCCGGCAGATCTTCTAATTGATCTGAAAGGACCAGAACTCCGAATCGGAGCGTTAGATGGAACATATCATATAAGGCGAAATGATATGGTTGTCCTGGAAGAACCAGTTGAGGGAAAAGAGCAGACGAGCCGGCGGAAAGGAAAAACCATTCATGCGCCGGAGCGGCGAATACCGGTTCCGGGCGAGGTACTTCAGGTGATAGTGGAAGGACAGGAGCTTTTGCTTAATGATGGAACCATCCGTCTTACGGCTACAGAAATCGTGAAGGGAAAGATGTTCCGCGGTGATGCAGAAGAAAAGATACAGCAGGTAGTCTGCATTGCGCAGTGTGAGGGAGAGATTTCCAGTGGGAAGAGCATAGCTCTGCCTGGCGTGAGCCTGGCTCTGCCGACCCTTACCAGAGATGATGTGGAGAACCTGAACCATGCAAAAGAATTCGGAGTTACGGAAGTAATGCTTCCATTCGTGCGCGGAAAGGAAGATATTGAAAATCTTCGAACAGAGCTAAGGAAAATGGGACTGGAGGAGCTTCGGATCTTTGCAAAAATTGAGAATATGGAAGGGGTCGATGCACTGGATGAGATTATCCCTTGTGCCGATGTTACGGTAATCGCAAGAGGAGACCTTGGAAATGCGGTTCCTCTGTGGCAGCTTCCGACACTGCAAAAACAAATTGCAAAAAAGTGCAGAGAGCAGAACGCTGACTTTATGGTTGTGACACAGCTCCTTCATAGTATGCAGCAGTCACCTGTTCCCACAAGAGCAGAGGTCAGTGATATTTACAATGCTGTGCTGGATGGGGCAGCATCGCTGATGATAACCGGCGAGACGGCGGCAGGCAGATATCCGGCAGAAGCGATGGAATATCTGATTCGGACGGCGAAAGAGGCAGAAAGAGAGAAAGCGGGAGAAATATGAAATTATATATGGCACCGTTAGAAGGAATCACAGGTTACATTTATAGAAATGCGCAGTGTGAGATTTTTGGTGGAATTGACCGCTATTTTTCTCCATTTATCGATGCCAGGCTGAAACGCTCGCTGAAAAGTAAAGAGCTGCGGGACATTCTTTTAGAGAACAATCCGGGAGTGGAGCTTGTCCCCCAAATCATGAGCAACAATGGGGAGGCATTTGTGAAAACCATTGGACAAATGCAGGAGCTTGGATACACACAGTTCAATCTGAATCTGGGCTGTCCATCAGGAACCGTTGTTGCGAAGGGCCGCGGCAGTGGATTTCTGTCACATCCCGAAGCACTGGAACATTTTTTTGAGGAAGTATTTTCACTGCATGATTTGAAGCTCTCTGTGAAGACGAGAATCGGGGTGGAAAATCCGGATGAAATGGAACGGCTTCTTTTGATTTTCAACAGATTTCCGCTTACGGAGCTGATTGTACATCCGAGAATACAGAAAGATTTTTATAAAAACAAACCGAACCGGGAAGTATTTGCATGGATTGTGAGGGAGAGCGCCAACCCGGTCTGTTATAATGGAGATATTTTTACCTTTCAGGATTATGAAGAATTCCAGCGTGAATTTCCGGGTGTTGACAGACTGATGCTGGGACGGGGGATTTTGAAAAATCCGGCATTGGCGAGAATGATCAAAGGTGGAAAACGTGCATCCAAGGAGGAACTAAGAGAATTTCATGACCGGATCTATATGCGGTACCGTGAGACTCTCAGTGGAGAAAAGCCAGTACTTTATAAGATGAAAGAAGTGTGGTTTTATCTGATACAAAGCTTTGAAATGCATGAAAAATTGTCCGGAGAACTGAAAAAAGTCCAGCATCTGACAGAGTATGAGCAGATGGTCAGACGGATATTTGCAGAGCTGGAATGTTTGTAAATTATCTTGTAACATTACTACAGAGTGTGTTACACTATAAAAAACGTACTAATTGCAAAGGGTGATACCTGAGTGAAAAGGCGCACAACACTGAACGAATTTTCCCTGGGGAAAGTCTATTCTGGTCCGCGTCATTTGGCGCGGATTTTTCTGTTT
>JAQVCP010000130.1 GCA_028689735.1 Hespellia sp. | reverse complement strand
CCCTATGCGGTCATAATAAAATGAACTACTCTATTGATTCCACTTGTTCTTCTTCACTTAGCAGTATCATATCCGGAACTTTCTGAACCTCCGATTTCTTTTCTTCCTCTACTGGCTCCTCCTTCGGCTCTGTCGGCTCCTCTTTTTGCTCTACTGGCTCCTCCTTCGGTTCTGTCGGCTCCTCTTTTTGCTCTACCGGTTCTTTCTTCGGCTCTGCCGGCTCCTCTTTTTGCTCTATTGGCTCTTTCTTTATGTCTGCTGCTTCCTCTTCTTGTTCTACCGATTCTTTCACCTGCTCTGCAGAACCTTGTTCTTTCTCTTGTTCCGCAGGTTCTTCTGAATCCTGTTCCAATGATAGCATTGTACGTTCTGCAGCGGGCTCTAGTTCAGGTTCGGGCTCTGGTTCAGGTTCAGGGACTGGAGCAGGTTCTTCTGGGTCTGGCTCGGACTCTTCTGCTATGGTAATTACAACTGGATAAGTCTTCGTAACTTTTCCATCTTCCGATGTCACTTTAAATTCGCACTGCCCTTTTCCATTCTCTAAATTAAGGGAATAATCTAATGTTGGTAATTTAGTTCCATCTCCCGTTGCACTCTGATCACCACAAGTCACTGTTGCCCACTCATCAACTCCTTGTGCTGTAAGAGGTATAGATTCCGTTCCCGCTGGCACTGTAGCACGCCACACACCATCTTCTCCAGCCTCTAACTCGTAAACCTCTTCATCAATTATTCCTGATATCGTCTTCATGCCAGCGGTATTGGATGGCAATATAGTATTCAAATTTTCTCTAGTAATTACAACTTGATAAGTGTTCGTAATTTTTTTGTCTTCCGATGTCACTTTAAATTCACATGAATTTTCTCCATCTCCTAAATCAAGAGAATAAGCTAATGTTGGTAATTTAGTTCCATCTCCCGTTGCACTCTGATCACCACAAGTCACCGTTGCCCACTCATCATCTCCTTGTGCTGTAAGAGGTATAGATTTCGTTCCCGCTGGCACTGTAGCACGCCACACACCATCTACTCCAGCCTCTAACTTGTAAACCTCTTCATCAATTTTTCCTGATATCATCTCCATGCCAGCGGTATTAGATGGCCATATAATATTCAAATTAAAGGAGCGGGAGCTACCAGCATCGTCAGCAAACGTGAACCCAGCATTAGTTTTTGTTCTTTCACTTTTACTTTCAAAAGCATAAACATAAATAACATATTCCTCTTTACAATCCGTTTTTGTTACCGCTATACCTGACGACACGGTAACTGATTTTTCCGTTTTTATCTGGATTGATGTATCCTTTCCTAATTCTCCAATCATATCTAAATCTCCACTCATATCTAAATCTCCCTTACTACTAGATATTGATACTTTTTCAGTGTGAATCGTCACTCCACCTGATATCAAACTAATCTCAATAAGTGGTTCTTTCTGATTTGTTTGGCCTTGGTTTGTTTGGCCTTGGTTTGTTTGCTCTTGGTTTGTTTGCTCTTGATTTGTTTGGCCTTGGTTTGTTTGCTCTTGGTTTGTTTGCTCTTGATTTGTTTGCTCTTGGTTTGTTTGCTCTTGATTTGTTTGGCCTTGTGCTTTTTTTACTGCAGTGGAACCAGTGTCCCAAGCACTTGCCTTTGTATTCTTCCCGGTATAGGTTGTCGGTTTATTCTTTGGATTTGTCTCGCCTATACTTCCCCCATCAGTAACCCCAAGTTTATCTACACTTCCTTTGTAGATTTCGGCTCTTTCTGATAAAATGAGATTCACGGGTTTACTTTTGTTGTCAATGGTTCCCTGAGACTCTGTAAAAACTACAGTCCCTGTTACATCTGGGTCGATAGTGACAATATCATAACTGTTATTTACCATTACTACACCCGTTCCTGTAGAAACCACTGTATCTACGTCCCCATCACTAGTTAACTGCGGGGTACGATTCCCGATACTCAGCAAACTGCTCGCAAAATCGTTCCCTAAATTCTCCACAGCAGAAGCACCAATTTTAGAAAGCTCTCCATTTACATCTACTGTTACGGGATCATTGTCAGTTATGGTTTCATTCAGACTATTCGTCACAGTTCCAATGGCTTTATACTTTGCAGCTCCTGAGACACCATTGATTATATCTTTGGCATCTTCATCTGTATTCCCTTTCTGTGTAATCCACAATGTTGACTTCGTAGAGATACTGCCTTGGTTAAAATAACTCGTTTTAATATCATCATTATCATCCTTGCATCCACAGAAGATGAGTCCAAACGCAATAATGGCTGTTAAGGCGATACTTTTTATGAATATTCTCTTTGTCTTTTTCGTCATACTCATCCCCTCCTACTTTGCACTTTCTACTTTGGCGCCTTCACCAATCTCAACTTTCGCACCGCCGTGATTCTGGATCTTCTTGCCTGTGCAGTCTTGGATATAGACATTGCCACTATTCTCTATAATCAGGGTATCAAAGTCCATATTCACATAAGTCTCCGCTGTGACACTTTCCTCAATGACTATGGTCTTCATGGCTTCTCCCCGCAAGGTGTATGCCTGCTGATTGGCCAGTTCTAATACTTTCGTTCCTTCTTGCTCTATCCACCGTGGTCCTGCTGCAATCGGTTCCATATCTGGTGTTTTCCCAACCGCATCTTTCAGATTGGTGGCATTAATAAATCCGTAGTCATCCTCTACCAACACCACTGCCAATTCTCCTACAAAGTAAATGACTTGAATGGTGTCTCCTTTTTTCACTTTCCCTATCTTCTCAGCATTCTGCGTCAGAATATCCATATCTTTCTGAACCACATAGTGACCACCATCGAATTCCAGATCATCCCAAGTGAATAATTTTTGTGTAATACGAAGTTCTTCTATCTCTCCTGTGGCAAATGAATCCTCGTGTTTTACCACGTAGCTTCCATCTCCCGCTTTGCTGATTCCATCTGGATTGCTGTTCAGCTGATTCAGCATTGCTACATTTCCATTGAAGGTGAATGTCTTTGTGGTTATCTTTCCACCTTGGAATACAATCTCGCTGTGACTGACACACCCCGTAATAAACATTGCGATTATCATAATCAGTACCAGTGCTTTCCCTTTTTTCCTCATATGCTTCCTCCTTTGTTCGTACCTGTCTTTTTCGCCGCAGAATCTCCAGTTTTAAGTTCTGTTTTACTGTCTGTTTCACTTCTGTGGAATATTCGGTATAACCAGAACACCCCTAGTATGACCAGAATTCCTGACAACAGTTGTGATACCCGAATTCCCTCGGTTAGATACAAGCTGTCTGCCCGAAGTCCCTCGATCATAAATCTTCCCGTTCCATACCCAATCATATAAAGGGCCGTGACCATCCCCTTCTGATGCCAGCGCATTTCCAAGAAAAGGATAAGAACTAACACGCACAAGTTCCACAATGCTTCATAGAAGAATGTGGCTTGCCTCCACTGTCCCAAAGCGTCGATATACACGCCCACAGGAAAAAATTGCAAGTGTTCATTGGTAATGAGTCTTCCGTAGGCTTCCTGATTCACGAAGTTCCCCCAGCGACCGATTATCTGTCCCACTAGAAGACAAGGGAACATCCAGTCGCAGATAGACAGGAGTGAATATCTGCGAATCCTGCATACAATCCACGTTCCAATCAAGCCGCCAATGACGCTTCCGTACAGTGCCTGTCCTCCATCTCGGATATTCAAGATAGCCTGCATGTCTCCGGCATACTCGCTCCAATGAAATGCCACGTAATACAGCCTTGCCCCTACAAAGCTAAGAGGCAGCATTCCCAGCAATATGTCGATTAACATTTCCACATTGGTGTTCTGCTTCCTCATTCGTTGTATGGCAAGAATGATGCCGCCCACAATCCCCATTACAGTTAAGAATCCGTACCATGCAATATGGAATCCCTGAATTCCAAGGAAGTTATGTATCAAGTATTTGTCCATAAAGAAACTCCCCCTTACGATACAGCTTATAGTTACATAATACGGGAGTTTTCCTGAAAATACAACCTCAAAAAATTAATGTTTATATGTATTTTTTCAATTCTTCCCTCTTGGAAATGTTTAACTTCTGATAGATGTTACTCAGATAGGTCTTCACGCTTCCTTCTGTAATTCCAATTCGTTTCCAATCTCTGCATTGCGGATACCCTGAACCTCTATGTTTTTTAGCTCAGAAATTTCAGGCAACCCTATAATGCAGAACTTTACCGAAAAATTGATGTTTTTCCTGTCAATCGTGAAATTACAGTTGAATCAGTGAGCAATCTTTTTACAGAAAAAAGACCAGGGCATATTAACCCTGATCTAATCCATATGCCTTCAAACGAAATATCCGATCTATAAAAATTGGTCGTTTTATCTTTGAAAATCTCTTTATATCCAGTAATAAGTGAATAATAGCTGGTCTTAGAAAGTACTAACCTGGCATAATCCGGATCTGGAATGCTTCCTTTGTATCTGCTTCAATTTCGTCTCGATCTGTTCTTTCTTCATAGTAACTTTGAATTCTTCTATCGGCATCCGCAATACTAATCTTACCTTCAATATGTTCCTTCGCTGTATCCAGCAAGTATTCAGAGGTTTTTAATCCATCTACATCTTGAAGACCAATCGCTGTTTTCCAAGCATTACTTTTTTCTATTTCATCTGGTTCTCCCTGGCGAATGTACTCTTCCAGTTCCACTTGCCAGTTTTTATTATCAGCCATAGCGTATCTCCCTCTCATTGAACCGTACGTACAGGTCTCGTATACGGGGTTCTACAACTTATATTCCATTGTTGTTACTCCTCCGATTATTAACTTGTGGTTCACTACACTTAGCAGTAAATACCCGTGGTCAAACTTTCACTGACTAGATTAGTGCCATGCTTGGCACACAACAATAATAAAAACACCTCTCAAAATCGAAAGGTGTTTTCATCTAAATCCTATCCTCTAATACAACTTCGCTCCCGCCGGAATTCTGTCATCTACCATAAGAAGGTTAAGCCCTTCATGGCCGTCTTCCTCGTGTACCGCTGAGATCAGCATACCACAGGACTCAATTCCCATCATCGGTCTCGGCGGCAGATTCGTGATGGCAATGCAAGTCTTTCCAACCAGTTCTTCCGGCTCGTAGTACTCACGAATTCCACTTAAAATCACTCTGTCTGTGCCGCTTCCATCATCCAGAACAAACTTCAGAAGCTTCTTGCTCTTCTTGACCGCTTCGCATTCTTTTACCTTTACAACTCTATAATCAGACTTTGCAAATGTCTCGAAATCAACAAATTCTTCAAACAACGGCTCGATTTTCACATTAGAAAAATCAATCTTTTCCGTTACTTCTTCCACTGCTTTTGCAGTCGGTCTTGCTGCCTTCTTCGGGGCATCCACGCCGCCCAGGGTCTTCATGGTCGGGAATTTTGTTGGAGTTTAACTACACTCCTACGAACTTCTTTGTATTGCTTTAAATCGTACCTCTACAATTCTTCAAATTCATTCGCATTTATTCCCGTTTTCATGGCTTTTTGATGTCCAAT
>JAQVCP010000129.1 GCA_028689735.1 Hespellia sp. | reverse complement strand
ATTCAATCGGCTTCGCCGCAAATTTTTAATGATTTGTCAAGCTTTTTGGCGAAAAAAGTGGGTGATTTTTATAATAAAGGAATGAAGAGCCTTGAAAAATAAGGGCTGAGAGTTCCGAGAACTTATCTAAGCAAAAAGGAGGATAGTAAGTAATGATTTATCTCACTTTGTTTTTCGAATTCTTTAAGACCGGACTTTTTGCCATTGGTGGCGGAATGGCAACGGTCCCCTTCCTTATGGACCTGACCACCCGTTACGACTGGTTCACCAAAAGTGAACTTGCCAATATGATTGCTATCAGTGAGAGCACACCCGGACCAATCGGAATCAATATGGCAACCTTTGCAGGTTACCGCGCTGGCGGCGGACTCTTTACTGCAATCGCAGCTACCCTTTCCTTAGTACTTCCTGCAGTCATTATTATCATTATCATTGCAAAATTTATGCAGAACTTTAGTGATAATAAGATTGTGAAAGCTGTATTCTATGGAATCCGCCCGGTTATTGCATCCCTGATTCTGTATGCAGTCTGGCAGATTGCTGTGATTACATTTTTCAATACGGATGGCAGCAGGATTGAGATTTATTACATTCCCCTGCTCATCTGTGCAACACTGTTCGTGCTCCTTCAATCAAAAAAGTTCCGGCGCATCCATCCACTTGTCTGGATCGTCGCCGGAGCTGTTCTCGGTATCGTATTTCAATTGTAAGGGACGCGGGGAGCTACTGCGCCCACTGACTGTTATAAAGATTGGCATAGAATCCATGTTTTGCAAGCAGCTGCTGGTGACTTCCCTGTTCCACGATATTTCCATCTTTCATGACCAGAATCTTATCCGCCCCCTGGATTGTGGAGAGTCTGTGAGCCACGATAAAGCTGGTCCGCCCTTCCATCAGCCGTTCAAATGCCTTCTGGATCTTTTGTTCTGTTCTTGTATCGATGGACGAGGTTGCTTCATCCAGAATCAAAATCGGGGGCTTTACAAGCATCACCCGTGTGATACAAAGAAGCTGCTTCTGGCCCTGGGAAAGACTTCCTCCATCCTCTGTGATAAAAGTATCATATCCTTTTGGAAGGCGCATAATAAAGCTGTGCGCATGGGCCGCCTTTGCTGCCTCCATCATCTCTTCCTCTGTAGCAGTTTCCTTTCCCATCAGAAGATTCTCCCGTATGGTGCCGGTCTTGAGCCAGGTCTCCTGGAGCACCATTCCATAATTTTCCCGAAGGGCATGTCTCGTCATATCCGTCACATCACAGCCATCCACGCAAATCGTACCCCGATCCACATCATAAAATCTCATAAGAAGATTAATCACCGTGGTCTTTCCGCATCCCGTCGGACCGACAATCGCAATTCGCTGTCCCGGCTTCACTTCCAGATTGAAGTCTTCGATCAGTTTCTGCCCGGGCAGATAAGAAAAGCAGACATTTTGCAGGCTGATTTCCCCCTTTGCCTCAAACCGAGCAAGAGCATCCGGCTTATCAGCCTTTTGCGGCTCCTCCTCAATCAGCGCAAAAATCCGGCCCGCACAGGCAAGTGCATTCTGCAGTTCCGTGACAACACCCGATATCTCGTTAAATGGTTTCGTATACTGATTTGCATAGCTGAGCATACAGGTCAGCTGACCCACACTGATTCCTCCACCAATAGCCGCCAGGGCACCCGTGATTCCGACTCCCGCATACACCATGCTGTTTACAAATCTGGTAGCCGGATTGGTAATGGACGAATAAAAGATAGCCTTCAAGGAACAGTTCTCAAGACGATGGTTCATCTTTGCAAATTGCTCTTCTACTTCTGCCTCTCTGCCAAATGCCTGCACCACCTGCTGATTTCCTATCATCTCATCAATGAATGCAGTCTGTTCCCCGCGCACAGAAGATTGCTCTCCAAACATGGTAAAAGTTTTTTTCGCGATAAAGCTTGCAACAAACAGGGACAACGGAGTTATGCACACCACCACTGCCGTGATCCATCCATTGACCGTCAGCATGATGATCAGTGTCCCCAGAATCGTAATGACTCCGGTAAACAGCTGGGTGAAGCCCATAAGAAGACCATCCGCAAAAATATCAACATCAGCGATTACCCGACTTACAATTTCACCATAGGAATGGGAATCAATATAGCGCAGTGGAAGAATCTCAATCCTGCGAAATGCTTCCTCACGGATGTCGTGGACTACGTGGTAGGCAATCTTATTGTTGGACACATTCATGAGCCACTGGAAAAATGCGGTGATCCCCACCACAATACCGATTTCTGCCAGAATGCCAAGAATCGATGGAAAATCCACCTGCCCGGCTCCCAGAATATAATCCACACCCCGACCAATCAGAATCGGTACATACAAAGTCGATACAACAGTAACCACCGCTGCTGCCATAGAAAGCAGAAGAAAGAACCAGTACCTTTGAATCCGTTTTAAAACCTTTTGAAGGGTCTCTTTTCTGACTTCTTTTTGTCTTTCTTTTTGTTCCATTACTGCACCTCCCCTTGCATCTGAGAGCGGTATATTTCCTCATAAACCGTACAATTTTCCAGCAATTCGCTGTGAGTCCCCATGCCCACAGCCTTTCCATCCTCCAGCACAATAATATGGTCCGCGTACTGAATGGATGCCGCCCGCTGTGACACGATAAAGACCGTCGGCCGATGCTTCATCTGGCGGATTGCAATCCGCAGTCTGGCATCGGTGGCAAAATCCAGCGCCGACGCACTGTCATCCAGGATCAGGATTTCTGGCTTCTTCACCACTGCCCGGGCGATGGTCAGACGCTGCCGCTGTCCGCCGGAGAGGTTCTTGCCGCCCTGCTCCACAAAGAAATCCAGACCGCCTGCTTTCTGCTCCACAAATTCCTTTGCCTGAGAAATGCAAAGTGCCTCTTCAATCTCCTCATCGCTGGCATCTTTCTTTCCCCAGCGCACATTGTCGCGGATTGTTCCTTTGAACAGTACCGTTTTCTGAAGCACGACCCCTATTTTCTCTCGAAGCGCTTCCACCGAATAACCCTCGATCTCTTTTCCATTCAGAAAAATGTGTCCTTCGGTGGCATGATAAAATCTGGGAATCAGATTCACCAGGGAGGACTTTCCGGAACCCGTGCCGCCTATGATTCCAACGGTCTCTCCCGGCTGTACTTGGAAGGAAAGATTGGATAAGGACCGTGCTCCCGCACCCTGATACGTCAGAGACACCTGTTCAAAAACCACTGCAGGCATCTCTGTCCCCGTAAGATCCGGAGCACTCTCCCGGTCTTCTTTGCCGGATTCTTTCGCCGCTTCCATGTCCAGAACTCCCTGGATCCGGTTTCCGCAGGCAACCGCTTTCGTCACTGTAATGATCAGATTGGCAAGCTTGATCAGCTCTACCAGAATCTGGGACATATAGTTGACTAGAGCAACCACGGCGCCCTGGGTCAGTATTCCCACATCCACGCGGAGTGCGCCGCTCCAGATCAGAGCAATGATTCCGCCATTGACGATGACATAGGTCACTGGATTCATCAGACCGGAAAATCTTCCCACGAACTTCTGTACATTGGTCAGAGACTGGTTCTGTTCCTCAAAACGCGCCATCTCCTCCTCTTCTTTATTAAATGCCCGAATAACCCGGACTCCTGTCAGATTCTCCCTGGTCACCCGGAGAACCCGGTCCAGATTCTCCTGTACCTTTTTGTATAAAGGAATGCTGATCAGCATAATGCCGAATACCACGACCGAAAGCAGTGGAATGGTTACCACGAAAACCAATGCTGATTTCACATCAATGGTAAATGCCATGATCATCGCACCAAACACAATAAACGGTGAGCGCAGAAACAGACGCAGCACCAGATTCACTCCGGACTGCACCTGATTCATATCGCTGGTGATTCTTGTAATCAATGTCGATGTTCCCACCGTGTCCATCTCGGTAAAGGACAGATTCTGAATATGGTGAAACAGAACCTGTCTTAATTTTGTCGTAAAGCCCACTGCCGCCTTTGCCGCAAAATACTGTGCCGTAATCGAACAAGTCAATCCAATGACAGCCAGCAGCGCCAGCAGAAAACACATTTTCACGACAAAGTCTTTCTCCCCCTGCCGGATACCGGTATCAATAATTGCTGCCACGACCAAGGGTACAAACAGCTCAAAGAGAGCCTCCAGCATCTTAAATAACGGCGCCAGAACACTCTCTTTTCTATAGTCCTTTAAATAGACCAGTAATTTTCTCATAACCCTTCTCCTATTTTTCTGTCTGTCTTTTACATGGTTATAACAAAAACTCGCTCATCACCTGATTGCTGACATCAATTCCTTTCTCCGTCAGCATCACAGCATCTCCTTCTTCACGCAGAAGGGAGGATTCCATCAGCCGTTTCATCACTGCTCCATAAATCCCATGAATACTCTGCCCAAAACATCGGAAAAAATTCTTCTTCGATACGCCCTGCATCATCCGAAGCCCCAGAAACATAAATTCTTCCATCTGTGCCTGACGGGTCAGTACTTCCTCATTCTCCGTCAGTGCACTCAGCAATTCTTCTCCGTCTTTCTGTTCACACAGACGCAGATAACGACCGAGCTCTGCCACTCTGGTAAAACGCACCTCGTCCATCAGCGAGGACGCCCCAAGTCCGATTCCCAGATAATCTGTGCGGTTCCAGTATCCGATATTATGCTGACATTCATACCCCGCTTTTGCATAATTGGAAATCTCATAGCGATGATACCCATATTGTTCCATAATTTTCTTCGTAAGTGCATACATTTTCCTCTCTGCCTCCTCGTCCGGAAGTGGAGAATACAGAGCAGCATCGGTTTCCCCCTCTCCATAGACTGTGAAAAAAGGAGTGCCCTCTTCAACAATCAGACTGTATGCAGAAATATGCTCCGGATTCAGCTTTATGATAGTCTCAAGCGTATAACCCCAGCTCTCCACCGACTGCCCCGGAATTGCAGAAATCAAATCTACGTTGATATTCTCATAGCCAAGCGCTCTCGCCATCTCATATGTCTCCAGGAACTGAGCATAGGTATGAATTCTTCCCAGCATTCGAAGCTCCCTGTCATTAACCGACTGCAGTCCGATACTGATTCGGTTGATGCCTGCCCCTTTGTAGGCAAGAAGCTTTTCTTTCGTCACCGTCCCTGGATTCATCTCCATCGTAATCTCTGCATCCGCTGCAATACAAAACTGCTTACAAAGTGCATCCATCAGCCGCTGCAGCTGCTCACCACGCAAAATGGAGGGGGTTCCCCCTCCAAAAAAGATGGATGTGACCGGTCGGTCTGCATACCTGCTGCCATAGGCATGAATCTCTACTATGACAGCCTGTACGTAGCCCTCGATGGTCTCTTCCTCTGCAGGGGCGGATAAGAAATCACAATACGCGCATTTGCTCACACAAAATGGTACATGCAAATATAATTCCATGTCACACCTCCGGTTTTATTTGTCGTCTAACTTCAATACACTCATAAATGCACTCTGTGGAATCTCTACATTTCCAACCTGACGCATTCTCTTCTTTCCTTCCTTCTGTTTCTCC
>JAQVCP010000128.1 GCA_028689735.1 Hespellia sp. | reverse complement strand
AGCCCTTTAGGGCTAGCCTGAGGAAGAAGCGCGGTTGGCAAATCCATCAGGCGCTCCCGGGCGCAAGCAGGGAATAGCCCCTTATAGGGGCAGAGCAAGCCACCAGCTAAGCTGGTGGTCTTGACTTATTTTTTATTCTTTTCTACTTCCATCATCTTCATTGCGCGAACCTTCAGCGGAAGACCAAACAATGTAATGAATCCGTCAGCATCATGATGATCATATAATTCTCCGGTGGTAAAGCTTGCCAGCGATTCGCTATAAAGTGAATACGGAGAAGAGGTACCGGCTTTGATGATGTTCCCTTTGTAAAGCTTGAACTTCACTTCACCAGTTACATATTCCTGTGTGCTCTCGATGAATGCCTGAACTGCTTCACGAAGAGGTGTGAACCACTTGCCCTCATACACGATCTGAGCCAGTTTGTTGCCCATATCTTTCTTCACTTCATAAGTAGCGCGATCGAGAACCAATTCTTCTAACTGCTGGTGAGCTTCCATAAGGATGGTTCCGCCAGGAGTCTCATACACACCACGGGACTTCATTCCAACCACACGGTTCTCTACAATATCAATGATACCGATTCCATGTTTACCACCAAGGGCGTTGAGTTCTGTGATAATCTCAGAAACCTTCATATCTTTTCCGTTCAGGCTCTTTGGAACACCCTTTTCAAAGGTCATAGTCACATATTCTTCTTTGTCCGGTGCTTTCTGTGGTGGAACACTCAGTACCAGTACGTGCTCGTAGTTTGGTTCCAGGGATGGATCCTCTAATTCCAGACCTTCATGGCTGATGTGCCATAAGTTACGGTCACGGCTGTAGCTGGAAGCAGCATCAAATGGAAGGTCAATGCCATGAGCCTTACAGTAATCAATCTCGTCTTCACGGGACTGCATGGTCCATACATCTGTCATTCTCCAAGGTGCGATGATCTTGATGTCCGGAGCTAATGCTTTGATACCAAGTTCAAAACGAATCTGGTCATTCCCTTTACCAGTTGCTCCGTGGCAGATGGCAACAGCGCCTTCTTTACGCGCAATCTCGACTAACTTCTTAGCGATTCCCGGACGAGCCATGGAAGTACCTAATAAGTACTTGTTCTCATAGACAGCACCTGCCTGTACACATGGAACAATGTAATCATCGCAGAATTCGTCAATAATATTTTCAATATATAATTTAGAAGCACCTGATAATTTGGCTCTCTCCTCCAACCCGTCTAATTCTGATCCCTGTCCGCAGTCGATACAGCAGCAGATCACATCATAATCAAAATTCTCCTTCAGCCAAGGGATGATTGCGGTAGTGTCAAGACCACCAGAGTATGCTAATACAACTTTTTCTTTCATAAGTAATTGCCTCCTAATATAATATGTCCTGTAAGTTGCTGCAAAGGCAGCATGCTTTCCGAAAAGCCATGAACAGTTACAGGGTTCTTGCTCAACTTCAAAGGTTACTATACACCATTTGTTATATTTATGCAACAATAAATGTAAAAAATATATTTTTATGCATAAAAAACGAATAAAAATGAATAAATTAAAGAAATATGTGCATATTTATTTGATTTATGCATAAGAAATATGTGCTTCTCACTTGACAAAAAAGAATGGCAGTGTAAAATTAGAAAAATGAAAACTTTTCTTATAGGTAGGAAAAGAAATGCAAATGAGAACCCGGAGGTTGAGAACATGGATTACAGGGAGACCCTGAAGGAGAAGAAAAGAATCGTGATCAAGGTGGGAAGTTCCACGATTACATACCCGGAGACAGGCAACATCAATCTGGACAAGCTGGAGAAGTTCGTAAGAATTTTAATCAACTTATTGAATAGAGGAAAGGAAGTGGTGGTTGTCTCATCCGGTTCCATTCCTATAGGAAGAAAGGCACTTGGAATTGATGCGGATAACAAGTCGGATGCAACCAAAAAAGCCTGTGCGGCTGTGGGTCAGGGAAGATTAATGATGATCTATGAAAAATTATTTTCTGAGTACAGCACGCTGACAGCGCAGATGCTCTTGACCAAGGAGTCCATCATGAGCGAGGAATGCTGCATCAATGCCCGGAATGCATTTGAAGCCCTGATCGATCATCATGTTGTTCCCATTGTAAATGAGAACGATGCAATCGCTGTATCAGAAGAACTTTATGGCATCTTTGGCGATAATGATACCATGGCGGCTCAGGTGGCAGAGCTGATTGAGGCGGATCTGCTGATTCTGATGTCAGATATCGAAGGTCTTTATACCGATGATCCAAGGCATAACCCGAATGCACGCTTCATACATACCGTGCGCAAGATTGATACAGAGCTTGAACAGATGGGAAAGGGTGCAGGAACCGCAAGCGGAACCGGTGGTATGCATACAAAGATCGAGGCGGCAAAGATTGCGACCAAGGCGGGGTGTGATATGGTCATTGCAAATGGACAGAGTATTTATACAATCAATGACGTGATGGCAGGAAAAAAGATAGGAACATTGTTTATTGCGGAAAAGAATGCAAAAAGTGATATCAATGAGTATGCACCAGAGAAGGACATTTACAGACATCATAAGAAAATAAAATAGCACTTGCATATTATACAAAACGGATGTATAATTATGCAATCGTTATACAGGATACAGTCGAGAAAGGATAAAGAGATGATTAAAGTTGGAATTATTGGCTCTACCGGATATGCCGGAGGAGAACTGGTTCGTTTATTGATGGGACATAAGGATGCAGAGATTGTATGGTATGGTTCCAGAAGTTATATAGATAAAAAGTATGCGCAGGTTTATCAGAACATGTTCCAGATCGTGGATGCGGTCTGTATGGATGATAATATGGAAGAGCTTGCCAATCAGGTAGATGTGATTTTTACTGCAACTCCGCAGGGACTTTGTGGTTCACTGATGAATGAAGAGATTCTCTCTAAGGTGAAGATTATTGATCTCAGTGCAGATTTTAGAATCAAGGATGTTGCTATATATGAAGCGTGGTATGGTATCGAGCATAAGAGTCCGCAGTTCATCGAAGAAGCGGTGTACGGCCTTTGTGAGATCAACCGTGAGGATGTAAAGAAGGCAAGACTGGTTGCAAATCCGGGATGCTATACGACATGTTCGATTCTAACCGCATATCCACTGGCAAAAGAGGGCGTAATCGATATGAGCACGCTGATTGTGGATGCAAAATCCGGAACTTCCGGTGCGGGACGCGGAGCGAAGGTTGCTAACCTCTACTGTGAGGTGAATGAGAATATCAAAGCGTACGGGGTGGCAAGTCACAGGCATACGCCGGAGATTGAAGAACAGCTCGGTTATGCAGCGGGAGAAAAGGTCGTGATTAATTTCACCCCACATCTGGTTCCGATGAACAGAGGAATTCTGGTGACAGAATATGCAACGTTGAAAAAGGATGTTACGTATGAGGACGTAAAAGCGATCTACGACCAATACTACGAAAAAGAAAAATTCGTCCGTGTTCTGGAAAAAGATGTCTGCCCGGAGACGAAGTGGGTAGAGGGCAGCAACTATGTAGACGTGAACTTTAAAATCGATCCAAGAACCAACCGTATCATTATGATGGGTTCGATGGATAATCTGGTGAAGGGTGCTGCCGGTCAGGCGGTTCAGAATATGAATCTGATGTTTGGGCTGAAAGAGACGGAGGGACTGGAGCTTGTTCCCATGTTCCCGTAATCTCCAGAAGGAAGGATAAAGAATGATAGAAGTAATGACGATAGATGACTATGAGGAGATTTATGCACTCTGGACGAAAATTCGGGGATTTGGGCTCCGCAGTGTGGATGACTCCAGAGAGGGCATCGAGCGGTTTTTGAAACGGAATCCCACTACCAGTGTCGTTGCAAGAAAAGACGGAAAACTGGTAGGCTGTATCTTGTGTGGACATGATGGAAGACGGGGATGTTTTTATCACGTCTGTGTAGATGAGGCTTATCGAAGACACGGCATTGGCAAAGACATGGTTGTAAAAGCAATGGAAGCTCTGAAAAAGGAGAAAATCAACAAAGTATCACTGATTGCATTTACACAGAATGATGTGGGCAATGCATTCTGGAACACCATTGGCTGGACCCAAAGACTGGACCTGAATTATTATGATTTTGTCCTGAATTCAGCAAACATCACGGCATTTAATGAAGGCTGATGAAGAAGGGGCGAAGTGGAAGGCCAGTGTCTGCGTTTATAGAAGAGAAAACATAATAGAAGAAGATAGAATATCTGAATACATAGGAGGTCGGAGAACATGAAAATCATAAAAGGTGGGGCAACCGCAGCAAAAGGATTTGAAGCGGCGGCAGCAGAAGCGGGAATTAAGTACAAGGATCGCAGTGATATGGCACTCATTTACAGCAAGAAGCCATGTAAAACTGCCGGTACCTTTACAACAAATGTTGTGAAGGCGGCACCGGTCATCTGGGATCGTGAGATTGTAAGAAGCAAGGAAAAGGTTCATGCAGTCGTGGTGAATTCCGGAATCGCAAATGCTTGTACCGGAAAAGAGGGACTGGACTATTGCCGACAGACAGCAAAAGCGGCAGGAAGAGCACTGGGAATCGATGGAAAGAATGTTCTGGTAGGTTCTACCGGAGTGATTGGAATGCAGCTTCCGATGGACAAAGTCAAGGCTGGAATCATCCAGCTTGCGGCAAAGAAAAAAGCCGGGATCGAAGCGGGACACGAAGCAGCCAAGGCAATCATGACCACAGATACCAAGGCAAAGGAAGTGGCAGTCAGCTTTGAGGTGAATGGAAAGACTGTTACGGTAGGCGGTATGGCAAAGGGTTCCGGAATGATTCATCCGAATATGTGCACCATGCTCAGCTTTGTCACTACCGATGCAGTGATTACCAAGAAGGCACTGCAGAAAGCGGTTTCCAGTGACGTAAAGGATACCTACAATATGATATCTGTGGATGGAGATACCTCGACCAACGATACGCTGCTGGTGCTTGCCAACGGAGCGGCTGAGAATGACAAAATCCAGGAAGATACCAAGGCTTTTGATTTATTTGCAGAGGCACTTCGTTATGTGAATGAGTCGCTGGCAAAGATGATGGCAGGAGATGGAGAAGGGGCAACTGCTCTCTTTGAAGTAAAAGTTGTGGGGGCACCTACGAAGAAGGAAGCAGCGGTGCTGGCAAAATCCATTGTGTGTTCCAACCTGACCAAGACAGCTATCGCAGGTCATGATGCAAACTGGGGAAGAATCCTCTGCGCCATGGGATATGCAGGAGTACCGTTCAATCCGGAGAAGGTAGACCTGTTCTTTGAGAGTAAGGCGGGCAGTCTTCAGATCATCAAAAACGGAGTTGCCGTAGATTACAGTGAAGAGAAGGCAACGGAGATTCTCTCTCAGGAAGCAGTGACAGCCATTGCAGACCTTCATGCGGGGAAGAAGCGCGCCACAGCCTGGGGCTGCGATCTGACACATGGCTATATCGATATCAATGCAGACTACAGAAGTTAAGATAGTGTCAAATGAGTTATGAAAAAACGAGCTATAAAAAATAGGCTCAAATAGAACCTTGATAATTGTAGATATGTAAGTGTTGGTAGCTTACGCCACCCTTGACAGCACAGAAAAGCAATGCT
>JAQVCP010000127.1 GCA_028689735.1 Hespellia sp. | reverse complement strand
CCGCAGCAGATGCAAAAAAATATTCTGACACAGTCGCTAAATATGATGATGCAAATGCCAAAATCAGTTCCGGCAATTATGCTGGAGCTTTAAAAGAGTTGAAGGGCCTATCGTCTGCTTACAGCGCAGCAGGCGGGGCGACTACTCAGCAACTACAAAAGCAAGCAGAAGCATACGGAAAAGCTTATCAGGGTTTAAAGGCGCGGCAAGAAGCGGGCGATAAAAATGTTACGCAGGAGCAAGTAAATGCCGCTAGGACTTTAGCAGAAAATGCTGGTGCAGAATACGAAAAGGCTGGTGGCAAAGCAGGAGACAAATATGTCGAAGGATTCAAAAACTCCGGCATTAAAATGTCTGCTAAAGAGATTCAATCCGAATTCAAGCAGTTCGGGTATAGTCTTCCGGACGCGGCTGCAAAGGCTTTTGCAAGTAAAGCACCTAGCGTGCAAGCCGCTGCTATGCAATGCCTTAACAGCATACAAAGCGGTGTGCAAGCAACAGAACCGCAAATTTCAGCAGCTTTTACAGCTTTAGGAGTATCTCTTCCGGAGCCAATTATTAAGTCATTCGCGACGACTACACCAGAAATGCAAGCTATGATTGCTTATTTCTTCCAGAATATTTCTTCTGGAGTACAGCTCAAAAGCGGTGAACTTCAAGCGTTATTTTCTGAAATGGGTGTACAAATACCACGTGCTTTACTTGATTCTCTAAGCCAGCAGTCCCCTGCCGCACAAAAAGCAGCCGTGGAATTAGTTGGAGCACTTGAAAGCGGAATAAGTCCTGGGGAAGCCAAACTTGTTTCTATGTTTTCGGCAATGGGACTCGAATCCACTACTGCATTATTAAATGGTTTATCACAAATGGTCCCTGATGGCGTAAAAACAATTAACAGCATGCTATCCAGTATGGGCGTTGCTCTAAATGCTGATGGCAAATTGGTATATCTTGGCGGTAAAAAAGCCGGACAGCTTGTTACAAGCATGAGTGAAATCACAGGTGGAGCTACATTAACGGGTCCACACATGGGAGCCGTGCAGGGCTGTGAGGGATCTGCTCAAGCAGCATGGAATAAGATGCAGGCTGCTATTTCTGCAAATCCATTGCATGCCAAAGCAATCGTTGATAGCTACTATGCCAATACGGAGATTACCAGGGATACAAATGGAAGGCCTATGCACATTCATGCTAGAATGTCTGCCAATGGCCGTATAGCTACCCATCCTACACTGTCCACTCTCTGCGAAGAAGGATACCCAGAAGCAGTTATCCCGTTTAATCCTGCCCGCCGTGGCCGTGCACTTGGCCTTTGGCAGCAGACCGGTAAAGCGCTTGGCGTTATGCAAAACGCCAATGGCGGCATTTATGGCAATGTGATGCCATCTAACCCGAAAGTTTCCGTTTCCGCGTCCATGATGGCAAGTATTCTCGGCTGGGCAAGGATTAATACAGGTAAGGATGACAAACTATCCGAAAAGATTGTGGAGCAGGCACAAAAAACGCTTGATAATCTCAAGCAGTACGATGAACTTTCAACCGCCGAAGAAGTTCGCTTTTGGGAGAAAGTCAGGAAAATTCGCGGGCTGGCAGGCAGTCAGCTCAACGACATAGATCATAAAATCTATGAAGCAAAAAAGGCAAATTCGCAGGCAATTGTTTCAGATGCGGAAGCTTATCTCGGTCATTATAAAAATATTGGAAAAATGACCGATAGCTGGGAATTATCATACTGGCAGCGCACACTTAACCGTGAGGGTCTTTTTGCTGAGCAGAAAAAAGCGATTGAAGAGAAAATTTACGCGGCACAAAAGCAGTATTCTCAAGACCTTGTTTCGGACCTTGAGAAACAAATTCAGCATGAAGAAGCGCTGCATGAAATTTCAACAGATGATGAATTGCATTATTGGCAGGGCTTACTCAGTAATCGTAATCTCATGGCTGATGAGCTGGACACAGTTAATGAAAAGATTTACGAAGCTGAGCAAAAATTAAAAGATGAAGATAAGCAGCAGTCAGAAGACGAATATAACTATTTTGACACTGCCATACAAGATGATGTTACTTTTAACGGCCTTGACGTTCAAGGGCAATTAAACAGCTGGAAATCCGTATACGATGATTATGAGCATGGCCTTATCTATATGCAGGACGCAGAGGCAAAAAAAGTACGTGTCAATATTGCCAATCTGCAGAAGCAAATAAAAGAACAGCAAGACGATGCAGTAAAAGAGCAGCAGGATAATCTTAAATCTCGAATAGATTCTTTAAAGTCATGGACCGGACTGTTTGATGAACCATCTTACAACTGGGAAATTAGTCCAGATGAGCTCATGTGGAATATGAAAGAACAAGTCCGCATGATGCAGAACTGGCAGAATGATATGGCGACTCTGCAGGCACGCGGTATCAGTAGCGCAATGCTGAAGCAGTTGCAGGATTTAGGACCGGCGGCGGCAGACAAGATTCACGCTCTAACTGAAATGACTTCCGGAGAATTGCAAAAATATCAAGCGCTGTTCAACACGAAAAATAATATTGCAACAAACGAGGGCACAAAGGAACTTGGTATTCCATCCAATACATCCGTATCTGTTTCTCTTAATATTGATAACAATTCAGTTGCTGCAGTTAATAACACCGTGCAAACTGTTGTTGATACAACAGAACAGGCAGCAGCGGCAATTCCTGCAGCTGTTACAAATGCTGTGACAGCTGGAATGAACAATCTTGAAAGCACTGTAAAAGACCGTATGCCTGTCATTATTGAGCTATTTAAAAAGAGCGGTAAAGATGCCGGTAATGCTTACGGAACGGGCTTTGTAGACCGTATTAAAGATTCCATGAATACTTTTAATGGAGTCGTAAAGTCTGCTACAGACAGCGCACAAGCACAGCTATCCACAACATTAAAAGCTGCAAATGATACGAGTACTGCTATAGACAGTTTAACCGAAAAAGTCAGTAGTCTGGAATTAAATGCAGTCTATCCAAACATTATTATGGAATCAGACGGCCGGCAGATTGCCAAAGCTGCAGGCCCCTATATGGGCACAGTCTTAAAGTATAAGAGGTGATTTTATTGGACGATATTTGTATAAACGGGAAGCCATTAGCCGCATGGAACGCACATATGTTTAACGACTGGACGGTGAAACGTGATAGTTTAACTCAGCCTTATCTGCAGTCGGCAAATACGCAATCTTTTGTAACAGGTTCAGCAAAACTTGCGCTGAAAAAAATCACTTTCACACTGGATTATACAGGAGACAGCAAAGATGATTCCCGCGCTCAGCTTGAACTGCTCATGGTTTCTGGACCAATTGAAATTTATGGACCGGACGGACGCAATTACAAATGCGTGCTGCAGGAATTTGGAGAAGAAAACCGAATGGATTTCTCCGACGCTGTGAGCGTGTCTTATACATTTTATGGATATGCGCATGGGTATCGAATAACTATTCCAGATGTGGGAGGCAATTTTTGGTGTTATTCAACTGTTCCCTACACAGATTGCGTTATTTCAGCAACTAATTCTTCCGCTGGTACTTCTACTTTAGTCGCGGGAATTACATTTTCAATTAATAATATCGGGGACCGAATTGTTATCGACGGAGAAAATCATGTTGTAACTGTCAATGGAGAAAATGGGATGCTTAAATGCGACATGACTGAATTTCCAAAAATAAAGCCACAAAACAATGCATTAGAATCTTCTGAACATATGAAATTGTCCTATATCCCGGTTTTTATGTAGCGAGGTGCTTAGATGCTAAAAATTATTGAAAATGGAACAGCAGCAGTAATTGGGCAGGACGATTATTGCATTGATGAAAAGGACACAGGACTTGATTTGCTTACCTTTTCCCTCCCCCGCGGGCATCCCTTTTTTGGGAGGATCCGTGAGGAAACTGAAATCGACGAAGAACAGCCTTACGTGGTAAAGCAGGTTACAAGTGATGAGCAAAATATGGACGTTACCTGTGAACTGGACGTTGATGATTGGAAAGCAGATATTCTAGAACATGTCATTCTGCACGACAACACTATGCATCAAATGATTGAATTTTGTTTGCCGTCCGGATGGACATATCAGGACGAAACAACTGGAAATAACGGCGTTGATGAACTGCTAAATGATGGCGGCACGCGGCTTGAAATTCTTACAGCGACAAAAGACATCTGGAATATTACTTTTCGGTTTGATGCTAAAAACAAGGTGCTGCATATTATTGATCCAACTGCTGGAAATCCTTGCGGAGCGTATCTCACCAGAGAGTTAAATTTACGCAGCGTAAATTATACAGGGAGTACAGATAAATTCTGCACGCGGCTTTATTGCTACGGAAAAGGTGGAATGACTTTTGAAGATGCAAACGGTGGAAAAGCCTACATTGAAAATCATACATACAGTAACAAAATTATCAGTGCTAGATATTCAAACGCAGATGCGAACACTTCTGAAAAACTGCTTAAAGCGGGACAAAAAGAATTAGCAAAACTGTGTTGTCCTCAAGCATCATATGAATGCGATGTGATCGATCTGTCAAAAGCGCTTGATGTGGAAAACGGCAACAAGTATGATTTTATGAAATTTGAGTTATTTTCTATTGTGACCTTGCTAGATGTCGACCATCATACCCGAATTAACCATAGAATTGCGGAATACAAACGATACCCAAACTTCCCTCAAAAAAATTCAGTAACACTTTCAACGGTGCCTGCGCAGATCCAAGACGATATTCATAAAGCACAAAGCAATGCAGATGAAGCACAAATCACAGCAGGAGACGCTAAAAGCACAGCAGACGCAACACAAGTAGAGACAACTAAGCTGGCTGACGAAATGGAAAACAAAGTTTCCAAAGGCAATTTTAGTACCTTGCTGCGTCAAAGCACTACTGATATTTTAATGGCATTTAACAGTACTATGGGAAACAGTGGAATTGATTTTTCTTCAGCCGGTATAGATTTTTCGGCAAATGGAAGCGCAATCGGGAATTTAAGTACAAATTATGATGGGACAAATGGATATATCGATCTTGCAGCTAACGGCCTTAGAAGCATATTAAGTTTATCGAGTGACAAAGCTAGTATACGACTATACGGAACAACTTTTGATGATTTTAATATACAATTAGATGGTTCAACGAGAGTTGCAGGAAATTTAATGGTTTCAACACCGAGAGGAAATAATCCGGATGGATTGATTATGGCTGGGGAAATACAGACCAGCACAATTAATTATAGTAATCTCATTGTTTCGGGCAATCCAGGACAGTCAGGTACTGTAAATGTAGCACACCCATTTGACAGTTCAAAAACGCGGCAATTACATTTTGCAGGTGGGGCCTATATTGGCACTACTGATATTTAAAGGAAGTGACTATTAATTGTATACAATACCAATCACATTAAGTATATCCTCCCCCAACCATCAACAAGTGGTAGTCATGCAGGGAGACTATACGAGCATACAAGTTCAAGCAAATTTCGTTGACGCAACAGGAACTCAAATCAACATTTCGGGAAAGACAATCTATTTTCAGTGCTATAAAAATGGACAATCTATAACGTTGGACACCCCTGCAATATCTGGGGACGGATATTCTGCAATAGCTGCAATACTGCCGTCGGCATGTGCAACGTCCGGCGAGTTAT
>JAQVCP010000126.1 GCA_028689735.1 Hespellia sp. | reverse complement strand
AAGGCCGGGAACTGTTAAATCTGAGGCTCTATCCATATGCTCCAGGCATTGGAACAAAAAGAAATAAAGAAAAAGAGTGATTTCTCGAAATTAACACTTGACAAGAGGTCACTTCATAACAGAAAGGCAGAGTAAGAATGTCTGCTTTATGTAAAAAATAGAAAGAAATAGAAGTATATATAGAGGAATAAAATACAACAGAAAGAGAGTGAAAAGTGAAATGACGTATGAGGAAGTATTAAATAATGCAAAAACATGTATGGGAGAATTTTGTAAAGCCTGTCCGGTATGTAATGGAAAAGCCTGTAAGAACCAGATGCCGGGGCCGGGAGCGAAGGGCGTCGGCGATACTGCAATCAGAAATTACGAAAAATGGCAGGAAGTGCGCGTGAATCTGGATACAATCTGTGAGAACAAAAAGGTAAATACAAGCTTTACCCTTTTTGACAAGACCTTCAAATTCCCATTCTTTGCAGGTCCGGTTGGAGCGGTCAACCTTCATTACGGCGATAAATATAATGACATGCAGTATAATGACATTCTGGTTGCTGCCTGTGCAAAGGGAGGTATTGCTGCATTTACAGGTGATGGAACCAATCCGGATGTGATGACTGCGGCAACGAAAGCAATCAAGGCAGTGGATGGTATGGGTGTTCCTACTGTAAAACCGTGGGATATCAATACTCTGAATGATAAATTTGCAATGGTCAAGGACTGCGGTTCCTTTGCAGTGGCTATGGATATCGATGCGGCAGGACTTCCATTTCTGAAGAATCTTACTCCTCCGGCAGGAAGCAAATCCGTGGAAGAGCTTCGAGAAATTGCCCAGGCGGCAGGTGTTCCGTTTGTCGTAAAGGGAATCATGACGGTGAAAGCAGCATTAAAAGCAAAAGAAGCAGGGGCAGCAGCAATTATTGTCTCCAATCATGGCGGACGCGTTCTGGATCAGTGTGCATCTACAGCAGAGGTCCTCTCTGAGATTGCAGATGCAGCAGGTGACTCGATGAAAGTACTGGTTGATGGAGGAATCCGTTCCGGTGTAGACATTTTCAAAGCACTGGCTATGGGTGCGGATGGTGTGCTGATTGGTCGTCCTTTTGTTACGGCAGTGTACGGCGGTGGCGAGGAAGGCGTACAGGCTTATATTGATAAGCTGGGTGCGGAACTGGCAGATACCATGGCAATGTGTGGTGCCCACAGCTTGGATGAAATCAGCAGAGATATGGTTCGCCTGTAAAAATTCAAGCCTGACAGAAAATAGTTAGCGTGACCGCAGAAATTGGGAATTGATCGTAAAAAATAATTCTCGGTCTTGACAAATGGAGACAGAAGTATTAATCTATAACACATGAAGTAAGAAAAACCGTTGAGGAAGAGGAGTAGATTATCAAGCGGATTGACAGAGAGCGGCTGATGGTGTGAAAGCTGTATGATGCGGATAGTTGAATGGACTTTCGAGGGCGGCCTGAAATCCTTGTTTGGGAGAGTATGGTTTGTCGGGAACCGAACCCGTTATCAATCAGGAGTGTATGTTAGTACATGAGAAAGTGGACGTAATGTCAATTTGAGTGGTACCGCGATAATATGAATATATTAGCGCCTCAGACGAAGGATAGAGATATCTGTAGTTTGAGGTGTTTTTTTAATGAATGTGAAGTAGAGATTTCATTTGTTGAAAAATCCCTCCGGGGAATGTACCGGCGCTCCTTTCCGCTAACAAAATCAGAAAATTTGGCCAATAGTTTTCTGAACAACAATTCATTTTAAAGAAAAAGGAGAAAAAGATTATGAAAAAGAAAATGGTAGCAGCATTATTAACAGTAGCAATGGTAGGCATGATGACAGCAGGATGTGCGGGCACATCAAAGAAAACAGCAGAGGGAAGCACAGCTTCGGCAGATGGTGCAAGTTATACCATCGGGATTTCTCAGTTTGCAGAACATGGTTCTCTTGATAACTGCCGGGAAGGATTCCTTCAGGGACTTGCTGATGAGGGGATTGAAGAGGGCAAGAACCTGACCGTTGAATATAAGAATGCAGCAGCAGATATGGGAACCGCAGGACAGATTGCCAATGCATTTGTCTCTGATAAAGTAGACCTGATGTGTGGAATTGCAACTCCAAGTGCTCAGACCTGCTACAACGCAGCAATGGACGCAGACATTCCGGTTATCTTCACCGCAGTTACAGATCCAATCAGCGCAGAGCTTGCAGACAGTGAAGGTGCACCAGTGGGAGAAGTGACAGGGACCAGCGACAAATTGGCTGTAGACGCACAACTTCAGATGATTCGTGAGATGCTTCCAGAGGCAAAGACACTTGGTATCATGTATACAACAAGTGAAGTGAATTCTGTATCTGCAATCAAAGAATATGAGGCTGCAGTGGAACAATATGGATTTACACTGGTTACCTCAGGTATTTCAACAACAGCAGATGTCTCCCTTGCAGCGGATGATCTTCTCAGCAAAGTAGACTGTGTCACAAACCTGACAGACAATACAGTTGTTGCATCCCTTCCAACTATTCTGGAGAAGGCAAATGAAAAGAAAATCCCGGTATTCGGAAGTGAAATTGAGCAGGTGAAGATTGGTTGTCTTGCAGCAGAAGGTCTGGATTATGTAGCACTTGGCGAGCAGACAGGTAAGATGGCAGCTCAGGTATTGAAGGGTGAGAAGAAAGCTTCCGAGATGAATTTCGAGACCATTACAGAGAGTGAATTATACTACAATTCAGCAGTTGCAGATCTTCTTGGACTGGAAATCGATGACACGGTAGCAGAATCAGCAGTGCAGACCTTTGATTCCATTGAAAAATAAAAGCGGAGTACATACTCCTGTTTACAGAAGGCAAATATAATGAAAGAGGTAAAGATAGCATGGACATGTTCATTTCAGTATTGGAGCAAGGGCTGATCTACGGAATACTCAGCCTGGGTCTCTATATTACGTACAAGATTCTGGATTTTCCAGATTTGACGGTGGATGGCAGCTTTCCCCTGGGGGCGGCTGTGACAGCGACACTCATCACGAAAGGAGTCAATCCTTATCTGACACTGCCAATCGCATTTGCGGTGGGAGTCGCTGCAGGAATCTGTACCGGACTGATTCATGTGAAATGTAAGGTGAGAGATCTGTTGTCGGGAATTATCATGATGACGGCATTATGGTCGATCAACCTGTACATAGCAGGTACGGCAAATGTACCAATCTTTTCCCAGAGCACCATTTTCAAAAACGAGATGCTGGAGCGTTTCATTCCCCAGGCCATACAGCCATACATGACCGTCCTTATCATTCTGGCGGTGTCACTGATCTGCAAGATTCTGTTAGACCTTTATCTGAGCACAAAATCAGGTTTTCTGCTTCGTGCAGTGGGTGACAATCACATGCTGGTGACTTCTCTGGCAAAGGATCAAGGGAATGTTAAGATTCTAGGTCTGGCTATTGCAAATGGATTAGTCAGTTTGGCGGGATGCATTTTCTGTCAGGAACAGCGTGTGTTTGAAATCTCCATGGGAACTGGAGCGATGGTCATTGGTCTTGCCAGTGTCATCATCGGAACCAGTCTCCTCAAGAAAATTGAGTTCCTGTCTATGACCACAAAGGTGCTTGTCGGGGCAATCATTTATAAGGCGTGTGTGGCAATTGCCATACGGAAATTCGAACCACAAAGTATGAAGCTGATCACAGCAGTCTTATTCCTGATTATTTTGATTATAAGTATGGAGAGAAAGAAGAAGGTAAAAATAGATGCTTGAGTTAAAAGGAATCCACAAATATTATAACCCGGGAACACTGAACGAAATGTGTCTGTTCCAGGACTTTAACCTGTCAGTGGATCAGGGCGAATTCGTGTCGGTGGTAGGAAGCAACGGCTCCGGAAAAACCTCCATGCTGAATATCATCTGCGGAAGTATTCCGGTGGAAGCTGGAAGCATCAGCATCAATGGAACAGATATCACAAAAGCAAAGGAATTCGTGCGCAACCGGAAGATCGGCCGAGTCTTCCAGAATCCGGCGGTAGGAACCTGTCCAAGTATGACAATTCTGGAAAATATGTCTCTGGCAGATAACAAGGGAAAGCTGTACGGCTTGTCCCGTGGCATCAACAAAGCGAGAAAGGCCTACTACCAGGAGCAGCTCCGTCAGTTAGGACTGGGACTGGAAGATAAGATGAATGTGAAGGTAGGTTCCCTCTCAGGAGGACAGCGCCAGGCGATGGCACTTCTGATGTCTACCATGACACCCATTGAATTTCTGATTCTGGATGAGCATACTGCAGCTTTGGATCCGAAGACGGCACAGCTAATTATGGAGCTGACAGATAAGATTGTAAAAGAAAAGAAGCTCACGACCATTATGGTCACTCACAATCTTCGCTATGCCATCGAATATGGCAGCCGGATTTTGATGATGCATCAGGGTGAATGTATTCTGGACAAAAAAGGCGTAGAAAAAGAACAGGTCCAGACAGAAGATATCTTAAAACTCTTCAATGAAATCAGTATTGAATGTGGAAATTAAAAATTACTGACAACAAATCCCAGATAGAAATATAGATAATTTTTTTTTCCTTTTTTGTGCAAGTTTCCACATTGACTGTCCATACTATTAGTGGTAACATAATTGGTACAGGCACATTATATTGATGATATGATATAGGCCAACTACAAAATCTAGTATTTTGTAGCTTGGCTTTTTTGGACGACAAAGATAGGGAAGAAAACCGGAAGAGGTATACCAATCGGGAGATTTCCTGCGGGAGCGTAGGCGAGTAACGTGAAAATTCAATGCTTGAGAGGAGAAGATAACTATGCTGAAAGTAATAAAAAAAGATGGAACAAAAGAAGATTTTAACGTGCAGAAGGTGGTAGTGGCGGTCAACAAGTCGGCATATCGTGCACTTGTGAAGTTCACGGATGAGGAACTGGATTATATATGCAGATTTGTGGAGAAAAAGGTGGAGACACTTGGAATCACCGAGATTCCGATTCCGGAGATGCACAATGTGGTAGAGGGAGCGTTGGAGCAAGTGAATCCGGTTGTTGCCAAGAGTTACCGGGATTACCGCAACTACAAGCAGGATTTTGTGCAGATGCTGGATGATGTTTATAAGAAGAGCCAGTCCATTATGTATATTGGAGACAAAGAGAACAGCAACACGGACAGTGCGCTCGTTTCCACTAAGAGAAGTCTGATCTTTAATGAACTGAACAAGGAATTATACAAGAAATTTTTCCTGACGGTAGAGGAAGTACAGGCAATTCGTGAGGGGTACATCTATATTCATGATATGTCTGCCAGAAGAGACACCATGAACTGCTGCCTGTTCGATGTGAAAAACGTATTGAATGGCGGATTTGAGATGGGGAATCTCTGGTACAATGAACCGAAGACACTGGACACAGCATTTGATGTCATCGGAGACATTGTGCTCAGTGCGGCAAGCCAGCAGTACGGTGGTTTTACAGTGCCAAGTGTGGATGAGATTTTAGAACCATATGCAGAAAAATCACATAAAAAATTAATCGAAAAATATTTAAATCTTGGACTGTCTCGGGAAAAGGCAGAGGAAGTTGCCTGGAAGGATCTGGAAAAAGAGATGGAACAGGGCTTTCAGGGATGGGAGTACAAATTCAATTCCGTATCCTCCAGTCGTGGAGACTATCCATTTATCACCATTACCGC
>JAQVCP010000125.1 GCA_028689735.1 Hespellia sp. | reverse complement strand
ATATGTTAAAATTGGATCAACACACAGTGAAGTATGTGCAGAAACAACAACGCCTGTTGTAGCACAAACTTTGGAAAGTTCTTCTACACACATAACGTAAGATAAAACGTCACATCCCTGTCCGCCGTACTCTTTTGGTACTGGGATTCCAAGGAAACCGTTCTTAGCCATTTTTGCAACATTTTCCTCTGGGAAATGTTCTGTTTCATCAACCTCTTGAGCGTTAGGTTTTACTTCGTTTTCTGCGAACTCTTTGAAAAGGCTTCGCATCATCTCATGCTCTTTACTAAATGTAAATTCCATGCTTTTGTTACCTCCATTGTATAATTATTTGCTATAGTCGTAGAAACCTACGCCTGTCTTCATACCTAATTTGCCACCACGTACCATTTTTCTAAGAAGTGGATGTGGACGATATTTTGTATCACCAAATTCATTGTATAATACTTCCATGATAGCAAGGCAAACATCAAGACCAACAAGGTCACCTAAAGCTAAAGGTCCCATTGGGTGATTTGCACCTAATTTCATAGCTGTATCAATATCTTCTACAGATGCAACACCATCAGCATAGATACCAATTGCTTCATTGATCATTGGAATTAAGATTCTGTTTACAACAAATCCAGCAGCTTCTTCAACCTGTACAGGTGTTTTTCCGATTTCTTCAGCGATTGCTTTTACTTTAGCAACATTCTCTTCTGGTGTGTTAATACCAGCGATTACTTCAACTAACTTCATAACTGGAGCTGGGTTAAAGAAATGCATACCAATCATTGGACGGTCAAGTCCTGCACCAATCTCTGTGATTGATAAAGAAGAAGTGTTTGTTGCAAACATACACTCTGGTTTTACGATTGACTGTAATTCCTTGAATGTCTGTTTTTTGATTTCCATATTTTCGATTGCAGCTTCTACTACTAAATCGCAATCTGTACAGATGTCTTTTACACCTGTTGTGATTTTTGCAAGAATCTTGTCAGCGTCTTCCTGTGCCATTTTACCTCTTGCCACACGTTTTTCAAATCCTTTTTGAATTTTTGCTTTTCCGTTAGCAGCAAATTCTT
Organism: Hespellia sp.; assembly: GCA_028689735.1. Taxonomy (GTDB): domain Bacteria; phylum Bacillota; class Clostridia; order Lachnospirales; family Lachnospiraceae; genus Hespellia. The sequence goes on along the minus strand of JAQVCP010000125.1, from coordinate 4,657 downwards.
CGTTGATGTCGCAAAGACAAACTTCATATCCTTCTGTTGCTGCAAATGCCTGTGCAATACCTGAACCCATTGTTCCTGCACCAATAACTCCTACTTTCATTTTAATTCCTCCTTGATTTATAAGTATCCTTTTTCTTGATTGAAAAAGTGATAATTAACATGATCATACAAATGACTGCTGTAAGCAGAATACATATTATTTATTTGTGAAGTTTTTATCTTTTCTCTTCTCTAAGAAAGCAGACATTCCTTCTTTTTGGTCAGCTGTCTCGAAGCAGTCACCGAATAATTTCTCTTCGATAACGATTGCCTGATCCATATCTACCTGAAGACCGTCGTTGATTGCTTTCTTACAATTGCGAACTGCGATTGGAGCGTTCTTAGCGATTCCGCCTGCCATCTTCTCAGCTGCTGGAAGTAATTCTTCTAATGTATATACTGCATTGACAAGACCTAATCTGTAAGCTTCGTCAGCTTTGATATTTCTTGCTCCGTAGATCATCTCTTTGGCTTTGCCAACACCGATGACTCTTGCAAGTCTCTGTGTTCCACCAAATCCAGGAGTGATTCCAAGACCAACCTCAGGCTGTCCAAACATTGCATTGTCAGAACAGATTCTGATGTCACAGCTCATAGATAATTCACATCCACCGCCAAGTGCGAATCCATTGATTGCGGCGATAACAGGGATTGGGAATGTCTCAATCTTACGGAACACGTCATTACCCTTTTTACCAAAAGCTTCACCTTCAGCCTTTGTAAGCGCACTCATCTCAGCAATGTCTGCTCCGGCTACGAATGATTTTTCACCTGCTCCTGTCAGAATCAGGCAGCGTGTTGCTCCCAAATCAACTGCATCCATTGTCTGATCAAGTTCGTCAAGAACCTGACTGTTTAATGCATTCAGTGCTTTTGGACGGTTAATTGTGATGACACCAACAAATCCTTTTTGTTCGTAACAAATAAATTCCATCTTTTTGCCTCCATTTGATTAATTATTTAAAATCAAGCAGCTCGCGCTGCTTGATTGGTTATATATACTAAGTAAGAATTAGTCTTCTCTCTTAACGATAGTAGCACATCCCATACCACCACCGATACAAAGCGTAGCAAGACCTGTCTTTGCATTATTCTGTTCCATGGCATGAAGCAATGTTACAAGAATACGGCATCCTGAAGCTCCTACTGGATGTCCAAGAGCAATTGCTCCACCATTCAGGTTCAACTTGTTCAAATCGAAGTTGAGCTCTTTTCCAACTGCAACAGACTGAGCTGCAAATGCTTCGTTTGCTTCATAAATATCAAAATCATCAATTGTCATGTTAGCTTTAGCCATAACTTTCTTTGTAGCTGCAACTGGTCCGATACCCATAATCTTGGGATCCACACCTGCTAATGCACCTGCTACAAAAGTAGCCATAGGTTTTACACCTAACTCTTTTGCTTTTTCTTCGCTCATTACAACAACTGCTGCAGCACCATCGTTGATACCTGAAGAGTTAGCTGCTGTTACGATTCCGTCTGGCTTGAATGCTGGACGAAGCTTGCTGATGCTCTCTTTTGTTGTTCCAGGACGAGGACCTTCATCTGTATCTACGATAATAGTCTCTTTTTTCTTCTTTACTTCTACTGGTACGATTTCAGCTTTGAATTTTCCTGCTTCCATTGCTGCGCATGCTTTCTGCTGGCTTGTTGCTGCAAATTCATCTAACTCTTCACGAGTAAGTCCCCACTGGTCAACAATGTTCTCTGCTGTGATACCCATGTGATAGTTGTTGAATGCTTCCCATAAACCATCATTAACCATAGTATCTACCATCTGTGCATTACCCATTCTGTATCCGTAACGACCTTTTGTTAATGCATATGGAGCCATTGACATGTTTTCCATACCACCTGCGATAACGATATCAGCATCTCCAGCCTGAATCATCTGTGCAGCCATATTTACGCTGTTAAGACCTGAACCACAAACTACATTTACTGTAACAGCTGGTGTTTCGATAGGAAGTCCTGCTTTGATAGAAGCCTGACGAGCTACGTTCTGTCCCTGTGCTGCCTGAATTACGCAACCCATGTATACATGATCTACATCTGATTCTTTGATTCCTGCTCTTTTTACAGCTTCTTTGATTACTGTAGCTCCCAGTTCTACTGCTGGAACTGTACTTAAACATCCACCCATAGTTCCAATGGCTGTACGGCAAGCTCCTGCTAATACGACTTTCTTACTCATAATAATTTTGCCTCTCTTTCTTAATCACATAAAAATGTTCTCTTGGTTGTTAAAGTTTTAACACATCCATAAACACATTATAGCACGGTTTATGGAATATACAAGTAGAATTTTAAATATTTTTATGTTTTTTTGTTATGTATTTGATAGCCTATGCATATACTATATCAGATAATGGAGAATAAAAAAAGAGCCAAAAATTATTTAGACCAATTTGATGTTCTAAATAGCTTTTGGCTCTTCTTCTGTTTTGGATATCGTTCAGGATTGTCAGAATTACCAACCGTTTTGGAGGGGATTATAATAATGTGACATCCACCGTTTTTCCATCTCTCCAGATTCTTTCTAAATCATAAAAAAGGCGGTTCTCACTATCAAATACATGCACAATAATATCGTGAAAATCAAGCAGAACCCAGTTTGCTGTTCCATAGCCTTCACGCTGCTTTACCTGGAACCCGTTTTTGCCCAGCTCTTTTTCGACGTTGTCAACCAGAGCTTTTACCTGACTCTCGTTGGAGCCGTTAGCTATGATAAAGTAATCAGCTAAGGTAGAAATTCCAGAAATATCAATAATCTTAATATCTTCGCCCTTTTTATCGTCCAAAGCCTGATAAGCTATTTTTGCCATTTTTTTTGCTTGTTCCATTTTTTTACACTCCTTTTCATAACCTTGTGTCCAATTGGTTTCTTGATATCACGCACATCTTCGATTCTGTCTGCTTCCCCTTTTTTGCTGTCCAATAACTGTTTGTAGTAAAGGTAGGTCTGCTCTGTTCCAGAATCGATGGAAACGTGCAGACTTCTCAAATAATCCAGTGTAGACTGGACGGTCAGATAGACAGCATAATCAATATCCTCAAAGGAAACCCGACGTATGATATCTAACCCCGGAAAATTGATTCGGTTCGGTTCAATGAAATCTGCTATATAAATAATTTTTTCTAACAAGGTCATATCTGGTCTGCCAGTTGTGTGGAAACTAATAGCATCCAGAATATTGGCTTTTGTAACCTCGTACTTGTGCTCAGCGAGATAGGCACCTAGCTTTGCATGAATCAAAGAAGGATTTCTATGCTCAGCAGCAGTTAATATAATATGATTTTTCTGACACATTTTATCCTTTTTTTCATCACTGTAGCACTTGGCACAGTCATGCAGAAGTCCAGCCAGCATCGCATCTTGAATATCTGCATTATGTCTCATGGCAAGGGCGGCAGCCGTATACATCACACCTAATGTATGCTGATATCGGATTTTGGTTAGTTTGGATTTCATTTTTTTCTGTAATTTTTCTAATTCCATCTTTTTCACGCTTCCATTTCAAAAAAATGTTTTATTTTCAGTAAAGCGGATAGTCAAAATCCACTTCGTTACTTCCTCATGATCGTTCAGCAGCTTTTCAGTAATGACTTTTCCCCTTTTGAAACAAACACTCAAAACCTGCCACCTAGTGCTTCGCACACTTGAAGTGGTGGTCCGTTTATGGACGATCAAGATACAACTGATTCTCCTCAATATACTCAGCAACCAGATCCGGCACCATATAATGCACAGAAAGCTTCCTGGCGGCACGATTACGGATTGTGGTAGAAGAAATCTCAAGCAAAGGTGCTGCGAGAAGCTGAATCCTTGCCTGATACTTCTCCTGCAGATAAGCAATCTGCTGTTCCATATCAGACACATCCTTATCATCCCTCATTGCGGCAAGAATAACACAGTTTGGAAAAATTTTTTCGAAATATTTCCATTCTTCAATTGAGAAAAGAGAGTCGGCTCCTAAAATAAAATAGAATTCATTGTCTGGATATTCTGCCTTAAACTCTTCCAATGTCTGGTAGGTATACGAATGATCCTTTCCATCTGCTTCATGCATTGACAACTTAAAATGAGGAATCCCATCGATTGCAATGCGCACCATTTCAATCCGGTGACTCAGAGAATTCCGGTCTATATCGGTATCCTTGTGAGGCGGATTTGCATTAGGCAGAAACCATACTTCGTCCAGATCAAACATCTCATATGCAAATTGTCCAAGAAGCAGGTGGCCGATATGAATTGGATCAAATGTACCACCCATCACACCTATTTTCATTGTTTTTCCTATTGCCTCCTAAGGCAGAATGATTTTCTTTTTGTCTTCTTTGCCTTCTTTGTATAATACAATCTTTTTGCCAATTACCTGAACCACTTGGGATCGTGTTCTTTCAGCAATCATCTGTGCAATTTCTTTTGGATCATCGGCACAGTTCTGAAGGACATTCAACTTGATCAGTTCTCTTGCTTCCAGTGCTTCTGCAATTGCATCCGTCAAAGATGGCGTAATGCTGCCCTTTCCCACCTGGAAAATCGGGTCCATCGTCATGGCAAGGCTTTTTAAATATGCTCGTTGTTTTGATGTCATTATCTCATTCCTCTCTA
>JAQVCP010000124.1 GCA_028689735.1 Hespellia sp. | reverse complement strand
AACTAACACCCTTGTGGTTTTAGTAGCTTCATCATACGCCCACTGGCTCAAAGCTTTGCCAATGTCGTTTCTCACAAAGTCGGCGCCAGATTCTTAATGTGTGAGTGCACTAAGGCTGACGAGCAGCAACTAGGCTGCTAACGCTAAATTTTCGTCTGCGTTTAAATTTAAGTTTGCGGTTTGACGCACCTTCCTGCGGATAGCTTCTCCATCTTCAAAGTCCCTGTCGAAACCAGTACAAGCCCTGAATAATAAAATACACTTCATAACAAAAAACCTGAAAGTGTATACCATGTATTGCATGATATTATCAGTTCGGAATAACAATTCCTAGACTATATGGTTCGCAAACGATGTTACATTATTCTACGCCACTCAGAGAGCAAAGTCAAGGGATTCGCATGTATTTCAGGTATTTTATGAGTTACATTTTGGAAAGTATTCTGGCAAGACAGGAACCGTTTTTTACAAAATTTTATGTATTAAGAAATATTAGATCTGGAATGTCTCCAAATCATAAGGTACATACAGATTACCACGATAGAATTCTTTTCCCTCGGCAGTATAGAGTTCCTTGCGGTTTTCCAGATGCGTTTCCTCGGTGTGATACAAAATCAGATTCGGAATCTGAAGCTCCTGGGCCAGCTGACATGCCTCGCGCACTGTGCTGTGGTGCTTCTCATATGGCTTGAACTTGTCAGCTTCCCCATACAGGCAGAAGGCTTCGTGCATCAGCCAGTCACTGCCCTTTACAAATTCATAATCTTTCTCATTGTAAGGCTCATCCCCGGCACAGGTGAACTTGATATTGTTTGGCATATCCATGGTAAAGCCATACTGCTTCGCCTTGGTAGAGTAGATGTCGAAAAAAGTGACCGTGCAGCCGAGAATCTCAGCGGTATCTCCATGCACCAACGGAATAAAACGAATCCGCTCATCCATATGCTTTGTGACTTTTTTCTGAATCGTCAGATTTGCGATGGTCTTGATGGTGTCTACCAGATCACTGTGGCAGTAGATTCGCAGTTCACCGTCATAAGTTCCTTGATTCATGCGGGTGCCAATGACGCGGATTAGCCAGCTCGCGCCCAGGATGTGATCTCCGTGTTCATGGGTAATAAAGATGTCATGAATCTCTTCCATAGCAATTCCGGTATCTTTCAGAACTTTCATAATACGGTTACCGCCGCCGGTGTCTACCAGAAAATGTCGGTTTCCGTCTGAAAGTGCGAAGCAGGTGTTAAAACATTCTGTTACCATTGCATTTCCAGTTCCTAAAATTGTAAGTTTCATAAGAATATCCTCTTTTCTTGTATATAGTTCCATTTTATATAATGAATATGAATTCATCTTATCAAGTAAACAGCAAAGTGGATTATGAGCGTTCGCTTTACCGTTGGCTTCTACGCTTTACAGGCCGTTTCATCTGATTCAGCATCTCCTTTTCCTCCTTGCTGACACGAAGGGATTCCCGAATCTTCTGAATTGCTTTGTTAAATGTAAAATCGTCCAGATGATTTTGGTGAAACAGCTGCATCGTCTTTTCTGGGAATTTTAGATAGCATTCACATAAAGTCCATGCCACTGCCATTTTTACATAGTAAGCATCTAGACAGATACCGTCCAAAGTACTTAAAACATAATCGATATGGTCAGCATCCACATAGTAATCAAGAAGAGTCACAACAGCAAAACGTACTTCATATTCCTTGTCCGACGCCAGATAAGGCTGCAAGAATTCCAAAACCCGTGACTGTTCTTTTTTAATGAATTTCATGCTCATGCAGGGAGAATCACAGTTTGCCCAATTGTTGATCTTAGGGATATAATCCGCAAGGCAGGAGAGTCTTGTCTCAATATCTGTCTTGACATATCCAAGGACCAACCCCTGCAGCATGATTTCTTCATTATAATCATTCCAAGCATTCTCAAGATAATCCTGCCAATCACCCTTCGCCAGGTTCTTTGCATAATCCCTTAGCAGAGGAATCCGTATTCCGATAATATTATCCGTTCCCGGACATAAATTTTTGTGAAAATCTCTATATTTTTCATCCTGCATCGTGAACAAATCGTCACGTATTTTCTGGTTCATAAAGCCTCCCTTAAAAGAATAATATATTAGTAGTTTATACCTATTTTAACCCAGTTTAATACACTGTGTAAACAAAGTATTGTCTTTTTTTAAGCACATTTAAAAAAGTGATAGCATTTATCAACAAAGTATATTATTATATATGTGAATAATTTAACGAGATGAAAGAAAGGCATAGAAATGGCAAACTTCATGCACTGATATTTGTGGGGGCTCATACCACTCTCAAAGATGTCCGTGTGATGGAAAAACATCTTGTTTTCATCGACTGTGCGGGTAACGGCTTGGGAATTTGGCACAGAGGCTCATGAACTTATTGTAGACAGAAGATTCAATTTGGAGGAAATGAAATGTACGCTGATGAGAATGTAATCAAGATCAAGCACCAGGTATTGTACGAGGTAGCAAAATTAGCATTTGCAGGGACTTTGGAGGAAGAAAAGGATTTCTTGCCGGAGAAGATGATTCCGGGACCAATGCCTCAATTCCGCTGCTGTATTTATAAGGAAAGAGAAGTAATCCGAGAGAGAATCAGACTGACATGTAACAAACCATTACATGGCAACAATCCTGACAATGTTATGCAGGTAATCACAGCAGCCTGTGCAGATTGTCCGATTTCCAGCTATGTTGTAACAGAGAACTGTCAGAACTGTATGGGTAAAGCATGTGTGAATGCTTGTAAGTTCGGAGCAATTACCATCGGAAGACACCGTTCACACATTGATCCATCGAAGTGTAAAGAATGTGGACAATGTGCCAAAGCCTGTCCGTACGGCGCGATTGCCAGCCTTAAGCGTCCATGTAAGGTGAGCTGTCCAGTAGATGCTCTCACTTATGACGAGAATGGTATTTCTGTGATTGATGAGAAGAAATGTATCCGCTGCGGACGCTGTGTTCACAAATGTCCATTCGGAGCCATCGGATCCAAGACATTTATCACAGAAGTCATTGAAGCGTTAAAGTCTGATAAACCGGTTTATGCAATGATCGCACCGGCGGCAGAAGGCCAGTTCGGTGAGGACATCACAATGAATAGCTGGAAGAAGGCACTGAGGGAAGTTGGATTTACAGATGTAATCGAAGTAGGTCTCGGCGGAGACATGACAGCTGCATACGAGGCAGAAGAGTGGGGCGAAGCATTTGCAGAAGGCAAGAAGATGACAACATCCTGCTGTCCAGCATTTGTGAATATGATCAAGATGCACTATCCACAGCTGGAAGAGCATGTCTCTACGACTGTTTCTCCAATGTGTGCTGTATCCCGTATGTTAAAAGCAAAAGAGCCGGAAGCATATACAGTATTTGTCGGACCATGTATCGGAAAGAAATCTGAGATTATTGATCAGAAGATTGAGGGAAATGCAGATGCAGCTCTCGCATTTAGTGAGATTCGTGCAATCATGAAAGCAAAAGATGTGCAGTTAGAGCCAGTAGACAACACCTATCAAGAATCCAGCCTTTTCGGTAAACGTTTCGCTAATTCCGGCGGAGTTACCAATGCAGTTATCGAGTGCATGAAAGAGACTGATAAAGAAATTGATGCAAAGGTATGCAGAGCCAACGGTGCGGCAGAATGTAAAAAAGCATTGCTTCTCATGAAAGCCGGAAGACTGCAGGAAGACTTTATCGAAGGTATGATTTGTGAAGGCGGATGCGTTGGCGGACCAAGCAGCTACGATGATCAGCTTAAGACAAAGAAGAAACGCGATGCACTTCTTGCAAAAGCGGATGCAAGACTTGTTCATGAGAATCTGAAAAATTACGATATGGATTCCTTCTCTATGCACAAAAAATAAATTCATGATATAATGAAAGAGTCATAAAAAGACTACGTAAAGAAACGCCTGTCAGGGAATGATGACAGGCGTTTCTTTACGTAGACAATGAGCCATGCGGTTATGAGCAAGTAGGAAAGCGGATTGCGAATATCCGTTTTGACGATAGGCGATGTTCAAGAAAAGGAGAGATGATATGAAAGTATTATTGATTAACGGAAGTCCACACAAAGAAGGAAATACATATCTGGGATTGTGTGAAGTGGCAAAGGCCCTGAATGAGGATGGAATCGATACCGAGATTCTTCACGTAGGAAGCCGTCCGATTACAGGCTGTACAGGATGCGGTGTCTGTTCGCAGCTTGGAAAATGCATGTATGATACAGATCCGGTCAACGAGGCTCTTGAGAAGATGAAAGAGTCGGATGGTCTGGTGGTAGGCTCACCTGTGCACTATGCAGCAGCCTCAGGACAAATCACATCCTTCCTGGATCGTTTCTTCTATGCAGGAAGTGGGTTTGCATTAAAACCAGGTGCGGCCATTGTCTGTGCAAGACGTGGTGGAACAACAGCGGCTCTGGATCAGCTGAATAAGTATTTTACCATCAGCCAGATGCCAATCGTCAGTTCTCAGTATTGGAATATGATTCACGGACTCTCCCATGAAGATGTAAAGCAGGACCTGGAAGGAATGCAGACTATGCGTGTATTGGGGCACAATATGGCATGGATGCTCAAATGTATTGAAGCGGGAAAGAACGCTGGAATAGTGGCACCTGTGATGGAAGCGAGAGAACATACGAATTTTGTAAGTTAAACTTGTTTGAGCAGCGAAGCAGATCTTGAGTATACATAATGGAGGGAAGTGCATGGAATACCACATTCAATCAGATGAGATGAAAGTCAGAATCAGCGACAAAGGCGGGGAACTACAGTCTGTGCAAGACGCATTGGGACATGAATATCTTTGGCAGAGGGATGCAAAGTTTTGGGAGGAAAGTGCTCCGAATTTGTTCCCGTACATAGGAAGAATGACGGATGGTATTTACACTTTTCAGGGAAAAACATTTGAAATGGGATTGCATGGATTTGTGCGTGGAAGCATCCTTGAAGTGGTAAAAAAAGCAGATAATCAAATCCTTTTTCAGATGGATTCCAACGCAAAGAGCAGGGAACAATATCCCTTTGATTTCAAATACAGTATTCAATATACGGTAGAAAATAGAATGTTGTCTATTGTATATGAGGTGGAAAACCAAGGTGGAGAAACCATGTATTTTGGAATTGGCGGACATCCGGGATTCCAGGTACCGATGGAAGAAGGTCTGGAGTTTGAGGATTATGAGATTGAATTTCAAGAGGTGTGTACACCTGTCAGAATTCTGTTTTCCAAGACGGCTCATGTGGAAGGCAGTTGTCCATATAAGCTGGAGGAGGGACGGAAGATTCCCTTGGAGCACACGCTCTTTGACGGGGATGCGATTGTTCTGGAACATGCGGCAGGCGGCATTACGATTCGTTCCAACAAAGGAACACGCCAGGTTTCTGTCAGCTGCCCGGATATGAGATATATCGGTTTCTGGCATATGGATCACACCAAAGCGGAATATGTATGCGTGGAGCCCTGGAGTTCCCTTCCGTCGAGGGATGGCGTGGTGGAAGACCTGGAGAAACAGCCGGATCTGATTTCGCTGGAGGCAGGGAAGTTGTACCGCAATGCCTGGAGCATCATGATATAACTTTATAAAAGATGCTGCGAGGAAGCAGCAAAGTGGATTCCGAGTATCCGCTTGATATATATATAAGATGTACTCCGAGTATCCAATTGAACAAAACAAAAAGCTCGTAGTATCGGCTACGAGCTTTTTGTTTTTATAGTTTTTAAAGGAATGAGAGTAAAGTGAGACATCCTATCGGAAGATGTCTGAACTTTATGAGGGGGTTGATAGCTTTTCTTA
>JAQVCP010000123.1 GCA_028689735.1 Hespellia sp. | reverse complement strand
CTCCTTTCAGGGTTTTGTTTAATTGTTTTTCGACAATTCAATTATAACATACCTGTGAGGAGTTATTCTATTTTGAACAGTAAAAAAGCCTGTAAAATCAAGGCTTGTGGCGTTTCGCAAACGCCTATATTAAAGAGGATTGTGAGGAAGAAGTTTTAGCGCTTCTAAACAAAAAGAAACAAGAAATAACTTTATAAATATACGGAGGTCCTATGGCTTTTTAAAAATAGGGGTTACTTTATTCATCCTCAAATATAGTCTCATTCATCTCCGTAAAATCCAATAATTCAGAAACAGTCATTCCCAAACCGAGAGCCAGCTTATGCAAGGTTTTCAGTTTGGGATTTTTTGTCTTTCCAGATATGATATTTTCTACGGTAGACTGTGTAATGCCGGATAAGGTAGCAAGTTTATTGATTGTGATTTTTCTTTCCTCACACAGTTGTGTAAGCCTTAGAATGATAACATCTGAATAAGTCATAAGGATTCTCCTATAAGGTCAACGAAGCTATTCAAAGTATAGAATTAAACAAAAACAAAGGTTAATGTCACACCGTTAAAACACCGCATGTTTTAATGTTCTACGGTTATTATTCATCTTCAAAAGCAGTCTCATTCATTTCTGGAAAATCTAGCAATTCAGAAACGGTCATATCTAATCCCACAGCTAATTTATGAAGGGTTTTCAATTTAGGGTTCTTTGTCTTGCCCTTCATCAGATTATCTACGGTAGACTGTGTGATTCCTGACAGATTGGCAAGTCCGTTGACTGTAATTTTCTTTTCATCACATAATTCTGTTAATCGTTTGATAACAGCGTCCGAATATGTCATAGTGATTCCCCCTCTTAACTTTGTACGGTTAATATGAGTATAGGAGTATTTAAAAACAAAGGTTAATGGCACACGGTTGACACGGGAAATAAAGTGTGATAAATTAACCGCATACCATTAATTGAAAAGGGGGGACAGAATGAAATTCACGGATGAAATATTCAAGCGTGCGTCCATAAGGGGAGTAGCAGATTATCTGCTCTTTGGACTTGCACCTAGCGAAGACACCAGAGACTACGAAACAAGACTTGATGATGCATATGAGAAATTTGAAAAATTAGCGTTGCAGTGTGAAAAGGAAAAGCAGTTTGAGCTGTTAAATCTGGCAAATGCTATGACAAGCGAAGCCACCAGTGTTTATACCGAGATAGGACTACAAATCGGTATTATGCTTATGGCAGATATGTCACAAAACATAGGTAAGGGAAATAAAAGTGTTGTCTTTCATCACAATATGAAATCAGGAGAGAGAAAAATGAGCGAAGTAAAGGGATTATTAAAGTTGGCAGCAGACAGTATGAAGAATCGCACTTTAAATGAATTACTAGGAAATGACACGGAATATCAAAAACGGTTCAAAGAAGAAAAAGAAGCACTTAAAGCGGTTGATGAACTGGAACTGTCAGAGGAGCAGAGAGATATTGTAGATACTCTAATTGCGAGAAAAGATGAAGCTGAATATGACTACCGTGTGAATACATATATGGCAGGAATGCTAGACGCATATGAAATTTTAAAGCAGTTTGATTTAACGAAGGAGTAACTTCTATGTGGAGTGGCAAACAACGTTGCAGAGATTCTCCTTATCCTCTTGATTACCCCACATAATAAAGGAAAAAGCCTTGTCAAGAACATGCCGTGTAAACGGTGCGAAGCATTCTTGACAAGGCTTTTTGCTTTATTGTATCTTCTGGCAAGAGGAATAAGGTCAATCTTCAAAATTATCGGGAAATTCAAATGAAGATGAAATATGCCCCTCTTCATTAGCAATCATGGTTTTTACTGTTTCCGGCATATAGGGATTGACTTGTTTATGCCCTTCAATCGTTTCCCCAAAAAGGTCATAGGAATAGTAATTGTCATAGCGGTCAATTAATTTCTGTAATTTTTGCCCTTGTATCAGTTTTTTTAGAGGATAGAGGTCAGAGGCATTCCGTTTTTCTGAATGGATGTAATCGGTGATATATTCACGGAGTTTTTGCAACTCATATTCAATCCATTCGTCCTCGTCCATTGGATTATCATACTGACCGTGGGCAAGTTCTACATTCAGCCTTTCTTCCTGTTTCAGAAATTTTAAAATATTGGATTCTATGTGGGATGTGCTTTTTAATTCCCCGGCAAGCAGTTCATTAGGTGTGACTTCCAGTATTTCTGCCAATTTTTGCAATGTATCAAAGGCAGGGTAATTGATACCCCGTTCAATTTTAGAAAGACTTTGCAGGTTGATTCCGATTTGGTCGGAAAGCTCCTGTTGTGTCAATCCTTTTAATTTCCGAATAACTTGAATGTTGTGACCTAACCATTTATAATCCATAAATGCTCCTTTCAGCCCATAAGGCTTAAAAAATATAAAATATCTATAAAATACATTGACAAATAAGCGTGAGGGTATTATTATCACATTAGAATGATTGATTAAGTTCAATGGCATTAATTATCTGCTTACAAAAGCATTATAACATGAAAGTTTTAGTTCTGAAAGCATTATTTGTTCCTTTCGGGATGGAGAAACTAAGTTCCTGCCTTTCTACGCTGTGCCGAAGGCGAAAAGCGGAGAAAGGGCAGGAAGGAACGCCGAAGGCGTTCCCACAGGGCGTATAAGTAACACCGCCCTGTACATACAGGAGTGATAATTCAAAAATAGCCAGGAATCAACGTTTGTAGATATTTTTAAGGTGTACTGAAACAGTGTATCGGAAAGGAGAGGATAAAAAATCGCAAGACGTGACAATGTGAGTATCAAGATTGATTACATCAGCATTGTATTTGATTCTGCAATGGCAGAAGAGGTCATTAGAAAGGTGTTAGGACTTCCAGTAGACATATTCTTAAAGAGCATAGGAAAAATCAAACACAAGCCATATCAGAGCGTTTACCGGGCAGGCAGTATTCAAGTATTCGGGGATTCTAAAATAACAGAAGAGAATCCGACAGGACTTGGAAGTTATCTGGTGCTGACTGGAGTGGGATGTGACGAGATTTTTCGCATACTAGATATGCATGGACATACATTTGGAGATTTATTTTGGATGTGTGAGAAATGGTTTGGCAGTGAATTTCATTTGACAAGAATAGATATTGCTATAGATGACAGGAACGAAGTGCCATATTTTACACCAGAACAGATTAAACGAAAATGCAAAAAGGAAGAATTTATTGGTAACAGTAACAGCTACCGCTTTGTGGAAAGTAGTTTTACAGAGAAGGAAACCGCCAAAACTGTGTATATAGGGGTGGGAAAATCTAATCTGTCCTATCGCTTCTACGACAAGGATAAAGAAGTGAGTATGAAGTATCAGAGGTCGTATGAAGAGATTGGAAGCTGGAAACGAACGGAGTTACAGTTACGTGATGAAACGGCTCATGCATTTGCGATAATGTTCAAAGAGAATCCACTTGATTTGGGAAAACTTGCTTTTAACCTCTTGGCAGAAAATTTAAGATTTGTAATACCAGACAAAAACCAAAGTAATAAAAGCCGATGGAAAACGTGTCAGTTCTGGGAACGTTTTCTGGGAGCAGTTGAACCTTTACAACTACATATGGACACCCCCCATAACACTCTTCTGGAAACCCAGAGGTGGCTGAAAGAAGGTGGTGTATTGTCAGCGGTAAGGGGATTCTGTTTTCTGGAAACCCATCAGGCTTTAGGTGGTCTGGAAAGCGTAGGAGAAATGTTGACTGATGTAAATTATAGTCCATCATTTGGAAACAAAATGATAGGGCATTTATGCAGGATAGACAGAGAAGATTTAATACCGTATGTGAAAGACGATACAAGGAAAGGGGGAGTTTCTTGAAACAGGAATCCCATACAGAATATAAGACATACACCATAGAAAATGGTGTGGAGATAAATGTTCCGTCAGGAAGTGGAACGGATATAGAACAACAGCAGAGTTACCAGAAATTTATTAATGTGCTGTCTAATATCGTTACAAAATATGTAGCAGAGGAAAAGAATCATAAATAATTACATCCGGCGGTTGGCTTAATTAGGCTGACCGCCTTTTTAGAAGGGAGAACGAACGTGTATCAGACAAGATTAGGGAAAACGTGTGTAATTTACATCAGGGTAAGCAGTGAGCGTCAGGTTAAGGGATATAGTCTGGACGGACAGAAACGGTATCTGATTGATTGTGCTGAACGTCAGGGAATGAAAGTGTTGACGGTCTATGTAGAAGAGGGGAAAAGTGGGAAGAGTATTGAGGGAAGAACAGCGTTTCAGTCCATGTTGGACGGAATCAAAAAAGGTACTTTACAGACAGATTATGTGCTTGTCTATAAGCTGTCACGTTTTGGGAGAAATGCAAAGGATGTGCTGAACTCATTGGAATTTATTATGCAGTATGGTGTTGACTTGATGTGCGTGGAGGACGGACTTGATTCTTCCACCTCTATGGGAAAAATGATGATAACCATACTTGGGGCAGTGGCAGAACTGGAACGGGAGAATATCATTGCACAAAGCCTGTTAGGACGGGAAGAAAAAGCAAAATCAGGCGGTTGGAATGGGGGCTTTGCTCCTTATGGATATGAGTTGAAAAATGGTAAGTTAGAGCCAAAGGAAGGAGAACAGGAGATTGTAACTATGATATTTGATATGTTCTTGAATAAAGGCATGGGGTATTCTACGGTTGCCCGTTATCTGAATCAGAATGGTTATACCAGAGAGCCTGCTAAAAATGCAGTCAATCCGAAATTCAATGATTGGAAAGCAGAGCAGATCAAACGGATTTTGGACAATCCCCTTTATACCGGAAGGATAGCATGGGGCAGAAGAAGGACAGAAAAAGTACAGGGAAGAAGCAATGAACAGCGTTTATTTCCACAGGAAGAATTTATTATGAGTGAAAAGAAGAGCCATGAAGCACTTGTCTCGGAAGAGAACTTTAAGAAAGTGCAGGAAATCCGAAAAGTGATGAGGGAAAAAGCTATCGGCAATCATAATATCAGTCAGGACAGAGCGCATTTACTGTCTGGAATTGCCCGTTGTCCTCAATGTGGTTCGGCTATGAATGTTGACTGTAACCAGTGGACGAACAAGGACGGAACATTCCGAGAGACATTTACCTATGTATGCAGTCACTATAAACGGGCAAAGGGAACTAGCCAATGCCGGAGAAACGGAATATCTATGGAGCGGTTAGAAACGGAAGTATTGGAGTATACGAAGAAGCTTTTACGTAATCCGAAGTTTGCCTGTGACATTAAAGCAAAAATAGGTGTTGCTGTAGATGTGACGGAGATTCAGAAAGAAATATCAGCTTATGAAAAGGAACTGAAACGACTTGCAAGAAGTCGGATAAATTTGGAACATGACATTGACAGCTTACTGGACGATAAATATGCAGAGAGAAAACGAGATGAATATAATAGACGGTTGGACAAAATATACAATCAGATTTATGATGTTGAAGATAGCGTAGAAAGATGTAAAAGGCGAATTATCATTGCAGAGCAGGAATCTTTAAATGTGGACATGATTTATAAGATTCTGCTGTCCTTTGATGAAATCTATGATAAAATGAATGACAGGGAGAAACGAGAGCTGATTAAGTGCATGATAAAGGAAATCAAGCTTTATATGCCAGAAGAACAGAAGGTGCAAGGTCATGCAGTGAAGAGCATTATTTACTCGTTTCCGATAGAGGAGGAAGTGATTCAGTCTTTACGGGTGAAAGAAACACACGTCGAGACTGTTTGTTTGCTTTCCAAACTTAAATCCAACCATCATATAGAGTTAGAACTTAAGATGGATGAAATGGATTTGACTTCTGTGGAGAATAGAGCAACATACGAAGAAATTTAAGCGAGTACCT
>JAQVCP010000041.1 GCA_028689735.1 Hespellia sp. | reverse complement strand
AAATATACATATGATGAAGGCAGTATAATTATGACGGATTATGCATTTTTATAAGAGTTTATAAAAAAAGATAACCGATTATAATAAAAAAAGCTTCAGGAGGGCTAGTTAGATGAAAAAAATATCAAAAAAAGCAAGAAGGATTGTTACCTTATTAATGGCATTATGCATGATGTTTATGATGTCTTTGCCAGTTTTAGCTACAGATAAAGGAGACAGCACAACATCTGTAAGTGAAGATCCAAGAGAAAGTATTTTAAAAATCATTACATATTATGAAAATGATGGAGGAGAGACTGTTTATTGGCAGACAGGAACAGGTTTTCTTATCAATGATGAGTATGTTCTCACAAACAGACATGTTGTTACATTAGATGATGAGACAAAGAAATCAATTAAAGACAGCCAGGGATTATCTGAATTAAAGGATGACGATGAGCATATTAAAATTGAAATTCTGGTTAATAGAGATATGACAATTCCTGCTACAATTCATACAAGTGTACAAAGTTCTGATATGGATTTTGCAGCAGTAAAATTATCAGAAAAGATTTATGACAGATCACCGGTTGCACTTGGAGACAGTTCTAAAATTGCTACAAAAGATCCTGTTTATGCAATGGGATTCCCGGTAGATTCTATTGCAACAAAAGATTACAACACAAAAGATGATGTATCTACTGTAAACGGTATTATTTCCAAGATTACGGTACAAAGCGTAGATATTATTGAACATACAGCTCCTCTTAACAATGGCAATTCAGGAGGACCATTATTAAATGAAAACAATGAAGTAATTGGTATCAACACATTTGTAGCTGATAAGAAAAATTATTCTATCCAGATTAATGTAATCAAACAGGCACTGGATACATTTGGTATTCCTTATACAGATGCATCCACAGGTTCGATAAAAGATACAGGAAAAACAGAAGGAACAACAGGAGAGGAAACGACAGACGAAGAAACAAAAGAAGTTACAGAGCCGGACAACAGTGCACTCTTCGCTGAATTACAGAGTGAGATTGATAGTGCAAAAGCTGTAGATACAGCAAGCTACACAGAAGAAAGCGTTACAGCATTAAACGATGAAATTGGAACAGCAGAAGCAGTTGTTAAGAATACAGAAGCAGAAGCAGCGACCATTCAGACAACAATCGACGATTTGAAATCAGCAGTAACCGGACTGGAAGAAAAGACCGGTCCTAACATGTTATTGATTGGTGGTATTGCAGCATTAGTTATTATCGTAATTATCATTGTCATTGTAGTAATCGCTATGTCAGGAAAGAAAAATAAGAAAGCAGCATATGTACCAGCAGGAGCAAGAGATGCTGTCAATAATATACCAGTTGGCAATCAGACATCTAATAATGTATCACCGGTTTACCCGGAGACAGTTCCACAACAGCCGGAAGGAACGGGAGAGACAACAGTTCTCGATGCCGGAGCAGGAGAGACAACATTATTAGGAGCATCCGGAGCAGCTTATCTTATCCGCAAGAAGAATGGCGAGAAGATTGCAATCAACGTACAGAACTTTAAGATTGGTAAAGAACGCAAAAAAGTAAATTACTGTATTTCAGACAATACTTCTGTAAGCAGATGCCATGTTGAAATCGTGAAGAAAGGTGCTGATTACTATGTAGTAGATCAGGGAGCGACAAACTTTACATTTGTAAATGGAGTTCAGCTCAGCCCACACCAGGAAACATTATTATCCGATCAATCTAGTTTGAAATTATCTGATGAAGAATTTGAATTTCATTTATCATAATTAAATTAGACAATAGGAGATGGATATGGAGTTTTTGAGTGTTGTACATAGTGATGTTGGAATTAAAAAAAGTACAAACCAGGATTCTGTCTTAATTAAGGAAGCAATCACAGATTACGGAAAAGTATTACTTACCGTAATCTGTGATGGTATGGGCGGCCTCGCAAAGGGTGAGGTCGCAAGTGCTACCTTGATTAGGACATTTTCAGATTGGTTTGAAAAAGAATTTCCATTTATATTATATGAGGAAAGAGATACAAAAGAAATTGATTATAATTCACTCCAGAGAAGCTGGAATAATTTGATTGATGATGTGAATGTAAAGATTGCCAGATACGGACAGAGCTGGCATGCAGCAGTGGGAACGACATTGGTTGCCCTGCTTCTGGTTGATTCAAATTATTACATTGTGAATATTGGAGATTCTCGTGTTTATATAATAGACACAGAGATGCGCCAGATGACAAAAGATCAGACATTTGTGCAGCAGCAGATTGATCAGGGAAATATTACAGAAGAGCAGGCAGAGCATCACCCACAGCGAAATGTATTACTGCAATGTGTGGGAGCAAGCGCAATGATCATACCAGATTTTTATATGGGGACATATGAAAAGAACTCAATATTCATGTTATGTTCCGATGGATTCAGACATACAATCACAGAAGATGAATTCTATAAACTAATGAATCCAAATATTCTAAAGACAGAAAAGGACATGCAGAATGCAGCAATTTATTGTACAGAGCTGAACAAACAGCGAAAAGAAAACGACAATATCTCAGTAATATTAGTTCGTGCATGTTAGAGAGGATACTTTATGTTAGAGATTGGTTCAATTATTGATGGAAAATACAAGGTACTTAATCAAATCGGCAAAGGCGGTATGAGTGTCGTGTATCTTGCAATGAATGAGAGGGCAAATAAACAATGGGCTATCAAAGAGATTAGAAAAGACGGACTTTCTAATTATGAAGTAGTCAAACAGAACCTGATTGCAGAGACCGATATTTTAAAACGTTTGAACCATCCAAATCTGCCAAGCATCATCGATGTCATTGATGGTGAGGACACGTTCTTGATCGTAATGGATTACATAGAAGGAAATCCATTGAGTGATGCGCTGAAGAATGAAGGTGTGCAGCCGCAGGATAAGGTCATCGAATGGGCAAAACAGATTTGTGATGTTCTGGGATATCTTCATTCCAGAAAACCACCGATTATCTATCGCGATATGAAACCATCCAATGTCATGCTCAAACCGGATGGAAATATTATGATTATTGATTTTGGTACAGCAAGGGAATACAAATCAAAAAGTCTTGCAGATACGACATGTCTTGGAACACAGGGATATGCAGCGCCGGAACAATTTGGCGGACAGGGACAGACTGATGCAAGAACAGATATCTATTGTCTTGGTGCAACTTTGTATCATTTAATTACAGGACACAACCCGTGTCTTCCACCATATGAAATGTATCCAATCAGACAGTGGAATCCGAACCTGTCTTCCGGATTGGAAGAAATCATTTTAAAATGTACACAGAAAAATCCGAATGACAGATATCAAAATTGTGCGGAACTGATGTATGCATTAGAGCATTATGACGAATTAGACATCGAATACAAGAGAAAACAGAATATCCGCTGGAAGACATTTCTTGCAACAGGAATCTTAACCTGCGTGTCACTGATATCTTGTCTTGGATTCAAATTTGCAGAGAACAATACTACGAATAACAGTTATGACCAATATATGAAAAATGCAGTCTCTTCCGGAACATCTGAAGAAATGACAGAGAATTATCAGAATGCAATCAACCTGAATCCGGGAAAAGAAAATGCATATTTGGATTTGTTAAATAAGGCATTTTTAGAAGATGAAAATTTTTCACAGGATGAAGCGGCGAAGATGACACAGATTCTAGGTTATAAAGGTTCCGGAAACAGAAGCAATGAGAGTTATCTGGAAGGGAACAAAGCAGCTTATGAAGATTTCTCTTTTCAGATGGGACTTGCTTATTACTATTACTATGAAGAAAGCGGCAACAAACCAATGTCGCAGGCATGGTTCGATATTGCATCTACCAGTGATAACCTTGAGAGCAACAAAGTAGAACGCGCAAAGAGATTAGGACGAATCGCAGGATATTATGCATCCTTAAAAAGCAGCAACAAAGCCGGAGATACCACCACGACCTATCGTGATTATTGGAATGATATGGTAAAACTTGTGGATGGAAATCTGGTGGAAATGGATAACAATAAAACCGCACTGGTTATGTATAAAGAGCTGGTATACAGAATCGGTGAGGACTGCCTGAACTTTAAAGCATCAGGAGTTACAAAAGAAGAATTAGAGTCACAGCTTGATAAGACAAAATCAAGAATTGAAACAGATATTGTAATACTGAATGAAAATGAAAGAACGGAAATAGAATCACTTGAGAAAACTATTTTCGACAATATCGAATGGGCAAGACAGGAAGTAAAAGTAGCCTATTCGGAAAAATATGAGACAGGGGGGAAAAACAATGCAGCAACTGGAACAAATGATTAATATTTATCACACTGCATTTATCGTAAGTCTGATATTGTTCATAGTATTTCTTGCAGTTACCATATTTTTGTTTTTCTTCTTCGACATTAGAAAGATATTTGATATCAGGACCGGTCGCGGTGCAAAACGTAAAATTCAAAAGATGGAAGAAATCAATGCGCAGACCGGTAAACTTAGACAAGATATGGTTGGACAGACACCATCTGTTCTATCTCCGGAAGAGAGAATTACTTACCCGGTTACATCAAAAATCCCTATAGATGAGATTAATCAGCAGTTAAATACAGAGGCAGCTTCAAAAACAGAAGATGTAAATCCAGGCAAGGGACTTGATGTGAATGGAATACAGGAGACAACAATACTTCAGCAGTCACAAAATCAGGATAAACAGGAACAGATAGAACTGCCCGGACTATTTCAGATAAATAAGAGTACCATGTGGATTCATACAGAAGAAGTAATATAGGAGAAGAGGCAATGAAAAAGATAAGTGAGAGAAAAGCTTTCATCCTGGTATACGTCGCATTTTTAATATCAGCATTATCCGTGTGGCTCATTCCTCTGGCATACGATAAGACGGATCATTTGAGCACTATCGGATATCTGACAGGCGCAATGTTCTGGATTGGAATGATTGCAGGAATCGCAGGATATTTCCTTTTCTTCGGAAAAGAATATGGAAAGCCAAATATAAAAAGAATATTTAAAAATATACCGGCAATTACAGCAGATATCATATTTGTTATGTCGCTGGGCGGAACCATCTATTGTGCAATTCATTTTAATACCAATCAGGTGATTGCAGAGTTATTAATGTTTCTATTGATTACAAGCGTGTATTCACATTTTCTGTTAAATGGAAAAGTGTTTCAACATATATATGGAAAAGAGATAGAAATCCAAAGGACACAAGAAAAAGGAGTAAGGTAATTATGAAGAAGACAAGAGGATTGAGGGAAAGGATTTGCGCGTTGGTTTTGGCAATATTGCTACCATTGATGAGTGTGATGCCGAATGTGACGATGGTGGTGTCGGCGAATGATGTAACTGATGTAGAGACAGATGAAAATCTCGGAGATACTTCGGAGGGAGAAGTTTCGGGACCGACTAAAAGAGCAGAAGAAACAGAGGTGACATTTACTGTTAAAGATGGAAGCAGCAATGTCTTACTGTCAGGTGCAACGATATCATTAAATACTAGTGTAGATGTTACGGATAATAACGATGGAAGTTATACAGCTACGCTTGAACAAAATAAAGAGTATACATATTCAATATCTAAAGCAGGATACAATACGAAAACGGACGGAACAATAAATACAAGTACAGAAGCAACCTTGGAAGAATCAGTTGACTTAACATTAAGTGCTGTGAGTATAGACAAAAATAGATTGGAGTTGAATGCAAATGGTACTGAAACCATCACTATTACTAATTATGTGGATTCTCTAAATTATGAATGGAGTTCAGAAAACACAGATGTGGCATCGGTATCATCATCAGGTGGTACAGCGACTGTAGCAGCAGTTGGTGCAGGTAATACAAAGATTTCATTGGTCTGCAATGGAAATAATGTTGCTGAAATAGCGGTTACGGTAAGTAAGGTAGATCCAACCATAAACTTTACAGTCACTCCTGATAGCGGAGAAGCAAGTGATAATACAATTCAATTTAAGACGGTATTGCCTTCAGATGCATCTGGAACAGTGAATTATTATAAAAAAGTGGGTGCAGAATTTGAAAAAATTACAGAAAATTCTGATAAATCAGGAGACTTCGCTTATGATTATAAACCAGATGAAGATGTTGTTGATAGTATAGTTTTTAAAGCAGAATATATAAGTAACAATAATATTTATAATAATGTTTCTTCAGAAATAACAGGAACTTATGACAAGACTGTAGATTTAGGCTTAACAAAAAGCGATAAAGAACTTACATATGGAGATGCTGATTGGAAAGCAAAAAATTTATACATTTCAGGCTTTGTTGACAAAGGTACAGTAAAAGGCAGAACTTTGTCTTATTCGATTAAAACAAGTGATCCAGAAGGTGCTGTGACACTTGAAGGATCTAAGGTTACATTTAATAAACCAGGAACAGTTGTATTTGAAATCACTGCAGCTGAAAAAGGTGGATATCAGGAAGCTTCAATAGATTTTACACTCACAATTAATAAAGCTGAATCTGCGATAGCAATTGATGAAGCAGCAATGAATATTGATACTGTTAATCATAAATTATTGATCGATGCAAAAGGTTCAAAATGGAATGATACTATCGAGACAAAATTAGCTGAAAGAAAAGAAGATGATGGAAGAGTATTGTCGTATACATCAAGTGAAGAATCAGTAGCATCAATTGATCCAAAGACAGGTATAATTACGCCAAGAGGAGTTGGTGAAACAAAAATAACAGTTAACGCTGCATCAAATGATAACTACTCATCCTCAGAAGTAAGTTTTGTGATTAGTATCCAGAAAACAATTGACAGTATGGATAATTTTACATGGGCAGTCGATGAAGATATTCAGGGGCAAAATGGCAATGGAAAAATCTATAACAGAGACGAATATATATATCTAAAAGGTGAATTGAATAGTACTGAAAAGGTGAATAGTACAGATGCTGTAGCTATTAAGGTTAAAGCAAAACTCAATTCAGCAAATGTTGGTTCCTATGCAAGTTGCACAGGTGAATCATTAACAGAAAATAGTAATTCATATTATAAAGTTGATGTGGCAAATAAAGATATTAAGATTGATGTATCAGTAACAGCAAGAAAAATATATATTAAAATTATAGATTGCGAAGATCTTCAATATGGAATGAATGGAGACGGGAAAACAGTAACACAGCAAATTGAAGAGAAAACAAATTTAGTAGAATTAACAGAAAATGATGGAAGAAATCCACATGACCCTAATACCGGTAAAGTTGGGAATGATGTTATTTCATTAGATCGAATTAAAGTTACTTTAAAAGAGAAATCAGAGGAAAAATTATTTGTTGGTGATAATGGTACTATTATTATTCCTAAAAATAATTTTGATCCATATGCGGCAAATGAGAACTACGAAGTGATTTATGATACTAACGTAGGAGGTACAGCAGGTAGACTAATACTTAAAAAACAAGAAGTTTCTGATACGGATATTTTAAATGCTATTGTACCATCTGGAACAAACTATTTTAGTATTACTGATGAGAATAATAATTTAAAAAAAGTGTGGGTTGCAGGTGGGGAAACGAATGGTATCCTTAAATCCGAATTACATTTTGACATTAAAAGCGATTCAAGATTCAAGGCTTATTATGATAGTGTAATGGTTGTATTAGATGATGGTACAATAAATGCAACCGAAGGTAGTTTAGGTTTTAAAGACCTGAAAGATGAGTCTATTCAAGCTAATATTTATTTATTAAGCGGAAAAAATAGTGACACAAAAACTATATCCAGTAACATTGCAGACATCAAGCCTGATTCCGTTAACGGTAAAAATAATTCCTTTAATGATGTAATCGTTGTAGATTCAACAAATCCGATCGTAACATTTAATGGTCTTACAAATGCAGGTGTTGCAACAACATTAGCTAATAGCATTACATTTGGAATGTTCAAAAAGAGTGCATATAGTGAAAAAATCGTTGTAACTGATAATAAGAAAGTTGATGAAAAGACAACAGATAGTGGTGTTCAAAAATATCAATATTATATATGGAAATTAGACAGCGAGGACAGCAGGGACATCAACAAAAAACAGTTAACTGATAAAATCACTGAAATTAATATAAATGCAGGATGGACCATTACAGATCAAGAATCAATTCCAGTAGCAATTGAAGAAGCAGGGAAAGATATCAAAGGTAATTATATTGTTCTTGTAAATGCAATTGATAACGTTAATAACTCTGTTGTATATGCTTCAAATGGTTTGGTAGTAGAGACCAATGAACCAACAGTAACGCTTACTTTAGAGGATTTAAAACAGGGATGTACCGTTTACGATGGACAGGTAGATTACAAAGCAGTTATTAATGATACAGATGGATTTGTTAATTCAGGTATTCAGGAAATTGTAGTTTCAGTTCAAAAAGACGGAAAAGAAGTATCAGGAAATGCAGATGATTGTTCTGATTCTTTCAAACTATATCCATTTGGTGAAGAAGCAAAAGGTGCAAAATATTCTCTGAAAGAATTAAAAGACAAGTCGAAATTTGAATTTGATGGTAAAATACTTGATTCAAACAACAGTAATAATATTGTAATTAAGATATCTGCAGTAGATAAAGCAGGAAACATCAAGAAAGAAGTAACTCAGAAATTAGTAAAGATTGATATGGTGGATCCTGAAATTGCAGTATCATATGACAACAATGATGTACAGAATGAAAAGTTCTTTCATAATGACCGGACAATGACAATTACATATACAGAACGTAACATTGATAAATCACAGATGGTATTTGATGTAACAGCTGGTGAAATATCAGGAACAAAATGTACAGTAGAAAAATTAGCTGATTATGGAATTACAGCTGTCTGGGGAGAAGATAGTCAGGAAGGAAGAGCAGATACAGATTACACAGATGAAAGAACAAATACATTATATCTGACTTTTGACAAAGATAATGACTATAAAATTCTTCCATATATTACAGACAAAGCAGGAAGAACAAACAAAGGGATAACATATGCAGAAGGAACAACTGCGGCAGAAGAATTTACAATTGACAAGACCTTCCCAACCCTCGACGTAAAATACTACGTAGAAGGTTCAGAGGTATCCCCGGCAGATATTGCAGAGAACCGCTTATACAAGAACAAGACAATCACAGCAACAGCAACCATTAACGAGCGCAACTTTGGCAAGGCAGACAGCTTCTCAGAAGAACCGAAACAGATGAACTTGGGAGTAAGCTGCTCCAATCCGAACCCGGATCAGGAGGCAATTTCAGATTACGCAGCTCAGGCCAATACATTAGCAAACTGGACAAGCAACGTGTATGAGCGCACACAGACCTTTACATTTGACAAGGATGCCAACTACACATTAGATTTCACATACCGTGATATGGCAGGCAACACCATAACATATGCTCCACATTATTTCACAGTAGATAAGACGGCACCAAACGGAGAAATCCAGATTCATGATTCCGTATGGCAGTCCTTCCTTCAGGTAGTAACTTTCGGATTCTTCGAGAATACTTCTGTGGGAGTAACCATGCGAAGTGATGATAACACGGCGGGCGTAGCTTCTCAGCAGTATTACAAGTATTATCCGGATGTTGAGGCAAGAGATGATTTTAGTGCACTGACCTATGATCAGTTAGAAGCAATGGGAGATGACGAATGGGTGAGCGAGAGCGAATTTGGCATCAACCCGAACGAGCAGATCATCCCTTACGAAAAGGTAGTAGATAAATCAGGAAACGTAACTTACCTGAATGCACAGACTGGAGTTGTTGCAGATAATGTAAGTCCGGAAGCACCACAGATTGCAATCACCATGGCTGACCCGGCAAAGGGAATCTATAACAGCAATGTTCCGTTCCATATCAGCGTAACGGACCCGACAGCAGGAGAGACCTACGCAGGACTTCATTCTGTATCTTACGAAGTGAGAAAAGACGGAGTCGTGACACAGTCTGGTAATTATGATGAATCTCTTTCTTCCGCAGCAAGCAGAATCAAGAACATCGAGAGAGACGAAGTGGTAAATGCAGAACTCAATAACAGCAATACAGTTTTAATCTATGTAAAAGCAATTGATAATGCAGGAAATGTATCCGAGGCAGAAAAAGAACTCAAGATTGATATCACAAAGCCGACGATTCAGGTAACTTATGATAATAACTCACCACTGAACAGTAAATATTACAAAGATACAAGAACAGCAACAGTAACCGTTACAGACCGTAACTTTGACGAGAGTGCAGTAAGATTTGATATCACCAATACAGATGGCACACAGCCTTCTATCAGTGGATGGTCAAGCAGCTCTGACATCGGAGTATCAGACAATGCGACAAGCACCTGTACCGTATCCTTTGCGGCAGACGGCGATTACACATTTACACTGAACTGTACAGATCTTGCAGGAAATGATTCCGAATATACGCAGGTAGATGAATTTACAATGGATAAGACCATTCCTACCATCAGCGTATCTTATGATAACAACAGTGCAGCGACACCAGGATATTATAAGGAATCCCGTACAGCAACGGTAACCATCAATGAGCACAACTTTAATGCGGCAGATGTGCAGGCAGCAATTACAGCTTCTCTGCAGTCACAGGGAGTATCCGCTCCAAGTGTAAATGGATGGTCAACCGGTGGAGATACACATACCGCAACAATCAATTACACAGCGGATGCAGATTATACATTTAACATTTCCTACTCCGATATGGCAGGAAATCCGGCAGCTGCTTATACACAGGATCAGTTCACAGTAGATAAGATGAAGCCGACCATCGACATTTTCGATATTGTGGACAAATCTGCCAATAACGGAACCGTTGCTCCGGGTGTAAAATACAGTGATGTGAACTACACCGCGGCAGGCGTGAAGCTTACACTGAAAGGTGACAAACACAGCGACGTGGCAATTGACGGAAGTCGTTCCAATGATACAAACGGAGAGAGCATCAAGCTTGCAGATTTTGCACATGAAGAAGCTGTAGATGATATCTATACACTGACTGCACAGGTTACGGATAAGGCAGGAAATGTAGAAGAAAAATCAGTTCTGTTCTCTGTAAACAGATTTGGCTCCAACTACCGTTTCCTACAAGGGACAAAGGCATTCCTGGATAAGTATTACAACAATGAAGAGGCAGACATCATCGTAGAAGAAATCAATGTGGATACGCTGGAAGCAAACAGCATTTCCTATGGTCTTGACGGTGAAAGAGCAGAGTTGAAGAAGGGAAAAGATTACACAGTAAAATCAAGCGGCAGTGAGGTATCATGGAAATCTTATACCTATACCATGAAGAAAGCGAACTTCGAGGCAGAAGGTACTTACAGTATTACCATCGATTCAAAAGACCGTGCAACAAATGAAGTAAATAATAAAGTTAAAAATAAGAATATTGAATTTGTAATTGATAAGACGAAGCCTACGGTTGTCATTACCGGAATTGAGGATGGCAAACAGTACAATGAAAATTCAAGAGATGTTGAAATTGCTGTATCAGATAACATAGTACTTGACAGTCTGGATGTCTATATGAATGACAATGACAATCCGGAAAAGAGCTACAGTGCTGATACGATTGCAAAGGCACAGGGGGCGATTGCATATAAAATAGACAGTTCAAATAAGAGACAGAAAATCAGTGCGGTTGCAACAGATGCAGCAGGAAATAAGGCTGATACTGATATCTCCCGTGTATTGATTACGTCCAACTTATTTGTTCAGTATTACAGCAATAAACCGATACTCTTTGGTTCCATTGGAGGAGTTCTCGTACTTGGATTTGGTTTATATCTGATTTTAGCAAAAAAGAAAAATTCTACTTCAGAAAAGGCTTAAAAGTTTATATTACAGAAAGTTGTCAAGCTGTCTGAATCGGAAGATTTAGGCAGCTTGCTTAATAATCAGAGGGAATAATATGATTCAAAATGGTGATATATTAGGTGGAATGTACCAGATCATCCAGGAGATAGGCCGTGGCGGAACGGGTGTCATCTATCTGGCAGAACATCTTAGGTTGAGAAAGAAAGTAATCATAAAAAAGATCAAAGAGAATTTTGTGGGTCAGATCAATACCCGCGGTGAGGTGGATATCCTAAAGCATCTGCACCACACATATCTGCCCCAGGTGTATGACTTCGTATCAAAAGATACGACGGTCTATACTGTTATGGAGTACATAGAGGGAAATGATCTGCAATGGTTTATCAATCAGAATCAATATTTCTCAGAGCAGTCATTGTTCCTCTGGCTGTGCCAGTTAAGTGAAGTACTTGAGTATCTTCATAATCAGAGCCCGCCCATTTTACACAGCGATATCAAACCGTCTAACATTATGATCACTCCATCCGGAAATATATGTCTGATTGATTTTAATATCTCACTGGACGGAGAAGATTCTAAGGACATCCAGGGGGTCAGTGCCTGGTATGCAGCACCGGAGCAATTTGAAAAAGCCAGACTGCGTATGTCCGGACAGAAGGAAAATATCATTCTGGATGAGCGGATGGATCTCTATAGTCTGGGGGCAACTTTTTATACATTGATGACAGGAAAGCTTCCTAATCCTTCTGATAAACAGTTCCTTCCGATCATTTATATGGATCTCCCATACAGTGAAGGTCTCAAAGCAATCATTTATAAGATGATGCAGACACAGCCTTCCAAAAGATTCCGGAGTGCAGAGCAGGTGCTGGAAGCTCTTTCCAATATATCGAAGATGGACCCGGAGCATAAGCGGCTGACCAGATTACAATTTACGGCATTGGTGGGATATGTCTTATGTCTGATCATCGGGATCCTGTGCATTTATTACGGAAGCTGGCAGAACACTATCGAGTGCTGGCAGAAGGATTATCGGGAATTTTGTACCGTAAATGAAAGTCAGTCTGAAGGAAAAATCGTAGCGGATGGAATTGATATGCTCAATTCATTTCAATACAAGAGCTATCTAAAGCGTCACCCGGAAAAAAAAGCGGAGGTTCTTCATGCAATCGGAGAAAGCTATTTTCGGGAGGAAGATTACCAGAATGCAGCTTCTTACTATCAGGAGGCAATGGAGGAAATGCCGGATGAGGCAGCGTACTGTCAGAGTTATGTCATAGCACTGGTAAGGAACCATCAGTGGGAAAAGGCGTTGTCCGTGCTTCAAAGTTCCAATTGCTACAGTCAGATGGAACAGGAATCGCTGGATCTCATTTCCGCGGAGGTTTCCATCGAACAGCAAAATTATGAAGCGGCAGAAGTTATACTGAATGCTATTATCGAAAACAGCTATAACAAAGACCAGTTGTTTCAAAGTTATCTTCTTATGGGAAATATATATGAGATAGAGAAAGATTATGAAAAGGAAGCAGTGGTTCTTGAAAAAGCAGGGGCATTAGACAATTCCCGTGACTTACTTAGAAGACAGGGGCAGACACTGATGAATGCAGCTTCTGCAAGCAGTCGGGCGGTGAATAAAAAAGCCTACACAGCAAAAGCGGCAGAATGCTATCAGCAGCTCAACAACATGGTTTCTCCTTCTTATGAGGACAGGTTGAATTTTGCAATCGTACTGAGGGCATGTGGATCCTATCAGAACAGTATAAATATACTGACACAGATGAAACCAGATTATCCGGATGATTATAAAGTTGAAATGTGGATTTGTTACGATTATCTTGAAATCGCAGAAGCAGAAAACAGCTATGATTCTGTGATGGATCATCTGACATTCAGTTACCAGTCCTGCAAACATATGTATCAGAGTGATTCTGAAAAAGATGAGGACATGGAAAATTTGATTGAAATCATGAATGATTTGGGGGTATAAGATATGACGGGAATACTGTTTTTATGTCTGGGAGGTGGAATTATTATAATTTCAACCGCAGCATTTGCAGGGATAGAATTATTTTTAAAGAAGAGAAAACGCCAACTAAGAGAGAGTGCCTACCAGATATATGAGTAGGAAATCTGATGCTCAATAAATCGAAGATGGACTGATATTCAAAGGGGACAGTATCTACGATAAGCAGAAGATGATGACAGGGAGGAAATGTTATGAGAGCAGATGAGAGTTACAATCATGATACAAGTGGAAACAAAAAGACAATCATACTGGCAGTTTTAATCGGACTGCTTGTGATTGCAGCAGGGATTTTCGGCCTATTATTTGTACAGAGCAAAATGAAGGAAAAGACATATAGCGAGTCGATCAAAAGTGCGGAGAAATATCTGGCAACAAATAATTATGAGGATGCAATCATAGAATATAAAAAAGCAATTACTGCGAATCCGGAAGAGGAAGAAGGATATATTGCATTGGCAGATACCTACATAAAGCAGGATAAGACATCGGAAGCAAAAGTGATTTTGCAGAGAGGTTTCACAAAAACAAAATCACCTAAGATACAGTATATGATTGACAGAATCACCAATAATGCAATGGCTTCAGGCGATTTAGATATGGGAAAAGAAAATGCAATGGAGGCGGTCGATGTTGCTACAGCGTCAGCCAACATTACGTGGAATATGTCCCTTGTTCAAAAGCTGGAGAGTTTTGACTTTGAGAACTTTAAGAGAGAATTTGGCAGCACAGAAAAGACGGAAATGGATACAGATGGATACCTGAAAGTCGTTCATGCTTCCTTTGGTGCGACTTGCTACTATAAGAACACCGATGACAATAAAGACATTGTGGATACCAGCAGAAAGATACCTCAGAAAGCAGGAATGCCGGAAAAGGTTTCTCTTGATACCATTGGATTGATTTTCAAAAACTTTGAAGGTGCTGTCAGTGTAGACAAGCTTGAGATGCTCTCAGGTGCAACATTGAAGCCGTTTACAGAAGATGGAAGAACATTAATTGAAATTCCAATTGATGATTGTCTGGTACGAGTGGAGACAGATGCCAATGGAAATATCACTGCGCCAAATGCATGGAATGAGATTATCCTGCTGAATGCAAATCAGAAAAAGGATATAATCGGACATTTGTCAGGAACCATAATCAATGCAGTAACCGAAGAAGGAGTTTCCGGAGTCAGTCTCGAATTTGTACCAAGTAATTCAAAACTGAAGACTGTGACCAGTGTATCTGGTGGAAACGGTACATTCAGCGTTGATTTGGAACCGGATACTTATGAGATGAATGTTTCTGCAGATGGTTATATTGATGAATCATTTACGGTTGAGATTAAAGAGGGAGAGAGTTACAGCGGTAAGCAGTATACTATATCTCCGGAGCTGGCATCGGGAAGTGCAAGAATTGTCCTGGAGTGGGGCGCAGAACCGGCCGATTTGGATTCTTATTTATACGGGCAAACAGATGGCGGCGACTCTGTGTTAACTAGTTTTATGAACAAGAGCTGCACAATAAATGGGAAAACAATCGCCGATCTGGATGTGGATAACAGACAGGGTTATGGACCGGAGACAACGACGCTTTATGATCTGAATGGAAAATATAACTTTACTGTTCAAGATTATGGAAGAACGGGAACCATGAAAGATTCTGGTGCTACCGTTAAGATTTATATTGATGGAAAAGAACCTCAGACAATTACGATTGATTCAGGTTCATCAATCAGAAACAGTTGGGATGTATTTGAAATTAATCATGGTGAAGTGAAAGTACATAATTTTGCAGGGACAGATGATTCATCTGCTGTGGAGTAAAAAATATGTGGATTCAATTGATATTGATATTATTAGTGATTGTTACTGCAGTAGTCAGCTACATCATAAGAAATAACAAAAAAGCAGAAGTAAACAGGTACTATGGTGCCGCGCAGAAAATCATCAAAGAGAGCTGCCTTGATGGTGCAATAAAAAATAACAAGCAGCAGTGGAATCAGGGAATGAAGATTATGGTATACCTTAAGTGGAAAGCAAAGCCAAAACAGGAATACGTCTTTGATCCCGAGAAAGTAGTAAAAATAGGCAGAAGCTTAGAATCAAATGATGTGTGCATCAGAGATATTCTTGTTTCTGCCGAGCACTGCCGTATCTTTATTTATCAGGGACAGCTTATCATTCAGGATCTGAATTCTTCCAATGGAACCTGGTTGAAAAGGGGGCTGCACAAGGAAATTGTCCGCGGCAGCGCGCCCCTGCTTTCCGGAGATAAGCTGATGATAGGAAACGAAAAAATTGATGTGACAGTATTTTACTTTGATCTGGCATTTTTATAGAATGTGGTAAGAGATTCCAGTGAAGACTGGAAGCCCTTATCATCTGCACAAAGAGGGGTGAAAGAGTAATATGATATTAATGGTTTACAACAAACAGGTCTGCAAGGAATTTTTGCTGCCCAATATGCACGATGCAGATTACGAGATAAGATTACATCATGATCGTTTCCATTTGAGACAGGATGTCACTTTGAAGCTGGAGATTACCGATGCGGGATGGTGTCTGTGCAACAGTCAGGAATATTTTCTGAAATATAGTAATCTTGAGAAAGAGAAACATTTTCTAAAGGACAAAGATATCATTGAGTTAAAGACAAGGAATGAGGAGCGTCTGAAAGTAATTGTTGTAGATGAAGTCCTTTCTTTCCAGGTAATGGAGAAGTATGACATTGCACCAATGAGAGAAATCTCCATAGGAAAAAGCAATGGAAATATCATTCAGTACAAATATATGGAGCTTGTGTCGGGAAATCACGGAACCTTGTGGCATCATTCCGATGGATGGTATCTGACGGATGAGAGTGCCAATGGAATATTTAACGAAGGCGGAAGAATTACGGGAAATCATAAACTGAGATTTGGAGAGCACATCAATATCTTTGGTCTGCATCTGATATTTTTAGGTACGATTCTTGCAGTTGGGACGCATTACGGAGAACTTCATGTCAAGGAAGATATTTTGAAATGTGTGGAAATTCCGGTGTATAAAAATACGGAACAGCAGAAAAAAAGGACAACAGAAGAGGCAGAGTATTTTAATCGTTCTCCGAGAAATCTTCCAATTATTTTTACGGAGGAGGTAGAGATTGAAGCTCCGCCTTCTCCCAAGATATCCAAACAAAAACCGGTATTCCTCACAGTTGGTCCGGCATTTACCATGGCAATCCCGATGATGCTGGGATGTGGATTTGCAATTTTTGGATCTAAGATGTCCGGTCAGTCTTCCAGTGCATTTATGTACACCGGACTTATTACAGCAGTAGGCTCTGCTTTGATTGGTGTATTGTGGGCATTCATGAATCTGAATTACAGTAAGAAAGAGCAGATGGAAGAGGAAGGTCAGAGATTCAATGCCTATAGTAATTATCTGATAAAGATTGCAGATGCTCTGAGGGAAAAGTATCAACACAATGTCAGTGCCATGCTTCAGATTTATCCGTCGGCGGGTCAGTGCAGTAAATTTAACAAGAACAGCAGTAGTCTGTGGAATCGGAATTATACGCATAATGATTTCCTGTTCCAGAGACTGGGGCTGGGAGATCAGCCGTTCCAGGTGAATATTCATATTCCAAAAGAGAAATTCACGCTGCTCAATGATTCACTGCTGGAGAAGCCAAAGATGATTTCGGAGGAATATAAAACACTTCATCAGGTACCGGTTGGAATTTCATTTCTCAATAAACCATTGATCGGTCTCGTAGGCGGAAAAGGAAAAAGAGATGCCATCAAGCTAATGCATACACTGGTTGCCCAGATTGCGGCAAATCACTGCTATACCGATGTGAAGATGATCTTTGTATACAGGGAAGAGGACCGGGAGCGGCAGGAAGAGTGGGAGTGTATGCGCTGGTTCCCGCATGTGTGGTCCGAGGATAAGAATACCCGGTATATGGCTGCGGATGAGATTGAGACAAGCGATATCTTTTTTGAATTGACCAATATCCTTCGTGTGAGAAGTCAAAGCAAAGGCATGGTCAAGCCACATTATGTGTTATTTATCTCAGATCCATCGCTGCTGGAAGGTGAGATGCTGACAAAATATATTTATGAGAAAAATGAGACATATGGTCTGACGACAGTACTTATGGTGGAAGATCTTGAGCAGCTTCCCAATGCTTGTGAGGATGTCATTGAGAAGGACCAGTATTTTCAAGGAACCTACAATCTGATGAATACACTGGATGAGCGCAAGAGAGTGAAGTTTGACGAGGTGTCAAAAGAGAGCATCGAACAGATGGGAAGAACTCTTGCCAACATCCGGGTCAATGAGATTGAGAGCACCAGCGAGATTCCAAATTCACTGGATTTTTTCAGTATGTATGGTGTCTATTCACTGGAAGAATTCAATGTGCTCGAGCGCTGGAGAAAGAATCGGAATTACAATAGTATGAAAGTCCTGATTGGAAAGAAAGCCGGGAATGCAGACTGTTATCTGGATAT
This sequence comes from Hespellia sp., assembly GCA_028689735.1. GTDB lineage: Bacteria > Bacillota > Clostridia > Lachnospirales > Lachnospiraceae > Hespellia. Next base: position 10,763 of record JAQVCP010000041.1, on the reverse strand, counting down.
CCACGAAAAGTATCACGGCCCCCATGGTCTGATTGCAGGTACTACCGGGTCCGGTAAGAGTGAGACGCTTCAAACCTATATTCTGTCGCTGGCAATCAACTTCAGTCCGGAAGATGTGAGCTTTTTCATCATCGACTTTAAGGGGGGTGGAATGGCGAATCTATTTTCCAACCTTCCCCATCTGACGGGGCAGATTTCCAACTTATCCGGGAATCAGGTGAGAAGGGCAATGATTTCCATCAAGAGCGAAAATATGCGGAGACAGAAGCTTTTCTCGGAGTATGGAGTCAACAATATCAATCTTTACACAAGACTTTATAAGAACCATGAGGCAAAGGTACCGATTCCGCATCTGTTCATCATTATCGATGAGTTTGCGGAATTGAAGCGGGAAGAGCCGGACTTTATGCGTGAGCTCATCAGTGTGGCACAGGTCGGACGAAGTCTTGGTGTCCATCTGATTCTTGCCACACAAAAGCCAAGCGGTACCGTGGATGACAATATCTGGAGCAACTCCAAGTTCCGGCTGTGTCTGCGTGTGCAGGACAGACAGGACAGTAATGATATGCTGCACAAACAGGATGCCGCATTTATCACACAGGCAGGTCGATGTTATCTTCAGGTCGGCAATGACGAGATTTATGAGTTGTTCCAGTCTGGATGGAGCGGGGCAATCTACGAGGCAGACAGAAAGAGCAGTGTCAGCATAGCAACCATGATTACAAGAACCGGTAAGACAGCGCTGGTTGGAAACCGGAAAAAGCTGCAGGATCTGATGAAAAAAGAATCGGATGAAGTCAAGGAAATCACACAGTTGGATGCAGTCATTGAATACCTCTGTCAACTCGCCCGTGAGAATCATTATTCAAAGAGTATGCAGCTCTGGCTTCCTGTATTAAAGGAACAGATTTATCTGAAAGAACTGGAAGGATATGAGGAGTCTGTCTTTGACGGATCAGGCTGGAAGAATCAGGAAGGAAAGTGGCGTCTGGAGGCATACGCAGGATTATATGATGATCCGGAGAACCAGGCACAGAAACCATTTAAAATCAGCTTTTCAGAAAACGGTCATTATGCGGTGTGCGGAGCTGTTGTCAGTGGAAAGAGCACATTTTTACAGACCGTGCTTTATTCTTTTATCAACACATATTCTCCGGAAATGGTTCAGATGTATCTCCTGGATTTCAGCAGTCATATGCTTTCGTCACTGGCACATGCACCGCAGGTAGGCGGAATCATTTATGACAATGAGGAGGACAAGCTTGCAAAATTCATCTACATGCTGGGTGAGATGCTGGATGAGAGAAAGAAGCTCCTGCAGGGAGGTAACTACAGTCAGTATGTGCAGGCTTATGGAGTGAAGCTTCCGGCACTGATTATTGCGATTGATAATTATGCGAACTTCCGTGACAAGTCCGGTGGAAAATATGACGATATTCTTTTGCGGCTTACAAGAGAAGGCGTTGGATATGGAATTTATCTGATCGTGACAGCTTCCGGTTTTGGCGTATCGGAAATCCCTTCGAGGATGGGAGATAACATCCGGACTGTGATTTCTCTGGAGCAGGCGGATAAGTTCAAATATATGGAAGTAATGAGAGTCACCAGGCTTTCCATTTTGCCGGAGAGTGATGTGAAGGGAAGAGGTCTGGCATTGATTGACGGAAGAATCCTGGAATTCCAGACAGCACTTGCACTGGAGGCAGCGGATGATTTCATCAGAGGCCAGCACTTGGAAACAGATTGTGATGAGATGCGAAGGAGCTGGAAGGGCGAGTGTGCAAGACCGATACCAGAGATACCGGAGAATCCGCTTCTAGCACAATTTAAAGAACTGCCGGAATACAGAGAGCTTCTTGGAAAGAATATTCTTCCGCTTGGTTATTGGATGGACAACGCGAAGCTGTGCGGAGTTAGTCTTGCAGTGACTTACTGTTATACTATATCCGGAAAGAGTCATACAGGAAAGACAAATGTGCTGAAAATGCTTCTCCATGCTGCGTATGAAAGCCAGGGTGAACTTTGCATCATTGAGAAGGGGCAGTCAGAGCTAAAAAGATTGGCAGAAGAGTACGGCGCGGAATATATCAAAGATGACAAGGATTTATTTGCTTACTTTAAGAATCTTATCCCTGAGTTCACAGCGAGAAATAAGAAGAAGCGGGAATGGATGGAATCAGGGCTGGATGAGACAGAAGTGTACGAGACGATGCAGTCTGAGAAACCAATCTTCATCTTTCTTGCTGACCTGGATGAATTTTTCAAGATGGTCTATCGGCCGGAGAGTGGTGTGGGAAATATGGCTGGATTTGTGGAAAACATTATGGAAAAGGGCAGCCTGCATCAGATTTATTTCTTTGGCAGCCTGAAATCGGAAGACGAGTCTTCTCTGGTAATGTACAGAGCCTACAATTTCTTTGTGGGTTACAAAAAGGGTGTGCATCTGGGTGGTAATTTTTCCGCACAGAAAGTATTTGGATTCCAGAACATTCCATTTGCAAATCTCTCAAAGAGCATAAAAAAAGGATTGGGCTATGTGCCGGATGAAGAGGATGAGACGGTAGGAATCCAGGTAGTGATTCCGTTGGCAAAAAGGTAAGAAAGATGATTGTAATGTTTATATTTGGCACGGAAAAAAAAGAAATACAATGTGTTTATCAGTGTTCAAGGGAGCTTGCCGGAAGGTGGAGCGATGAGTACTGGGATATTACGCTCTGCCTGACGGTGGATGAACTGATGAAGGAGACCGGAAAACGGGAGAGTGCAGATATGATCTGCATCGATATCACGGTGAAGGGTGCTATCCCGCTGGCAATGCGGATGAGGGAAAAGAATCCTCTGGCATATATCATCCTGATTGCAGATACAAAGATTTCTCCGGTTGCTTACATGAAGCCATCTATCAGGGCGGAATCGTTGATGTTGAAACCTTTATCAAATCAGGCCATCCGGGAAGTGCTGACGGAGGCATACCAATCCTTTTTAAAAAGATTTTATCACCCAGATGAGAAGAAGGTCTTTGTTATTGAAAATAAGACCGGAAGGACTCTGGTAGATTATGAATCCATTAATTTTTTCGAGTCAAGAGATAAAAAGGTGTATTTGAATACCGATGCAAAGGAATATGGTTTTTACGAGACACTGGATCAACTGGAGGAGAGGCTTGCAGAGAATTTTATACGCTGCCACCGAAGCTTTCTTGTCAATAAAAACAAGATTCTTCAGATTTTTTTGTCAAGGAATACGATTGTATTGCAGGGAGAGATGGAAGTACCAGTCTCCAGAACTTATAAAGCAGCACTAAAGGAATATCAGGGAGGTGCAGAGCAAAATTGACTCAGGAATATGAAAAAGTAGAATTACCTCCAAAGGTGATGCAGGTCAGTGAATTGTTATCCTTTCGGGAAATCCGGATTCTGCTTCAGAGTCTGGGGTATGATCAGGTGACAGGAATCTGCCTCCAGTCTGAATTACTCACGGAGGAGGAAATCGTAGTGGAATTTCAGAAGATGGTAAAAAAAGGTATTTTAACAGAGCAGGGAGGACATTTCATTCTGGAGAAGAGAATCGGGCGCATGATGGCATGCATGGGAAATCCGGAAGCCACATTCGTATTATTTGAAGAAAGAAATGATCTTCCAACCTGTTACTGCTATCGTAAATGTGGAGAAATTCTGATCAGTGAATTATATCAGATAAAAAGAAACACACTGAAACTGCTTTTACTGGAAGAAAGTGAGTATGAACAATGGAAGGAGGAGAGGGAGTTATGATACTGGTTGATATTGATGTCCCGATGATGGGGATAAAGTATGATTTCCAGATGGAAGAGACGGCACTTCTCACTGATGTGATTGAGGAAGTGCGAGATATGATTTGTCAAAAAGAACAGTGCTTTTTAAGCGGGGATGGAGGACGTCTTCTGCTCTGGAATATGGAAAATGGACAGAAACTATCTCCTGAGCGTACAGTAAGTGAGAATCATCTTCTGACGGGGAGCCATTTGATGCTTATTTAATAAGGTGAAATGTCGTTCGTCATTAGAAACGGGTCATCCGTCAGAAAAACAACAATTGAAAAATAAAAATGGTAATATGAACTCATCAAATAAATCAAACACAAATGGAGGTAAAAAATATGTCAGAATTCAGAGTATCAGTGCAGGAGTTAAAAGCCAAGTCAGATGAACTTAGAACATTGAACAGTCAGTTCAAATCGGCAGTAGGTGAACTGGAGAGCACAGAAGCAAATCTTGCATCTATGTGGGAGGGCGAGGCAAAGAATACGTTCCACAATGCATTTACCAGTGATAAGGTACAGATGGATAATTTCTACAATGCCATTGAAGTCTATGTACAGAAACTTGATGCAATTATCAACCGTTATATTCAGGCTGAGAACAATAACATAACAATCGCAAACGAGAGAAAATACAAATAGTAGAAAAGGAGAGTTCATTATGGAAGGAATCATTAAAGTATCACCGGAATTACTTATTTCAACAGCAGGAGAATTCAACAATCAGGGTTCAGCAATCAATTCACTGACAGGCGAGATGGTTCAGCTTGTTTCAGGAATGAGTTCAATATGGGAAGGCGAAGCAGCAAATGCTTATATGACAAAGTTCAAAGGTCTGGAAGATGACATTCAGAAAATGATCAAGATGGTGCAGGAGCATTCTACAGATTTAGAAGAGATGGCACGTATTTACCAAGATGCAGACAATGCGGGAGCAGATGATGCGGGAAGCCTGTCAGCAGATGTGATTGTCTAGTGCATCGTGTCTCAATGACGTTTAGCTGAATGTCATTGAGACACTTTCACCAGCATATATCAGGGCTGTCTGTTAGAAAGGAAAAAAGAAACAGGGAGTGATGACGCAAGTGACAAGTGTAGATATTAAAAAAATACAGGCAGCCTCTAACAGGCTGCTTGAGCAGGTAAAAGAGTTTGAAGTTTTGATAGATGAGCTTGGTCAGGTAGAACGTGAAATCAAGGGTATGACACAGACAGAAACGACAATAGAAAATATTCACAGCCTGCTAGGCCAGCTGGAAGAAGAGTTATCTACACATCGATGTATGGCAGAGTCACTGGCGGCAGCAGCAAGCATTTATAAGAAAACGGAAGATGATATTGTCAGCATGTATGAATTGGAAAGAGTGGTGTATTCTCCAGTGACAATTGGAACCTATCCGACGAAAGTAACAGAAGATATCAGGCGGTTTGGCACTATTTCTACAGAGTGAGGAGGGAGAGCATAGTGAGTGAATTAATTGAGATAACAACAGGAAATCTGAATGCGGACAGAGAGACGATGGAGCAGGAACTGCAAGGTATCGGTGAGGATTTAAAGGTCTTGCTGGAAGAGATGCAGCAGCTAAACGCAACCTGGGAGGGGGCGGCAAATCAGGCATATCAGGCACAGGTCGCTTCGGATGTGGAAAACATGCAGGAATTGTGTAAATGTCTTCTACAATACATTTCATGTGTGTCCTATGCCGGGACTGAGTATATAAAATGTGAGAAAAGTGTTGCCAGTTACATTGACAGTATCAGGGTCTAAAGGGATACCAGCATCTACTGTGAAGGTGGTGTCAAGTTTTCTATGAAAACTGACAGGCAACGTTAGCTGTTAGCTGAAGGTAAATTATAAATGGGTTGATGTTCAAAGGAGAGAAATTAATATGATAGGAACAGCAAATGCAGGAACCCTTGGTCAGATCAATATCAGAGTATCCCCTGAAGTGCTGAGCCAGAAGTCAGAGGCGGCACTGACCAGGATTACATCCATCAAGGGGCATGTGGATCAAATGGAACAGGCCGTTACAAGATCGAAGAATTACTGGATTGGATCGGCAGGAGATACACATCGAAGAGCTTACAATGAATTCCGGAATGATATTCAGAAATCAATTCTGAGATTTGAGGAGAATGCAAAGGCTCTTCAGATGATTGCACAAAATTATTTAAATGAGGAATCAGAGGCAGTGGTCATGGCAGAAGAACTGCCGAGTGATGCGATTCTATAGGAGGATAAGATGGGAGTCATAGAATTTGATTTTGCGAAAGCACACAGGCAGGCTAGTCAATTGGAGAATCTTGGAAGACAGATGCAGTCTATGACAGATTCGGCATATGGTAATACGATGCAGATTCTCTCTTCTTCATGGAAAGGAGCTGCGGCAGAAACTTATATGAAAAAAGCAGCGAGGCAGCAGGAAAAGATGCGCCAGACGGCAAAACAGTTATGTATGACGGCAGAAGCTCTGCGAATGGCTGCAAATACAGTTCGGGCAGCAGAAGAAAAGGCAAAGGAGCTTGCGGAATTAAGAACCGCAAGGACATAATGTGGGTTTTTCTGGCAGTCGTCGTTATCATCATTCTGGTGGGAGGGATGACTGCTATTGTAACAATAAAGATAATGTCCAGATCCAGAAAACCGGGAAGTCTGCGAAAAAAGGGAGATAATATTCTGGTCAGAGGAGGGATGGATGTAAGAAAGCAGGTCATAGGGGAAGGAAAAGGCGAATTCTTTGTAGGTGTGAGAGATTCTTATGACACTGTTCTGACAAATCAAGGCAGCCAGAACGTCTGGAGAATTTCATTCAAGAATCTAAAATCTGGTGAGGTTAGTAAATTTAAGCTAATCGGAAAAATGTGGATCGGGAGAAAAAAAGTCAAAGATGATCTATCTGAGTGGTTCGTCATTTCAGATGATCCGAAGGTATCAAAAAGCCACTGTCTGATTTATCAGAGAGAAGGACATCTTTATCTCAGAGATTTGAATTCGAGTAATCACACGTATCTGAATAGTAAAAAGATTGAAAAGGATGTAATCCTCCAGATGGGTGACATCATCCGTGTGGGAGACACAAAGCTACAGATTGAATTTGGAAGGAGCTGATGGTATCAGACAGAGAATAGTAAGCTGTATTTTACTTGTGTGCCTTTGCACAGGAATAGGTGGGTGTGGAATGAATAGACAGGAAAAACTGGAACAGGGATTTGTATCCTATATGCAGAAAAAATATAAAGAAGACTTTACTTTTCGTGAATGGAAGGGAAGCCATATTGGAAATGGAAACCGGGAAGCATATATGAAAAGCGACAGGTTCCCGGAGGAGCGGATCTGGGTAGAGCGGACAGTCGGTGAGGACCGCACTGTTACATACCGGGATAATTACATGGGTTATTATTATCAGGATGAAATCAAAAAATTGGTTGAAAAGACAACAGAGGGAGTTTTTACAGATGCGCAGGTCAATTATTTTCCATTCAAATCTTTGATTTGGGATGAAAGTGATTCCCCCGTGACACTGGAAGAACTTCTTGCAGATACATCTACTACACTGCATGTGACAATTTCACTGTCAGCTTCACCGAAAGATCGGGATGCAGCAATGGAGTTATGGAGAAGAAACCTGAAAGAGGAACACCTTAGACTGGATGGAAACATAGAGACACAGGATGGTTCTGAGACGGGACATTTTGCAATGGATGAGTTCTATGAATTTCTGTATTTGAACTGGAGGTAGGCGGGCATGAGTGGATTAGGTAGTGAGGAAAGCAGATATTCGGCAATTTTTAATACATTTATGTATCTTGGATTTACTGATGTGGACAATGGAGATACGCTGGCTGAGATTGTATCCAAGTTAGATAATATCAAAGACCAGAGATATCTGGACGCCCATGCTGCTCAGATACAGATTCTGCGGGATGCGGTAAGAGATCCTAATCTGGCAGGAACAGTTCTTTGTAATCAGAGCAGTGATTCCGCGCGGTACAACAGTGGAACCAGTGCATGTGTCTTTAGGTCTCAATCAGGCTCATATTATGTAAGCTATTGTGGAACAGGAGATGGGGAATGGATAGACAACGGACAGGGAATGTCTGCAGTGTCGACAAAACAGCAGGAAGAGGCGGCAAAATATTTTGATGATATGGCAGAACGATTCAATTGGGGAGATAAAGATAACATTATTGTGACGGGACATTCCAAAGGTGGAAATAAAGCCCAATATATTACTCTGATGGCAGAACACGGTGCATTGATTGATACTTGCTATTCTATGGATGGGCAGGGATTCTCGCCGGAGGCAATTGCACATTTTGAGGAGAAATATGGAGAGAATTATGAGCAGGTAGTGAAGAAAATTTACGGAGTCTGTGGAGAAAATGATTATGTGAATCGTCTGGGAATCTCTATCATTCATAATGAAAATATGCAATATGTAGAGACTCCAATCGATGCAGATGATTTTGCAGGATGTCATGAGATTGAGCAGATGTTCAGAAAACCGGATGGTACTTATGACTCCGCTCTAAACAATGCAACAGACCAGGGAGACATGAGTAAATTTGCAGATGACTTATCTGAACTTTTGATGAGCCTTCCACCAGATCAGAGAGCGGCAGCAGCCATCACGATCATGCAGATCGCAGAAATTGCCAGCGAAGAAAATATGATTGGACTGGACGGGACATCATTGACACCGGACCAGTTGAATCTGTTTATTGCAAAAGATCTTCCACGTGTGATTCTTACAATCATCCAGTCAGAATCTGGAAGAAAAGTCATCATGAACGCACTGACAGCGTATGCAAAGGATAATCCATTTACAGCATTTCTCGTTATCATAGGCGTTGTATTCATATCACCTTTTGTAATCAAATTGGGAGTGGATATTATCGTAATCGCGAATTTAATTGAATGGGGAAAAGATCTTTTGAAATCATGGAATGATTTATACAAACTGGTCAATGATTTCTGTGAAGGATTCCTGGAGAAAATCGAAGAATTTTCAGGACGGATTTATGATCTGCTCAATGGCAGAGGACTTCATGCAGACTACAGCCGTTTTTCCGTAGACTTAAATGCACTGGAAATAGTACAGCATGAAATCGAACAGCAGAGAAATGAGCTGGATATAATCGAGCAGCAGGTAAGACAGATTAAGGAGAAAATTGATTTTGGACTGCTTACAAAATATGCAGTCGCAATTTCACTTGGAGGAAATGCAAGGAATATCAATAATCTGGAAAATACACTGGGTAAGATGGAGTCATCCATGAAGCATATCCATTCACTCTATAAAAATAATGAGGTTCGTGTGATATCAAGTTATGAGGGAATCTAGAATCTGAGAAAAAAATACATTAAGTGCTGTACACGAATTTTATGTGTACAGCACTTTCAAAACATATAAATTATACCTTCAACAGCTCGTCAAGAGTTTCAAGTACACGCGGGACCGGACAGAGCATCTCCGACTCACAAAGCGATTCAGCAAAATCATAAAAAGCATCGCAAATGCTGCTTTCTGTAAATCCAAGAAAATTAAAATTATTGTTCTGGGTTGAAACGATATTTACCTGATTCTTATCATAAAGTTCTATCTGCAGATCATTCGGAATTTTAAAAGAGTCATTCAAAAAGTAGAAACTGTCATGTTCCATATATAGCGTCCTAAAATGATGAATCATTTCTTTCCGTTCTTTTTCTGAAAATGGTTCCGAAAAAATTGTAAAAGCTCCATGCAGTATTCCATCCTTATAAAAAGAGCGAAATCCATCAGTAGTACATATATTTTTGATAGAGCCAATATGATCATCAAATGATTGGTAGGAACCCTCGATCATAGCAAGTAAATCTGCTTTCTGTCCAACAGAGTCTGGACAGAGCCGTGCAATTTTTTCTGGTATTGGCAAAAATGCAAATACACACGGCTGTGATTCAATCGAGTGAGTAGGGAAACGGGTAGTATTCAGAGACTTCAGGTAAAAAGACAGAGCCTGGAGCGGATCGGAATGCTTGACCATAAGAGGATGTGCCTGCTCACGCATATGCAAAAACGTTTCATTATATAAAGCTTTTGTCTTTTCATCAGAATGAATAATACAGTGTTTCAAATCTGATGAAAAAATGGTTACTTCAGAAGATGTGATTAGATAATACGGAAAGAGCTGCGTAGAATAATCACTTTTCAAGTTGCGGCTATAAAAGTAGCATGGCTGATAATTACTATAATCTGAAAATAAGAATGGTACAATATAGTATAATTTTTCAAGATTCACACTTGAATTAGGTATGGAAAGAGGGTTCGGATACATGCTGAACATATGCTGTACCGGAACACTTTTTTTGTACTGAAGATGAAGCTCAGTTAAAATACGATAAATGTAATTATGTGACGGTGGTATATTGGTGAATATCTTACCTTTGTCATCTCTTTCAAATTCTTTTGTTAATACTTTTTTTACTGTGCTGTCTGTTGGAAGCAAGGATGTGGAAAGCGTCAAAAAATAGTCGGGTTTACTTTGTGTTTCGACAATATGCTCAATAAGATTCTGAATATATTTACGATTCATATAGGTGGATTTTCCTATTTTTTCCATTTTATATGATTCAATTAAATCATGTCGTTCTATAGAGTTAATTCGTAAATGATTACAAAATGTTGTTACAAATTCCTGACTTGGGAGACGTTTTCCGGTTAGCATCCTTTGTACGGTTGTTCTATCTAGATTTGCAGTTCGGGCAATCTGATATACATTACTTCCACTCTCCTGTAGATAAAAACGGCACTTCTGGCTAAATTCTGTCATAATATATTTCCCCCTGTGTATCAAGTTGGTAGTGTCAAATTTACTACCCTTTTTTTTATATAAAACCTTGTAGTTACTGGGTTTACATACCTTTTTACATTAAAAAAGCAATGACCCCCTATTTCGTGTATAATGTAGTCACCACAACCAAA
>JAQVCP010000004.1 GCA_028689735.1 Hespellia sp. | reverse complement strand
TTTTTTCAACCAATTTCTGATGTCCTCTGTGAAGTCCATCGAACTTTCCCAGTGTTACTGCTGTCGGGCCCTCGTAATCAAAGGATTCATAGTCTCTCATGTATTGCATTTCTTATCCTCGTATCTCCTTCTGATCCAGAAACATTTTCTGGATTTTGAACATATTTTCTTTCTCATTATAATCGTAAATTCCAATAAATCTATTCTCTTTATCGTACACTCTGACCTTCTGCCCAGAAGGTATCACATCCACACAGCTTCCGGCAAACTGATTTCCATTATAGGCAAGTGATACATATTCCTCTTTCATCACGACTTTTTGATACGTCGGAAACATCTCATCAACCGGAATCATGTACTCTGATAATCTGCCCTCGCTTTTTAAAACCGCAATCTCATCCAGTGTCTTTGCATCCTCAATACAGAATCTGCTCACCTTTGTTCTCACCAGAGATTTCATGCAGCCACCCACACCGAGGCTCTCCCCGATGTCATGGCAGAGTGTGCGGATATAAGTTCCTTTTGAGCAGGACACGCGCATACGTACCTCCGGGAGATTCATCTCCAAAATGTCGATATCGAAAATCTGTACCCTGCGGGTCTTTCTTTCCACGACTTTTCCTTCTCTGGCAAGCTCATACAGCTTTCGGCCATTCACCTTCAAGGCGGAATACATTGGTGGCAGCTGATCGTACTCTCCTATATATCCACGTATACAATCTATGACTTTTTGTTCACTCAGATGATTCGTATCTTTTTCACACAGGATTTCACCAGTGGTATCCTGTGTATCCGTGGTGATTCCCAGAAGCAGGACCGCCTCGTAGGTCTTATTCTTATCTGTCAGCATATCACAGAGTTTTGTTGCTTTTCCCAGACAGACAGGAAGGACACCTGTCGCGTCCGGATCCAGTGTCCCTGTGTGTCCAATCTTTTTCTGGCCTACAATTCCACGCAGCTTCGCCACTACGTCATGTGAGGTAAATCCTTTTTCTTTATATACGTTCAGAACGCCATGTATCATAATTGAAATTGCTCCTGTCCTTTTTCCACGTTTTATCTTTCGGGCTGTCATTTGTCAAAGTGTTTTCAAACCTGTGGCAGATTACTTTGACAGCTGATTCTCAATGTGAAGCGTGATATTATTGATCACGTCATAACTGGTCCCCTTCATACTGAATCCCGCTGCTCTTTTATGTCCGCCGCCCTGGAAGAATTCCGCTATCTTGCTGACATCCACATTTCCTTTTGACCGAAGGCTCACCTTGAATTCCTGATACTCCAGCTCATAAAGGAAAATCGCCACTTCTACTCCTGTTGTGCTCCGAAGCTGACTGACAATCCCCTCCAGATCTTTTGTAGCTGCACCGTAAAAGTCTAATTCCTTTTTTCTGACCACAGATGCAATGCATTTGCCATCTAACAGGAGAATACTCTCAAGCAGTGCTCTTCCGAGAATCTGGTTCTGTACATAAGTCTTCTCATAATAAGTCTTGTCAATCAGTTCGCTGGCATCGATTCCTTTGCGCAGAAGCTGTGCCGCCGCTTCCAGCGTAGACGGTGCCGTACAGGAATACTGAAATACTCCCGTATCATGTACCATGCCAAGGTATAAAGACTCTGCAATCTCCAGCGTGATTTTGTCATATTCCAGCATATTGTAGACCAGTTCTGCCGTAGAGCTTGCATCTGCAATGATATAATTGTGCTCTGCAAATGCTGCATTACTCAGATGGTGGTCAATACAAAGTGTGTGCTTTGCCGACTCGAACAATGGTGCTGAAAATCCAAGTCTTCCCATATCACTGCAGTCCAGACAAATAAACAGGTCATAGACCATGTCATCTGTGATCTGGCTCTTAATTGCCTTTGTAGCTTCTATAAAACGAAAGGTTTCTGAAAATCCCTGCTCCAGATACAAATCAGTCTTTATCTCCGGATAGTTCGTCTTCAGATACTGATACAATGCTGTCGTGGAGCCCACACAGTCGCCATCTGGTCTGATATGACCGCCAATGGCAACACTGTGCATTCCTTCCAGCGTATCCAGTAAAAATTTATTCATGCTTTTCACCTACCACATCATCAATCATCTTTGACATGTTCACACCATACTCAATGGACTGGTCCACAATAAACTTGATCTCTGGTGTATTGCGAAGATTCAGGGTTCTTGCAAGCTCGTGACGGATATAACCTTCCGCACTCTGCAGCCCTTTAATGGTATCTGCCTGGGCCTTTTCATCACCCAGGACACTGATATATGCCTTACAAGTCTTGAGGTCTGGTGCGACCTCCGCTGCAACGACAGAAGTAAACGGTGCAACTCTTGGATCTTTGATTCCACCGCGGAGAATATTGCTCAGTTCTCTCTGCACTTCTGTGTTGACTCTTGTATTCTTAATGCTGTTCTTTCTCATAGTATCGTCTCCTATCTTTCGACTTCTACCATCTTATATGCTTCCACTAAGTCGCCTTCTTGAATATCATTGTAGTTTTCAAATACGAAACCACATTCATAACCGGATTTTACTTCCTTTACATCATCCTTAAAACGTTTCAGAGATGCCAGCGGTCCGTCAAAGATCACGATATTGTCACGGGTCAGGCGAACGGAGCATCCTCTCTCAAAGACACCATCCAGTACATAGGAACCTGCAATTGTACCGATTCCGGAAGCCTTGAAGGTCTGACGCACTTCTGCGTGTCCGAGGACTTTCTCTTCAAAGACTGGATCAAGCATTCCCTTCATGGCAGCTTCCACGTCTTCAATTGCCTGGTAAATGACACGGTATAATCTCAGATCGACTTTTTCACGTTCTGCGATTTCCTTTGCCGTGACATCCGGTCTTACGTTAAAGCCGATGATGATTGCATTGGAAGCAGAAGCCAGCATAACATCGGATTCATTGATTGCACCAACACCACCATGGATGATCTTGATCACAACTTCATCATTGGAAAGCTTGAGGAGGCTCTGCTTGATTGCCTCTACGGATCCCTGTACATCTGCTTTTACAACGATGCCAAGTTCCTTCAGGTTGCCTTCCTTGATCTGGCTAAACAGGTCATCTAATGACATGTTCTTGGATTTTGTATCTGCAAGCAGATTCACTCTGCCCTGAGAGATAAAGGTCTCTGCAAAGCTTCTTGCTTCTTTATCATTGTCGCATCCTACGAATACTTCTCCGGCATTTGGAACTTCATTCAGTCCGAGAATCTCAACCGGCATAGATGGGCCTGCCTCTTTTACCCGGCGTCCCTTGTCATCCATCATCGCTCTGACTTTACCGTGTGCGGATCCTGCTGCAATGGCATCTCCTACATGAAGAGTTCCCTTTTGTACCAGAACGGTAGCAACGGCTCCTTTTCCTTTATCCAGCTCAGCTTCAATGACAAGACCACGTGCATTTCTTTCCGGGTTCGCCTTTAATTCCATAACCTCTGCTGTCAGAATGAGCATATCCATCAGTTCCGGAATTCCTTCTTTTGTATGTGCAGAAACTGGAACAAAGATGGTACTGCCGCCCCAGTCTTCCGGAATCAGCTCATATTCTGTAAGTTCCTGTTTTACACGCTCAATATTAGCACTTGGCTTATCAATCTTATTGACTGCAACTACAATCTCGATTCCAGCCGCTTTCGCATGGTTGATTGCTTCGATTGTCTGCGGCATCACACCGTCGTCGGCTGCAACAACAAGAATTGCGATATCGGTAGAGCTTGCTCCACGCATACGCATTGCCGTAAATGCTTCATGTCCCGGTGTATCGAGGAATGTGATTTTCTCACCGTTTACATCCACAACGGAAGCACCGATGTGCTGCGTAATACCACCCGCTTCACGGTCTGTCACATTGGTGTCACGAATCGCATCAAGGAGAGAAGTTTTACCGTGGTCAACGTGACCCATAACACAAACAACTGGTGGTCGTTTTACCATCTTGCTCTCGTCTTCTTCGTCTTCCTTCAGCAGTTCTTCAATGACATCGACTACCACTTCCGGTTCACATAACACTTCAAATTCCATTGCAATTTCTTCTGCTGCCTCATAATCGATTTCCTGATTCAGCGTAACAACCTTTCCCTGTAAGAAAAGCTTCTTAACGATTACAGAAGGTACAATCTTCATCTTGTCAGCAAGTTCCTTGATTGTAAGAACCTCCGGCAGAATAATCTGTTTGATTACTTCTACTTTCTTTTCTTCCTTTGGCTGCGGTTTCTTCACTTCTACAACCGGTTTGCCCTTTTTGCCCTTTGGTCCTTTTGCAAATTCTTCCTTGCGGTAATCTTTTTTCTTGTGATCTTTATCTCTGTCATGAGGTTTTGCACGCGTTGGCTTCTGCTCCATAACAACGGATGCTGTGGAAGATTTCTCAGCCGGTCTGCCTTGGCCTCTTCCGCCCTGTCCGTTACTGTTGTTATAAGGACGGCGTTCTCCATTATTGTTGTTATATGGACGACGCTCTCCATTACTGTTGTTATTGTTGTATGGACGACGTTCTCCGTTATTGTTGGTGTTGTTATAAGGACGGCGTTCTCCGTTATTGTTGGTGTTGTTGTATGGACGGCGCTCTCCGTTATTGTTAGTGTTGTTGTATGGACGGCGCTCTCCATTACTGTTGGTGTTGTTGTATGGACGGCGCTCTCCGTTATTGTTGGTGTTGTTATATGGACGACGCTCTCCGTTATTGTTGGTGTTGTTGTATGGACGGCGCTCTCCGTTATTGTTGGTATTGTTGTATGGGCGGCGCTCTCCGCTGTTATTGGTGTTGTTGTATGGGCGGCGCTCTCCGCTGTTATTGGTGTTGTTATATGGACGGCGCTCTCCGTTATTGTTAGTGTTGTTGTATGGACGGCGTTCTCCGTTGTTATAAGTTCTCTGTCCCTGGTTTGGTCTTCTGTCCTCAGAACCTGCCGGACGATTTCCCTGAGCACTTTGTCCCTGCTGGTTTCCCTGACTCTGTGGTCTCTGACCCTGGGTTGCACTGCTCTGTCCCTGTGGTCTCTGGCCTTGTGCTGCGCCCTGACCCTGTGGTCTCTGCTGCGTTCCCTGACCTTGTGGTCTCTGGCCCTGAGACGCATTCTGTCCCTGAGGTCTCTGTGTACTTCTTCCACCGTTTTTAGAATTCTGCGGTCTGAATACCTGTACGATATGTTTCTTCTTTGGTTCCTCACTCTTTGGTGCTTCACTCTTTGGTGCTTTCACCATTGCGATTTGCTCATCTGTAAGCGAGCTCATATGGCTCTTCACTTCCACGCCTTTTCCCTCCAAAATCTTAATCAATTGTTTATTTTCCATCTTTAGCTCTTTTGCTAATTCATGTACTCTCAGTTTTGTCATATATATGCCTCCTTACACTTCCTGATGGATCAGAAAGCCTCGCTATGCAATTGTCGTGTTTCTTGCAACGTCATGAAAACGTCACCTGTTCAGTGTCATCCGGACAAGAACCGGATGTTCTTTCCACTGCTCAGCTATCTAAATGCTTCTGAATTCCTTTTGCAAATCCTTCATCTAATATTGCCAGAGATGCACGGAATTCTTTTCCCATTGCATGCCCCAAGGTCTCCTTATCTCCATAAATGTAAATCGGTACTTTATAGAAATCACACATATTCCTGAATTTCTTCTTGGTGTTATCTGATGCGTCTTCTGCAACAATAACAAGTGCTGCCTTCCCTGATTTTGTCTCGTTCTCCGTCATGAATTCTCCACTTGCGATCTTCCCTGCTTTCGTTGCCAGACTAATCAGTGACAGTGCTTTACTTTGTCTCAAATGCTTCCATCTCCTTCTGCAGACTCTCATATACTTCCGGTGGAATCGCATGTTTGAGGGAGCGCTCCAGCCCCTTATTCTTTATGGCTTTCTTCAGACATTCACCAGAAAAACAAAGATATGCGCCCCGGCCATTTTTCTTTCCTGTTGTATCCAGCAGGAATTCATCCTCCGCGGTCTTGATCACTCGCATCATTTCTTTTTTGCTTTTCATTTCTCCGCATCCCACACATTTTCGCATGGGAATTTTTTTCGCACTACTCAAATATATCCACCTCTCAATGAAATATGGCGTATCTTCTGATATCGCTTATTCCTCTGTCTCAACGAATTCGATTTCGTCCTCTGTATACGCATCTTCTGTACATTCATTGTCTGTTATTGCTTCATCTGTGATTTCTTCATCGTATGTTTCTTCTATATACTCGTCAACCACTTCTTCCATCTGATCCATGTAGTCTGCCGGAAGCTCGCCAGACTCAACCGCCTGCGTCTCACTCTTGATGTCGATCTTATAGCCAGTCAGGCGGGCTGCAAGACGGGCGTTCTGTCCTTCTTTTCCGATTGCAAGAGACAACTGATAATCAGGAACGATGACGCTTGCTGTCTTGTCATCCGGATCAGCTGCAACCGAGATAACCTTTGCAGGACTCAGTGCATTCTCAATCAGTAATGCCGGATTATCACTCCAGTTGATGATATCGATCTTTTCCCCCCGAAGTTCATTGACAATTGCATTGACTCTGGCACCATTCATACCGACACAGGCTCCAACCGGATCCACATTCTCATCGTTGGACCATACTGCAATCTTGGTACGTGAACCTGCTTCTCTGGAAATGCTCTTAATCTCCACCGTTCCGTCCTTCACCTCGGCAACTTCTGCCTCAAACAGACGCTTGACAAGCTCCGGATGGGTACGGGATACCAGAATCTTTGGTCCCTTCGGTGTATTCTTCACTTCTACCACATAAAGCTTGATTCGCTCTGTCGGCTGGAACACTTCGTTCTTCACCTGTTCATTCTCTGTAAGAATGGCGTCTGCTTTACCAAGATTGATACTGATATTTTTGCCAATATAACGCTGTACGATACCTGTTACGATATCCTTTTCCTTCTCAAAATACTGATCATAAACAACCTTGCGCTCTTCTTCACGAATCTTCTGAAGAATCAGGTTCTTGGCATTCTGAGTCGCAATACGTCCAAAAGACTTCGATTCTACCGGAATCTGTACGATATCTCCCATATTCAGCTTGGAATCAACCTTCTGTGCATCTTCTAATGTAATCTCAATTGCAGGATCATATACTTCTTCTACAACTTCCTTCTCTGCAATGACAGAATAATCACAAGTCTCGTGATCCATAATGACCTTGATATTGTCTGATGTACCAAAATGGTTCTTACAGGCATTGATCAGTGAATTCTCGATGGCTTCCATCATGGTCTCTTTGCTGATGTTTTTCTCCTCTTCCAAAATGTTTAATGCTTCTAATAACTCTGCGTTCATTTTTCTCTTTTCCTCCTAATTTACCAATCAAATGCCAGACGGATCAGGGCAATGTCGGCTTTATCAAACACCTGTGTGCTCTCGTCTTCGTATTCCAGTGTTACTGTATCTTTATCGAACTCTTTCAAAATACCGACAAATTCCTTCTGCTTGTCGATGGCGCGGTAGGTTCGGATTTCTACCTCTTCGCCCTGGTTCCTGATAAAATCTTTTTCCTTTTTCAGTGGCCGCCCAAGTCCCGGGGAACTCACCTCAAATATATAAGCATCATCAATATAGTCCTCTGCGTCCAAAACTTCCGAAAATGCACGGCTTATCAATTCACAGTCATTCACTGCAATCCCTCCGGGCTTGTCGATATACGCTCGCAGATACCACGTACCGGCCTCCTTCACATACTCAACATCAACAAGTTCAAAGCCTTCCTTCTCCACGATAGGTGTAAGGAGCTCTTCTGTTTTTTGTTCATAGATTTCTTTCTTTGACAATATGATTCCTCCATTTCTGCACTTAACAAATCTTTCCAGATAGAATACCCGACAATTGAATGATACATACTGATTTTTGTGACATAGCAATAAAGAAGAGTGGACTTTTGGTCCACTCTTCTGCCGGTTTCTTATGTAACTATCGTTTAGTTTAACATATAAATCAGCGAAAAGCAAGGGTTATCCCCTATTTTTCACGCCTTTTGTATCTCTTTTCCCTGATTTCAGTCTATTTAATGTAACTTCCTTCTCCATATAAG
Organism: Hespellia sp.; assembly: GCA_028689735.1. Classification (GTDB taxonomy): domain Bacteria; phylum Bacillota; class Clostridia; order Lachnospirales; family Lachnospiraceae; genus Hespellia. The sequence continues at coordinate 100,439 of JAQVCP010000004.1, read as the reverse complement.
CGACCTTGCTCTCCGTTCCCTCTTCAAAAAGGTACAGATTCTCCAGCTCATCGTCCTTGGCCAGACGGATTCCGCGAACACCCACTGCCCCCTTTTTCTTCTCCGGTACTTCTGATGCCGGAAATCTCAGGAAATATCCTCCCTTTGTCTGAAGAACAATATTCTGGACGTCATTGACAATCGTCACCGCAATGACTTCATCTTCCTCCTGAAGCTTTGTCGCAGCGATGGTCTTCTTTGCAACCTGGAACTCGCTGCCCTCCACACGCTTAATCATCCCCTGCTTCGTTGCAAACAGGAACATGGCAAATCTTGTCTGCTCTGCATCACAGATGTAGATAATCTGTTCCTCACTGCTTGAGAAATTGCTGACATTGTCAATCGGAGTTCCCTTATCGCGGAATTTTCCAAATGGAAGATCCATCATCTTCACCTGGTGCATCTTGCCCATGTCGGTAAACAGGCAGATTTTCCCCGTATTCATGCAGTGCACAACGTACTTGTGCTCCGCATCTGCCGCTTCCTTGTTCCGTTCGTAGGTTGCCACATCCACGGTCTTGGAATATCCGAAACGATCCATCAAGAATACAACTTCACGCTCTTCAATTTTCTGCTCAACAAAAACAGCTTCCTCTGCATTTTCAATCAGAGTTTGTCTCTTACGTCCGAATTCTTTTTTGTATTGGTCAAGCTCTTCCATAATCACATCCGACATGGACTCATAATTGTTCAGGATATCTTCGTAGTGTGCAATGTTCTTCAGCGTCACTTCATGTTCTTTTTGAAGGGCCTCGATTTCCAATCCAATCAAACGGTAGAGGCGCATCTCCAGAATCGCCGTTGCCTGACGTTCGGTAAAACAGAGCATGGCAGCCATCTTCTTTGAGATATTGGATTTGAAGTGAATCCCCTCCGTAACTCCATTGGTGAGACATGCTTTGGCATCTTTTACATTCTTACTTCCTCTTAAAATCTCTATGATCAGATCAATGACATCACAGGCTTTGATCAGACCTTCCTGAATTTCTTTTTTGTCCTGCTCTTTTGTCAGCAAGGTCTGGTATTTTCTGGTTGCCAGCTCGAACTGGAAATCCACATGGTGCTCAATGATCGACTTTAATCCCAGCGTCTCCGGCTTTCCATTTGCAACGGCAAGCATATTCACACCAAAGGTATCCTCAAGTCTTGTCTTCTTATAGAGAAGATTCTTCAGATTCTCTACATCCGCACCCCGGCGAAGCTCAATCACAATCCGGATTCCATCCTTAGAAGACTGGTTGGAAATGTCCACGATATCAGAGGTCTTCTTCGTCTCCACCAGATTGCAGACGTCATTCAGAAACTTTCCAATTCCAGATCCAATCATGGTATAAGGAATCTCTGTAACTACCAGCTGCTTCTTGCCGCCTTTTAATTCCTCTACCTCGACGGTTCCCCGAATCTTGATTTTCCCCTGTCCGGATTCATAGATGCCAAGAAGATCATCCTTATTGACCACAATTCCGCCCGTTGGGAAATCCGGTCCCTTCAGATATCTCATGAGCTGTTTGGTGCTGATCGCATCATTTTTCATATACGCTTTGACCGCATCAATCACCTCACAGAGATTGTGGGTCGGAATGCTTGTTGCCATACCGACTGCAATCCCCTCCGCTCCGTTGACCAGAAGGTTTGGTATCCGCACCGGAAGAACCACTGGCTCTTTCTCTGTCTCGTCAAAGTTTGGCATAAAGTCGATGACATTCTTATCCAGATCTCCGAGATACACTTCCTGTGTCAGCTTGGTCAGTCTCGCCTCCGTGTAACGCATGGCTGCGGCGCCATCCCCCTCAATGGAGCCAAAATTACCATGACCATCCACAAGAATCATTCCTTTTTTGAAATCCTGCGCCATCACCACCAGAGCATCGTAAATGGAACTGTCTCCGTGGGGATGATATTTACCCATGGTATCTCCGACGATACGGGCACATTTTCTATAAGGTTTGTCGTAGCGGATTCCCAGCTCGTGCATATCATAGAGCGTTCTTCTCTGCACCGGCTTCAATCCGTCACGGACATCCGGAAGTGCTCTGGCAACGATGACACTCATAGCGTAATCAATGTATGATTTTTTCATCACTTCCGAATATTCGGTTCTTATAATTTGTGATTCACTCATTCTTCTATCTCCTCATCCAATGATGCAGAGCAAAACAGATGGTATTCCTCTGTGTCATTGCCTGCTCATCACCTCATATCAACTGCCACTGCCTGAGTCTGTTAAATATCCAGCTCTGCCTCAGTCGCATTCTCATAGATAAAGCTCCGTCTTGGCGGCACCTCAGAGCCCATCAGCATCTCTGTCACGCCAGATGCCATGATTGCATCCTCGATCTCCACGCGCTTCATCACCCGGGTCTCTGGATCCAGCGTTGTCTCCCAAAGCTGCTGCGCATCCATCTCTCCAAGACCTTTGTATCTTTGAAGAGTAAAGGCACCCTCATGGGTCTTGCGGTACTTCTCCAGTGCCTTATCGTCATAGAGATACTCTTCCTCGCCCTTCTTCGGCATGACCTTATATAACGGCGGCATGGCAATATAAACATGTCCCTCATAGATCAGCTCCGGCATGAACCGGTAAAATAAGGTCAACAGCAACGTGGAAATGTGGGCACCATCCACATCGGCATCGGCCATGATGACAATCTTATCATAGCGCAGCTTGCTGATGTCAAAGTCGTTGCCATATCCTTCGGAGAAACCACAGCCAAATGCATTGATCATGGTCTTGATTTCTGCATTTGCCAATACTTTATCGATACTCGCCTTCTCCACATTCAGGATCTTGCCACGGATGGGAAGAATGGCCTGGAACATCCGGTTTCGGGCGGTCTTTGCAGAACCTCCGGCAGAGTCTCCCTCCACAATGAAAATTTCACACTTGGAAGCATCCCGGCTCTCACAGTTGGCAAGCTTTCCGTTGCTGTCAAAGGAATACTTCTGTTTTGTCAAGAGATTCGTCTTGGCTTTTTCTTCGCTCTTGCGAATCTTGGCCGCCTTCTCCGCGCAGGAAAGAACTTTTTTCAGGCTGTCCAGATTCCGGTCAAAATACAATACAATCTCATCTCCCGTTACCTTTCCAGCTGCCTTCGATGCATCCGGATTGTCCAGCTTCGTCTTGGTCTGTCCCTCAAACCGGGGGTCCGGGTGCTTGATGGACACGATGGCGGTCATTCCATTTCGGATATCGGCTCCGGTAAAGTTTGGATCCTTCTCCTTTAAGATTCCAAGCTCTCTCGCATACTGGTTCATCACGGTCGTGAAGGTTGTCTTAAAACCAGTCAGATGAGTGCCGCCCTCCGCATTGTAAATGTTGTTACAGAATCCCAGAACATTTTCATGGAACTCATTTACATACTGAAAGGCAATCTCGACTTCTATTCCTTCCGCACTTCCTTTAAAATATACCGGCTCATGGACAACTTCTTTTTTCGCATTCAGTTCATTGATAAATCCAAGGATTCCATCTGGCTCATGGAACACGATATGTTCCGGGACATCCAAACGCTTATCATCAAAGATGATGGTGAGGGATGGATTCAGATATGCAGTCTCATGAAGACGGCTCTTTACTTCCTCCGCCTTAAATCTTGTCTTTTCAAAAATCGTATCATCAGGCAGGAAGTTGACTGTGGTTCCCGTCTTTCTCGTCTTACCTATAACAGGAAGCAGTCCATTCTCAAGCTCGATGACCGGGACGCCGCGCTCGTAGCGGTCATGGTGGATGCCACCGTTTAGGCTTACCTTGACATCCATATACGTTGACAGCGCATTGACAACAGACGAACCAACCCCGTGCAGTCCGCCACTTGTCTTATAGGAAGAGTCATCGAATTTTCCGCCTGCATGAAGAGTGGTATAGACCACTCGTTCTGCCGAAACGCCTGTAGCATGAAGATCCACCGGAACGCCACGTCCGTTATCTGTCACTGTCGCCGAGCCGTCCTTCTCCAGCGTCACGTGAATCTCCGAACAAAATCCTGCCAGATGCTCATCCACCGCATTGTCCACGATTTCGTAAATCAAATGGTTCAGGCCCTTGGTAGAAACACTTCCGATATACATTCCGGGTCTCTTGCGGACAGCCTCGAGCCCCTCTAAAATCGAGATGCTTCCCGCATCATATGTATTGTTTTTTGCCATTTCAATTCTCTCCAATCCGCTAAAATTACATTATTACATGATAAAGGATTTCTGCCAATCTGTCCATAGCATTTTTCATTTCCTGCACTGTATTTGTCTGGGCTCCGGCCTCAATCAGCAGGGATTTTGGGAGCAGGTGCAAGTTATAACGATACCCTTTCAGATAAATGTGTCTCGCAAAACCGGGATAATAGGTCTCGCATGCCAACTGCATCTGCAGGGAGAAAGCAAGGTTATCCTGAATGTATGGATTGTACAGATAGGCAATATCCCCCTGCGTTCTGGTTCTGCTCAGTCCGTCAAAGAACATGATTTTCGCAGTCTCGGTTCCGCCTATGTCAGTGATCAGATGGGTATCTTCCCCCACACCATCCCGGTGCAGATCGATGGCTATTTCAACGGTGGGATTTGCCTCTAAAATCGGGCGCACGCCTGCCTCTGCCATTTCATAGGCATTGCTGCGGTCCAGCTTTCCATTGATAATATCATAGACTCCTTCATCATGGATGGTCTCAATCCCCTTTTCCTTCAGTTTTTCTGTAAGATAGCCTCCCACACCTACAATCGACGTACTGGCATCCCCTTCCACGGAATCTGCGAAAAATTCCTGTGAGTGGGTGTGAAAAATCAGCACCTTTGCCCCGCCAGTAGAGCAATCGATTTTCATACTTCGGCCAAGAAGATCATCCACATTCAACTGGTCAGAGTCAATCATCGTGGTGGAATCCACCGTGTAAAAGTTATTCATCAGGTATTCCGGATCTCTCAGCCGCTCGATAGACAAATCAAGTACCGGTGCTGCCGCAGCTTCCAGCTGACCTGAAGCAGCATTTGCCTCTGCTGGCTGCTCTGCCTGCGGTTCCTGCCCGCTTCCTTCCGCAATCAAATTGCCGTTCTCATCCACCTGATTTTCGTCCTCTGCCTGAAGTGCAAGAATCATCTGAATAGTCTCCTCATCTTCCATCTCCGTCTCATATTTTCTCTGGTCCTTCACATATCCCACCACCGGAAAGGCGGCATACAGTGCCTTTTGTGCCAGCAGATCTGTGCTCATCTGCGGCGGTGCGTACTGGTACATCAGTACCGGGAACATGCTGCACTGGGCGATATTCCAAAGCCTGTACCGCCCCTTTAGCTGCCAGCTTCTTGCAAGGGGCTTTCTCAGGCTAAAGACAGACAGGGAAATCATCAGGATGACTATCAGAATCTGAAAGCCCGACAAGTTTTTTCTTTTCTTTCCGATTCTTTTCATCTTCTTTTTATCCCCTTCTCTAAACAATGAATAAAAACATTACAAAAGCTCTCCCACCCTCAGAAGCAGGAGATATCTTTTGCAGTATTTATATTGTATTTGTGGTAATGATATATTTATGAAGAACATTTTATAATTATGAAAGAATCCGGTGAAATGGCAGAAAAATTTAAGCTAGCATGTTATTTGCGAAAAGTACATTCAGTCCTTCAGAAATGGTAAAGCTGATCTGTTTCACCATTTCGTCTACATCTTTTGGTGTCACGTACATTCCATTCAAATGTGGTGAGATTAGTTCCTGAATCAATTCATATTTTTCCGTTGCATTGTAAGATTTCAGCACATCTCCCACACCCTTCAGTGATTTGGAGGATTCCAGTGCCGCGATCATATTTTCCATTGTATCATTTACGATGGTCGCCGCATCTACCACCGTTGGGATGCCGATTCCAATGACTGGAATCCCAAGTGATTCCTTTGTCAGCCCATTTCTGTGGTTCCCTACACCGGACCCCGGGCTGATTCCTGTATCCGCAATCTGTATGGTCCGGTTCAGCCGCCTGCTGCTTCTCGCCGCAAGGGCATCAATTGCCAGAATGACATCCGGCTTTGTGATGTCAGCGACACCCTTTACCATCTCCAGCGTCTCCATTCCGGTCTGTGCCATCACTCCGGGAATCATGGCACTGATTGCGTTGGCATGCTCCAGTCCCATAGCATATTTGCCGTATTCGTTGACAATATGCCTTGTCACGTACAGATTGTCTACCACAAAAGGCCCCAGCGCATCCGGCGTTACCTTTCGGTTTCCCAATCCCACTACCAGTGCCGAAAAATTTTGTTTTTTTGCTTCGCTGATAATCTGATTCTTCATCAGCAGTTCTTTTAAATGTCCGGCCAGCTTCATCGAAATTTCACGGTGATAGTCCTCATCCGGAACTGCCATGTGCGGAACCTCCATCGTCAGATAGGTTCCCACAGGTTTCCCCATGATTTTTGCCCCTTTTTCTGTCTCGATGATCACTGTCGTGGTCCGAATCTCAAGCTCTTCGTCATAGTCCTCCTCCAGAATCACCCCTTTTACTTCTACATTGTCTGCATCAAACCGTTCTTTTTTCTCCAGTGCCAAATCCGTTCGAACATCGTACTTCTCCAACATATCTTCCAATCTCCTATGCATGATTTATCTTTATTTGCAAATGAATCTGCCTGAGATCTAGTCTTTACCGGATTTGGGGAAATATGCACATTTTCCGGCAATTGTTTTTGCAGAATTTTACAAGATTTTAATATTTTCTATTGACAAGCAGGAGTACTTGTCATAAAATGAGTGAGTATGTTTCGGTGAGACGTCCGTGTCCGGATTCATCGATAACTCAATTATAACAAACAATCATATCATATATTTGGAGGTGTTCAAATTGGCTAATATTAAATCTGCGAAAAAAAGAATTTTAGTTAACGAAACAAAAGCTGCTAGAAACAAAGCAATCAAGTCTGGTGTTAAGACCGTTGTGAAAAAAGTTGAGACTGCTGTTGCTAACAAAGATGCTGAGACAGCAAAGGCTCAGTTGCAGGAAGCAATCACATTAATCAGCAAAGCTGGAAGCAAGGGTGTTTACCACAAAAAGACTGTTTCTAGAAAGATTTCCCGTTTAGCAAAAGCTGTGAACGGAATTGCTTAATTTATAGAGAACATAATAATGTACTGTTTGCTTTACAAGGCAGCACATTCTATTAAAAAAGACAACTTCTACCGTCATGGAAGTTGTCTTTTTTTTGGTTAAGCGGACATTTTCATTTTTTACAGTTTGGAATAACCGAAACTATTGACGATGGCCTCAATTTTCTGCCCTGCTTTGCACATCGGACAATCGTATGATACATATGCCTGATAATTTGGAATATCCTTGGTGGTGAATATCGTCTCCACGCTCATCCCTGCCACCTTTGTCACTGCACTAAAAATGGAGCAAATCCCGCATACAGCTCCCCCGTAATACAGAATTGACTCAATCGCACGGCTCACAGTCTTTCCTGTAGTCAGAGAAGCCGCCAGAATCAGAACCTGCTGGTTCTGTACCATTCGCTGATTGTTATCACGAAACATAATCTGTCCCATCTGGTTGTATTCCGGTGTAATGACCGAGATATTATTGCCTGCACTCAGAGACATTGACGATGAGTCTGACAATTGCTCCGCCATAAATGTTCCAATTACGCTGGTCTCATCCAAGCATACAATGGTATCCACGGATGTGGTATTGAGATAAGGATGAGAAAGCTCTTTGGCAGTCTCTCTCGCATTGTTATGACGGCTCTTGACCGTAGACATATCAATGTAAGTATTCAAATGAGAGTTACTGGTTGCAAAGTGTCCATTCATTAATTTAATACGCGCCTTTGGATTTTTTGTTGAACGTAAGTCATGTAATCTTGCATCCATACTGTGTGCTCCTTTCTAAATCAATTTCCGTTTCCACTTATATATTTCTATCATACCACTGCCGGAAAGTATGCACAAGAAATCATTTCAAATCAAAAATTTCCTCAAAAAAGTTCTCCGCCTGCCAGACAGAGAACTTTTTCTTTTTCATTTTATTTTTTTGCCTTCAAAACCCAATCTTATTCATCCGCATCTGATACAAAGATGAATTTCACACTTCCATCCATATTATCAGAAATTCCCGAGAAGCTCTTATATTGTTTGGAAGAATCAAGCATCGTGTTCAGCTTATCTAACATTCCATCAACATCGCCGTCAAATGCATTCGTCAGCTTCTGAATTCCTTCCTCATTGAACTTGATCATTCCATCGTTTAATTCCTTTGACCCATCATCAAGCTGTGTGATACCTGACGTAAGCTCTGGTGTCGAATCCTGGAGTGTATTCAGGCCATCGCTTAGTGTTCCAGCGCCATCGCTTAGCTTATTTGCTCCACCTTGAAGATCCGATGCCCCTGCATCAAGCTGCCCGGCTCCACTTTGAAGGTCTGATGCTCCTGTATTCAACCGCCCGGCTCCTGCGGCCAATTCTGCTGCACCCGCTGTGACCGTAGAAGCTCCCGCTGAAACTTGAACTCCACCTGCTGCGAGCCGGTCGATTCCGCTCTTCAAAGTTGCGGAACTGTCCTTTAATAACGCTGTTCCACCAGCCAGTGCACTGGTGCCATCTTTAAGAGAGATCGGACCTGCAACCGGGAGATTTATTCCATCCGAAACAGATTGAACACCGTCTAACAAACCTTTTGTCCCGGCAATCAATCCTTTTGCTGCATCCGGGTTATCAAAGCTGTCTGTCACACTGTTTTTTACGGTTCCAATTCCTTGAGAGACTGCCCCCTGCAGACCTTGTGAGAGTCCCGTGCTAAGCTGTGATGCCACACCACCGTCTCCAACCAGTCCACCTTGCAGTCCTTGTTTGGTTGAAGTGATTGCTCCCGCAAGATACTTTGCCTGATCCAGTGCACTTGCATTTGCCGTGGCCGCTTCTACTTGTGACTGTAAATCAATACCTGCATTGCTCATATTTCCCGCAGTTTCTGCTGCGCTGTATGCCGCAGTCTTTGCGGCATCGATATTGCCACTGACAGCCGATACCGCATCATTGGATACTGCCGTCTCACTCTGCTGACTTTCCAGATTTCCAATGACTGCATAGATTGCTGCCTGAACATCTTCTGGAATCTCTTCATTTGCCGCTGCATCGGAAAGAGTCGCAATTGCTGCATCCAGATTTGATGTATCTGTATATGCACTTTCAACATTGGCATTTGCTTCTTCAAGGGATCCAGCAGCCGCATTTGCATTGTCCGCAATGACACTTGACTGTTCTGCAATTTGTTCAGACTGTGCGTTAACATTCTCTGCTGCATCTTCAAGAGCCTGGGACGCAGTACTTGAACTTAATGTATCCACAAGACCATTTGCCGCTGTTTCCAAACTATTCATATTGGTACCAACTGCATCACTATATTGGTTCAAAGCAGCATTGACATTAGAAGATACGGCGGTGTCTATTCCTGTATTTAGTTTGTCTTCTAATGTGCCAAGTCCATTATTAAGACTATCTCTGAGCAATCCTTCTTTTTCAATCAAAGTGCCTGTTCCTGCTTTTACTGTATTCACACCAGTATTCAATTGATCAATTCCCTGATTTACCTGGGCAGCACCAGCCGCTAACTGCTGTGTATTTCCAACCAGATCATCTGCATCTGTCTGCTGTTTCATTCGATTTAAGCCTGCCGCAAGATCGCTGCTTCCATTTGCCAGTGTTATTGTCCCCTCAGAAAGATCCGCGGAGCCACTGACTAAAGAAGTGGTTCCATCCTTTAGGGTATCTATACCCATGACCAGGGAAGTTGTTCCGGCTTTTAAGGTATCAACTCCATCTGCCAGAGAAACCGTACCATCCTTCAATGCCCCGCCGCCATCTGCCAGCTCATTTACACCATCCACCAGAGTACCGGAACGATTCAGCAAGGTATCCAGTCCGTCTTTTAACTGTCCGGAACCATCTACTAACTGCTTTGACGCATCCGATAGGTCAGTCATGGAATCCTTCAGCTCATCCACACTGTCAAATCCATCCGTATCCAGTTCATTGAATATCTCATTGGTAGCAATCGTCACAGCCTCCGGTACTTTATAGTCTGTGACATCTGCTTCCATTTCAAAATAATCCGGGATATCCAGATCATCAGTCCCAAGTTCTGAGGAAACACTCGGAAGCCCCATGCCAATGACAAGGTCACGATCTCCGTCAGAAGATATTTTCCCGTTTTCTACTGTTACATTTGCAAAAGTATCCGTATCAATCACAATACCAGTCGCCATTAAAAATGGTGTAAAATTCGTAGCAGATGATTTTGTCGTATTGATATACTGATATTTGATTTTCAGATGTCCGCTCTTCCCCTTCAGCTCATCCACACTGATATTTTTTCCATCTAAAGTGTAGGTCACTTTGATTCCAACTGGAAGTGCTTGTGTCGTTGTTCCCTGATAACAGATGTCAGAACCAGCCCCACTCCACACTAAGTTGCTGCTGTTCTGTTCAAATGTCTCATCCCCCTTTACATTTTCAATATTCTTCAGTGTTGATACATCCTGAATATTTGATTCCTCTGTGACATTTTTCAGCTGATCCGATACCGTAACCGATTTTACGGAACCATTTGCATCAACCTTTGCATATACCGTCTCGTTCTTCGTTGCTTTTGCCGTAGTGGAACTGCTGTTACTCTTTGAGGAAATTTTTTCTTTCACCGTGTTGACTAGCTCGGAATCATCCGCTGCTGCCACCTGTGATACTTGCTGCGTTGCTGCGTCACTTGCAAATGAACGGCAGGTTGTTGTCTGGAACATGCTGCCAACCATTGCTACTATTAATGCTACTGCCAATAATTTTTTATATTCTCTATTTTTCATAATATCTGCCTCCTAAGCATTTGCATGTGCATTTATGTTATCTGCCGTTTTGTTTTTTGCAACATTCTGTTTCATGCCGACGGTTGTCATGCATACCAGTTTGTCAAATACCATCAACATGGACGGAAGAATGAATATGACAACAAACATACTGATGATTGCTCCGCGTGCCATCAAAGTACACAGCTGGGAAATCATGTCGATATTAGAATAAATTCCAACGCCAAATGTTGCTGCAAAGAATCCAAGTGCTGACACGATAACGGATGGAATGGATGTGGACAATGCAATCTGAATTGCATCATGTTTGGAATGTCCGTTATTTCGTTCTTTTTTGTATCTCGTTGTCATCAAGATTGCATAATCAACGGTAGCTCCCAGTTGGATGGTCCCGATAACAACCGATGCGATAAATGGCATCTTCGATCCGGTAAAGAATGGAATTCCAAGGTTGATAAAAATTGCAAATTCAATCACCGCAACCAGAACAAATGGAAGGGAAATGGATTTGAATACTAGTGCAATAATCATAAAAATTGCAATAATAGAAATCGCGCTTACAACCTTAAAGTCCTTATCTGTAATGGTGATCAAATCCTTTGTACAAGGTCCCTCACCAATCAGCATTGCTTTTTTATCGTATTTCTTGACAATTTTGTTCAACTCTGTAATCTGATTATTCACTTCATCCGTTGCAACTTTGTATTCTGAACTGATCAGCATCAACTGATATTCATCGCTGGATAATGCAGATGTAACAGAATCTGGAAGCATATCCTTTGGAACAGAGGAACCGATGATACTGTCAAGTCCCAACGCAAATTTCACACCGTCCACATCGGACATCTCATTCAGCATTTTCTTGGCATCCTTCGCCGGCAAATCTGCACTTGCCAGAACCATATGGGTGGAGTTCATATCAAAGTTTTCTTCCAACTGCTCATTGGCCTGGATACTTGCCAGATCTTCCGGCAGAGTAGAATCCAGATTATAATAAACCTGTGAATGATTGTAACCATATAATGCAGGAATCAGAACCACGATAAATACCATGATAAACGCTTTATAATGATCCGTGATAAATGATGCAATGTGATTCATATTGGGCATCAGTGATTTATGTGTGGTCTTCTTGATTGCATTATCAAACATCAGAATCATTGCCGGCAAAATTGTCACACAGGAGAGTACTCCGAATATTACCCCTTTTGCCATTACGATGCCTAAGTCAGCACCCAGCGTGAAGCTCATGAAGCAAAGTGCAATAAATCCGGCCACTGTTGTAACAGAACTTCCTACTACAGATGAAAATGTATTGGAAATTGCATGGCCCATAGCCCTTTCCTTATCGCCGGGATACTTTACCTGATATTCCTGATAGCTGTGCCACAGGAAAATGGAGTAATCCATTGTAACTCCCAGCTGCAGGACCGCGCTAAGTGCTTTGGTTATATAAGAAATCTCTCCCAGGAAGTAGTTGCTTCCCAGATTGTAAACAATTGCCATTCCGATACTCAGCATGAACAGTACCGGAAGAAGGAAGGAATCCATGAAGAGTGCAAGTACGATACAACAGAGGATCACTGCAATCAGTACATAGATTGGGGTCTCTTTTTCTGACAAGTTCTTTGTATCGGTAACCACTGCTGACATTCCACTGAGATAACACTGCCTATTCGTAACCTTCCGAATCTCTGTGATTGCATCCATCGTACTGTCCGCCGATGTGGTATCATCGAAGAAGATTGCCATCAGCGTTGCATCCCCTTTTTCAAATACGCTTCGGAAACTGTCTGGAAGCACCTTGGCCGGAAGAACGGATTCTTCTAATGAGTCATATCCGATTACCTCTGCCACACCGTCAACATTTTCGATCTTTTCTTTGACATCTGTAACTTCCTTCGCAGACATCCCTTCTACAACTTCCATTGCAAAAGCACCTTTTCCAAATTGTTCCTTTAGAATGTCCTGTCCAACCATCGTCTCAATATCACCTGGAAGATAATAAAGGATATCGTAATTTACTCTTGTCTTAAAGTACCCTAACGCGGATGGAATCAAAAGTAATACAGCAACGACCACAATTGCCACCCTGTATTTTGCTATCTTTTTCCCAAGTTTAATCATCATATGATTAGCCTCCCTTTCTAGTTAAGTGAACCTTTGTATTCACTTGTTAATGACCGTTAGTCATTTTGTAACTATAGGTACTATAACTCAAAAATGACCAAAAGTCAATAATTTACAATTAAAAAGTTGACTTTTAGTCATTTTATATTTATAATAAAGAAAATCTAAAGGAAAAGTGGTGTGTTGCGATGGGAAAAGTTGAAGAGAATAAGCAGCAGAAATTGAATTCATTATTTGATAGTGCCTATGATTTGTTTATGAGTAAAGGAATTGAGAAGACATCAATTCACGATATTGTGCAAAAGGCAGGGGTTGCAAAGGGAACCTTTTATCTCTATTTCAAGGACAAGTATGAGATCCGTGACCGACTGATTGGAAAAACAGCTGAAAAGCTTTTTCTGTCAGCATACAAAGAAGAACAGCAAGCGAATATCACGGATTTTGAGGACAAGATTGTTTTTATTGTCGACTATATTATCGATCAGCTAAGAAAGAACAAATTGGTTCTCCGGTTCATTTCAAAGAACCTGAGCTGGGGAATCTTCCGGAAAGCCGTTTTTTCCAATTCAGCTGCAACAGAATTGAACTTTCTGGATCTGTATCACAAATTGATTGAAGCCAATACCTCCGTGAAGCTTCGCAATCCTGAAATTATGCTCTTTTTGATTATTGAGCTTGCCAGTTCATCCTGCTATAGTACGATTCTGGATAATGACCCAATCACTTATGATGAGCTCAAACCGGATCTGAATGCCAGCATACGTTCTATTATCCAGAATCATATGATCAGGGAATAATGAACGAGCGCAAGGATTACCCATAAGATGACAAGATCAAACAATTAAAAAGGAGAACATTCGGAAATCTTCATTCCCGATGTTCTCCTTTTTATTGTTTTCATTAGTTGTTGATTAATTTCTCATCGTCATTGTTCCAGCTGTAAAGCTTTCTGATCTCAGCTCCAACCTTCTCTGATGGATGCTCAGCAGCAATATTTCTCATTGCTCTGAAGTGAGCCTGTCCGCCAGCTTCTGACATGTCTAATAAGAATTCTTTTGCGAAAGAACCATCCTGAATGTCAGAAAGGATCTTCTTCATTGTCTTCTTTGTCTCATCTGTGATAAGCTTTGGTCCTGTGATGTAATCACCGTACTCAGCTGTGTTAGAGATAGAATATCTCATTCCTGCAAAACCTGACTGGTAGATTAAGTCTACAATCAGTTTCATCTCATGGATACACTCAAAGTATGCATTTCTCTCATCATAACCAGCCTCGACAAGTGTCTCAAATCCTGCCTGCATCAGTGCACACACACCACCACAAAGTACTGCCTGCTCACCAAAAAGGTCTGTCTCTGTCTCTGTTCTGAATGTAGTTTCAAGAACACCAGCTCTTGCTCCACCGATTGCTAATGCATAAGCAAGTGCCATATCAAGTGCTTTTCCTGTTGCATCCTGCTGAACAGCAACAAGACAAGGTACACCTTTACCTGCCTGGTATTCACTTCTCACTGTATGTCCTGGTCCCTTAGGTGCGATCATTGTTACATCAACATCCTTAGGTGGAACAATCTGTCCAAAGTGGATTGCAAAACCATGAGCGAACATCAGCATGTTACCTGCTTCAAGGTTTGGAGCGATATCTTTTTTGTACATTGCTGCCTGTTTCTCATCGTTGATCAGAATCATGATAATATCAGCTTTCTTAGCTGCCTCTGCTGCTGTGTAAACTTCAAATCCCTGTTTTACTGCTTTATCCCATGATTTACTTCCTTCATAAAGACCGATGATTACGTTACATCCAGATTCTTTTGCATTCAGGGCATGTGCATGTCCCTGGCTTCCGTATCCGATTACTGCAATTGTCTTTCCTTCTAACATTGATAAGTTACAATCTTCTTGATAAAATATTTTTGCTGCCATTTTACTTCCTCCTAAAATGATTTACTTTTTCTATAGTTAAAGGTTCTTACCTCTAGCTTCTTAGTCTAGATCAATATATGTAACATTCTTGCTTCCCCGTGCAAGTCCTGTAATACCGGTTCTTGCAAGCTCCAGAATCTCATATCCATCAAGTAGCTCCAGAAATGCATCCAGCTTCGACTGATTCCCGGTAAGCTCCACCATAAGCGATTCTTTCTCCACGTCGACAATCTTGGCTCTGAAAATATCAGCCATTGAAATCACTTCCGATCTCTTCGATGCATTGACCCGCACCTTGACCAGAATCAATTCCCTGAAAACTGCATCATCGTCTTCTAAGACCTTGATTTCCATTACATCTTCTAATTTTCTTACCTGCTTTTCAATCTGTGATAAAATCAGCTCATCACCGGTAGCCACAATCGTAATTCTTGTAATCCTCGGATCTGCTGTCGTACCTGCTGTAATGCTGTCGATACTATATCCACGTCTGCTGAACAATCCCGAGATACGGCTTAAGATACCAGGTGTATTGCCAACCAGTAATGAAAAAACTTGTTTTCTACTACTTTCAGTCATACTGCGAACCTACTTTCTTTGAACATGATCATGCGGATATTCGGAACCCGCTTTGCTTCTTCCCTGTAACCTGACACAGCTCATGGCTGCAAAAGTTATATCCTTTTTCAAAAACAGAGTGCGTTCTGTTTTTTAATAATAGCAAGTTACTATTCTTTTGTCAAGTGTCAGCTGTAAATTTTTTTCAAAAATATTGATTATTTTTAATCAAACCATTTCTTGATTTTAAAATACCACACTTCAATCACAACGGTCAGCACACTGATACCGATGATAATGTAATAACCGTATCTGAATTTCAGTTCCGGCATATCAATAAAGTTCATCCCATACCAACCTGCAATCAAGGTAAGTGGCATAAACATTGTTCGTCATTCAACAAATCTTTTTGAATGAATGTATGGAAGCAAAAAGGCGACTACCACATCTGTGGATAGTCACCTTTTTATTGAATGTAATGTCCTGTACGCTTCACGAGCAAGACGTTGTTATCTATTAGCTTCTATATCCATCCGGATTCATAGACTGCCATTTCCAGGAATCTGCACACATCTCTTCGATTCCTCTCTCCGCAATCCAGCCAAGTTCATTCTTCGCTTTTGTCGCGTCAGAATAGCATGCTGCAATATCGCCCGCTCTGCGTTCCTTAATCTCATATGGAATCTTCTTTCCACAGGCTTTTTCATAAGCCTTTACCACATCAAGAACGCTGTATCCAACCCCTGTACCAAGATTGTAGATGTTAACACCTGTTGTAGTCTTCATCTTCTCAATTGCTTTTACGTGACCAATCGCAAGGTCTACCACATGAATATAATCTCTGACTCCGGTTCCGTCCGGTGTGTCATAATCATCTCCAAATACACCAAGGCATTTCAGCTTTCCAACAGCAACCTGTGCAATATATGGAACCAGATTGTTTGGAATTCCCTTTGGATCTTCTCCGATTAACCCTGATTCATGTGCTCCGATTGGGTTAAAGTAACGAAGAAGCATGACATTCCATCTTGGATCTCCAACGCTGAGATCTGTCAGAATCTGCTCTAACATTCCCTTTGTCTGTCCGTATGGATTGGTAATCACTCCCTTTGGGCATTTCTCTGTAATCGGAATCTCTGCCGGGTCACCATAAACAGTTGCGGAAGAACTGAATACAATATTGAAACAGTTATGCTTTCTCATTACGTCACACAGAATCAATGTTCCTGTAATATTGTTGTGATAGTATTCCCAAGGCTTTGCGACCGATTCTCCTACAGCCTTCAAACCTGCAAAGTTAATGACAGATTCAATTTCTTCCTTCTCAAATACTTCTTCTAAGTCTTCTCTGTTCAGACAATCGCCTTTGTAGAACTTCACAGTCTTTCCTGTGATTTCTTTCACTCTGTCCAGAGCAACTTCACTGGAATTGTAAAGGTTATCAAACACAACAACCTCATATCCTCTATTCAGTAATTCAACACATGTATGACTTCCGATATACCCTGCGCCGCCTGCTACTAATATTGCCATAATCTTCCTCCATTCAAATCGTTCAACTATGTTCCTGTTGTCTTATCCGGTATGTAAACTCTTCCAAATAAATGCTCCTGTGCCGGATATCTGTCGTCAGCATCGCCTTGTTGTCATTCCGCTTTCTCCTGCCAACTGTACCTAGTATAGCACATTGATTTAAAAATGCAATTTCCCATGACGCTTTTTACAACATTTTTACATAATATCCAACTTTTTTACAACCTGAAAATCTTTGCCGATTCGATACCTTCTCTTCTTATTTCCACAAATATTCCGGATAGATTCCGGCCTCTTTCATCTCCTTGATTGCCGCCACGACAACCGGTTTATCTTCTTTGTATGTCACTCCGTACCATTTGTCCGCAGACTTAAGAACCTCCACTGTAGCTCTGTCTTCTTCCAGCAGTTCTCCAACTACTGACGGAAGAAAATACTCACATTTTAGTGGATTTTCCTTCAGATTCTTCTCAAGAAATTTTGGAAAACGTTCTTTCAATTCCTTCAGGATACTGCTCGTGAATCCAAACATATTCATAGATACGATGCTGTCCGGTGAAATAGCTGTCCATGTCTCACCATCGTCCTCTGTAAATGCGGCTCCATCTGCCGTCTTCTCGATATGCGTTCTCTCACAGATATCCTTCAGATATCCATCCATGTCAGTCTCACATACACCACGGGCAACATGGCCATTTTCTGTCAGGGTATTCTTCAAAATGTACCCAACCATTGTATAGCGGTACTTTTCATCATCCTCATGGGTTGCCAGATAGTCATAAATAATCTGGAGCGCATGCTGACCATAATAATCGTCTGCATTGATTACTGCAAATGGACCGTCAACTGTTCCAAGACAGCTCAGAATCGCATGTCCGGTTCCAAAGGGCTTCACCCTTCCCTCTGGTACTGAAAAGCCTTCCGGAAGATTCGTCAGTTCCTGATATACGTAAGCAACTTCCATCTGCTCACTCATCCGATTCCCTATACACGTTTTAAAATCCGCTTCGTTTTCTTTCTTTATAATAAATACAACTTTCTCAAATCCGGCCTTTTTTGCATCATAGATAGAGAAATCCATAATGATATGTCCTTCCTCATCTACTGGATCAATCTGCTTTAACCCGCCATAACGACTTCCCATTCCTGCAGCCATAATTACTAATACTGGTTTTTTCATTGTATTCCCTCCATCCTGTCTGGCTCTCACGCCATGAACATATTTTTTATTGTTGTTTCATTGTATAGAAACATTCCTATATAAAACGCATCAAAATGATATAATTTGTTTTTGTGCGCTTTTTTAATTATATCATGTCATCCCACGATATCTATATTTTTTTAATATATTCTGTTTCTATTTTTCTGTATAATTTTGTTTACCACAAAGGTGCGCGGCGAACCAGTATCCCATCTTGCCGTGGATTGATATAATTGATTAATATTGTTTGCATTTTCTGTTTTTTTCAACTATTATAAAGATTAGAAAGATTGTACAAGTTCTATCCAATGTATAAAGTGAGGTTACTAACATGGCATATCAAGGTTTATCATTAAATGAAGACTTAGTAATTAACAAGATATTCAGCATCCATTATTTTGAATATTTTAGCGATTTTGCATTTCCAGGGGAGTCTCATGATTTTTGGGAATTTGTCTGCATGGATAAGGGAGAAGTCAACGTGCAGGCTGATGACAAATTCTACACCTTAAAAAAAGGCGATATTATTTTTCACAAGCCGAATGAATTTCACAATGTGACTGCAAATGGAACCAGTGCACCGAACATCGTTGTTGCCTCCTTCCAATGCGATTCTCCTGCAATGAACTTTTTTGAAAACAAAATTTTAACTATCGACGATGCAGAACGTTCCCTAATTGCCAAAATCATTGCCGAGGCGAAACGCTGCATCGCCCCACCATTCAATAATCCTTATACACAAAAGCTGGAACTCCTGCCAGAGCCTTATTTTGGTTCCCAGCAGATGATAAAGCTTTATCTGGAGGAACTTCTGATTCATATGATAAGAAGCCAGTATCTCCAGAGTCCCAGTGTCCACCCTTCAAAATCCATAAAGAAACGCAATGATGATGAAGCCTATCTTCGTATTACAACATATCTGGAAGAACACATCCGCGAGCATGTCACTTTGGAATCTATCTGCCGTGACAATTTAATCAGCCGCTCGCAGGTACAAAAGCTTTTTCGCGAGCAGAACAACTGTGGAGTCATTGA
The DNA here is from genome assembly GCA_028689735.1 of Hespellia sp. Taxonomy (GTDB): domain Bacteria; phylum Bacillota; class Clostridia; order Lachnospirales; family Lachnospiraceae; genus Hespellia. The sequence continues at coordinate 81,192 of JAQVCP010000004.1, read as the reverse complement.
CTATTTTTCACAGTTGAAAATCCATCTTGCAAAACAGCTGATACGCGAAAATCACCACAACTTCACACAGATTGCAGAATTTCTCGGATACACAAGCATCCATTACTTTTCCAGACAATTTAAAAAAATTGCAGGAATGACACCATCAGAATACGCTTCTTCCATCAAAATCTACACGGAACAATAAGCATCCTTGAAACTAATATCTTTGCAATGAATATCTTTAAACTGAATATTTCACAAAAAGGGTCTGGAAATTCCAGACCCTTTTTTCCCTAAGCAGGGCTGGTTCTAACAATATTTTGCAACAATTGCATTCATTGTGTCCCATTTCTGCTCCATGTCTTCAACCAGTTTGAATTGTGTCCGGCAACGGTCAAGATTATGATTCTCTCTGCTGATTTTGAAATAATGATCCCCGTCCAGATAATCTGTCAAAAATCGCATTCCGCACTCAAACGTCATGGCTTTTGCTCCCACCGGAAGCATCTTCAGCTCTTCTTTTGTAAGCTTGCCCTCACACCCCTCAATAAATCCTTTTGTATAAGTTTCAAACAACTCCATGCTACAGGACACTTTTTCCAGATTCATCTCATCTTCCGCAGCTGTGCTGGCACCAAATCGGATTGAATCGCCGAAATCATTCACTGCAAGCCCCGGCATTACTGTATCAAGGTCAATCACACAGATTGCTTTTCTCGTCACATTATCAATCATGATATTGTTCAGCTTTGTGTCATTGTGTGTAACGCGCAGTGGCAGCTTTTTCTCAGCAAGCATATCTCCGAGAATCCGGGTGTCCGTTTCATGGGAAAGGACAAAGTCGATTTCCTTCTGTACCGAGGAGACCCGGCCACATTTGTCCTCCTCTACCACCTTTTTAAAAGTAAGGAATCTTGCCGCTGTATCGTGGAATCCTATGATTGTTTCGTGAAGCGACTCTGCCGGATACCCGGAAAGAAGCATCTGAAAATGCCCAAACGCCACAGCACTTTCATAGAAATCTTCCGGCTTTTCTACCTGATCATAGCAGGTTGCGTTCTCAATGAAGAAGTACGCTCTCCAATAACAGCCAATGGAATCCTTATAATAAGGCTTTCCATCCTTGGTCAAAATCACATTCAATGTCTCCCGCTCCGGGTCTCCGCCATTTGCAGCGATTTGTTTTCTTAAATAACTTGTAACCCCCTGAATATTCTCCATAACATCTTCAGGGTGTGTAAATATCTCATGATTCAGTCTCTGTAGGATTACCCTGTGGTTCCCCATGTCCGGCTGTGAAAAGACAAGCCGGAATGTGTCATTGATGTGACCATTTCCATAAGGTTCTGCACTGACTAATGTTCCAATAAACTGAAAATTCTCTATAGCCTCCGCTCTTTTTGAACATGCATATTCTCTATCCATAATGTTTTCCTCTCCACGCATTCATACTGTATATTTTTTAGCCTTTTATACCACCTGTAACACCACCAATAATCTTTTCTGACAGGAAGATATAAAGCACAAACGTCGGTAAGAATACGATAATTACAGCAGCAAACATACCTGCCCAGTCCCCTGTATATTTCATGGAATTAATCATGCCATACAGTCCAACTGCTACTGGTTTGAGTTTATCTGAGTTGGCAAAAATCAAGGACAGAAAATACTCATTCCAGATATTAATAAAGTTAAAGATTGTCACGGTTGCCAGCCCTGACTGAGCCATTGGAAACATAATTCTCCAGAAAGTCTGTCTCGGAGGACATCCATCAATTGCCGCTGCCTCTTCATAGGTCCTCGAGATATTACTAAAGAATGTCATGAGGAAAATGGTCGTGTACGGAATATTGATTCCAATATATAACAGAATCAGCAGTGCCTTATTTGCTAATATATTATTCAGGATCCCAAGGGACGAAATCAGCGAGAACAATGGTAATACGATCATAATGACAGGTACGCCCATGGAAGATACGAAGCTGGTCTGAATAAACTTATTGCCAAAAAATGTAAATCTGGATAACACATACGCTGCCGGTGCACAGATGATAATGAGCAGCACACAGGATATGATAGAATACTCCAGTGAGTTCATGAAAAAGGTTGATACATTTCCTCCGCTCCATGCCTTTGCATAATTTTCGAAGTGAAAACCGGAAAGGAATTTCAACGCATTTCCCTGATAGATCTCTTTTGTAGTTGAAAAGCTGGCCGCAAATACCCACCCCAGTAAAACAACGGTAAAAAGTACCCAGATAATTAAAATCAAATATCCCGGAGCGAGCTTGGCTTCCTGTTTCCAGTTGACTTTTTTGTATTCTTTCTTTTCTTTTGCCATGTCCACCCCTCCTTTAGAATTCTAATTCATCATCTTTGATCAATTTGTTACAAAGTGTAAATACAACAACGACACAGATACTTAAGATAACACCAACTGCCGCACCAATTCCTGCGTCATGTTCGGTTACTGAATTTCCTGCACCAAATACCTTCGAATACATATACACCATTGGTGTAATTGTCTTGGTATCAGCCGTAACAGATGAGAACAACTGCGACCAAAGGAAGAATGCAACAGAGCTTACACTCCACATTGTAATGTTGGTTTTAAATACTCCTTTTAAAAGCGGCAGCGTCATGTATCGGAATTGTGCCGGTTTGTTCGCTCCGTCAATCGTTGCTGCCTCAAAAAGCTCTGGGCTGATTCGTTCAATTCCGCTGGTCCAGATCAGCATATGATAACCAACCATTCCGAAACAATATGCAAGAAGCAGCGCTCCAAATTTATGTTCATTGTCTAACCATTGTGTCTTAGACAGAGTCTCCAACCCCAGTTTTGTAAAAAAGCTCTTTAGCAAACCAAATTTTGGGCTGTATACATATTGCAGCCACATTGTTGCAAGTGCCACCGCACTTACGATATTCGGCAGATAAATTACTGCACGGAAAAATTTCTTAAAACGGATTCCACTGGTCAGAACAACGGCCAGTAATAACGAAATACTCATAACGATAATTCCACCAAACAGCCAGATTTTTCCAAGGTTGGCCATTGATGTACGAAACAGACTGGTCTTAAACAGGTTGATATAATTTCCCAGTCCCATAAAACTCCACTCCGCAATTGGATCTGTTACACCCTCAATCTTAAAAAAACTCATAACCAATGTACGAATAATCGGATATAAAAAGATGGAACAAAACAGAATAACGGCAGGAGCAAGGAAAATGATAATCATAGATTTATTTTTCTTCAACGTCATAACCTCCTTCACTTCTGTATCACAGGTTTTTCTTCTGACGCAGCAAGCGCGCCAGTGACGCCATCTTCTGCATACTTTTTGATATAAATATGGTGGCAGCGCTAACTACGATGCCACCATATAAGGTCTACTTATGTAATTGTGTGAATTGCTTCGCTTGTCCAGAAAGCTATTTACTAGCTGCCTTCATTGCATCAACAAATCCCTGAGCATCCAGTGTTCCAGCCATTAATTTGATGAAGTTTTCTTTGATAACAGGTGTCATATCTTCGTCGCTCTCAATACCAACAGCCCAAGAGTAACGTGTTGTACAAGCTTCCATAACTGGTTTTGTACATTTAACAAGTGCCGGCCACTCTGCATTAGAAGTATCTGCTGGAATACCGTTAGACTCTGTAGCTAATTTCTCATCATATTCGCCCTTTGTAATCTTGCAGATTAAGTCAAATGCCTGCTGGCCCATCTTAGAATCTTTGTTAATTGCAAATACCTGTGCGCCATAGTTTGCTGCTTCTACGCCTGTAGCTGTATCAATAGCACCCTTTGTAACTGCCGGATAGCTGAAGCATCCCCAGTTGAAGTCTTCGCCTGCTGTATCAGCAACTTCGTTTGGAAGCCATGAACCATTGAGGTACATTGCAACTTCACCAAGTGCTAATTCAGAGTTCTGACCAGCTGGCCATACGTTGGATCCGATGTTCTCTGAGAAATATCCTTTGTCTGCCAGTTCCTGATAATCCTGAGCCATCTGAAGAACGATTGGATCATCCCACTCGCCATTTGCAACGATCTCTTTTACTTTATCTTCGCCGCCAAGACGTCCTAAGTGGTAACCGATCATGCAGTCTGCGTAAGCATCATCACATGTGATTGGTGTAATTCCTGCATCTTTTAATTTCTGACAAACAGCTAAGAATTCATCCCATGTAGTAGGCTCTGATGTAATTCCAGCCTGCTTGAATAGGTCTTTATTATAGAAGAATGCAAATACATTCGGCTGATAAGGAATTGATTTTAATGTTCCACTGCCAACTTCTCTACAAGCTGATATCAGACCTGCATTTGCAGTAGCTTCATAATCTGCTGCTTTTGCATATTCCTCAAGGTCCATCAGATACTTGCCCCATGATCCATTCACACGGTCAATATCTTCATCAAACAAATCGATATGTGTTCCTGCATCTAATGCTGCCTGAAGACCCTCGCGCTGTCCGGTACGTCCCTTGAACTGAACATCAACCTTTACGCCCGTCTCTTCTGTGTATGCATCTACTGCTTCCTGAATTGCGATTCCCTGTGGCTCTGTTGCCTCCCACATAGACCAATAAACAAGTGTATCATCCGATACCTTACTGTCTTCGGAACTTGCTGTTGAACCACTGTCAGAAGCTTTGCTTCCACAACCTGCTGCAAGTGTTCCTACCATCGCCGCACAAAGCAGCACACTCAATAACTTCTTTTTCATACTTTTCCTCCTTTTAGTTGAAATTGTCACACAACTCATTTGTTAGTTCCATTATATCATGTGAATTGCAAATTGCTTTATCTTATTTGCTTCTAATTTTGCACAATCAATACACAGATTTTACACAAATTATACATAACTTGGTAACAATTTGTTCACAAACTAAAGGGGAATTCCGTTATATCCTGCGCCAGATGATTTCTCCCGGTCTTAGCTCCATCGCTTCTGCCACTCCGTCCGCATTGTAAAAATTGGTTTGCTGGGTTTCATTTGAATTATTCAGGATTGCATATAATCCCGTCTCCGGATACACATTTACCTCACAGAAAAGATTATCAGAGGACCACCTGTCGAACTCATTCTCTTTCCTACACGCATAATAGATGCTTCGAAGCAGGAGCCTTGTATTTTTGTAGCTATAAGGAAGCCCGGCAATATAGACACCGCGTCCCTTTCCGTAGTCATGTGCCGCAAGATGAATCTCGCCGTTTGAATATTCTGCAATCTCTGTCTCTTCGGAAAGCGCATAGATATTTTTCATGCTCTCGCCAAAGTCGATGGAATCACCTGCATCCTTCGTAATAAAGTGGGATGCTGTCTGACTGGTAAAATACTTGTCTGTAGATAATGTAAAGCCCAACTCCTTATCCACGCCCAGAACATCTGCCATCTGGAAGAATCTTCCGCCTTTTTCATATGCTGATGGCTCTCCGATTCCGACAAATCCGCCTCCATCGTATACCCATTTGCGTAGTCTTGATACCAGCTTTTCATCCTGCCACTTCTCTCCGCCTGAAAATGCGGTCATGGCATCGCCCGCATTGATGATGACATCCAGTTCATCCAAAAGTTCTTCATTCTCCAAATCCTCAAAATTAATGAACTTTACCTCTACTGCAGCGCCGCTCAGAGATTCCAGTACCCCCAGATAGGAATAAATCTGCTTATACCAGAGGGCATGCGCAACCATAAAGCATTGCCAGGATCGAATCTTCCCCCAACAGTTTAAAATGCCAACAGTAACCGGACTATATGGTTTGCTTCCACCGATATTATCAGAAATCATACGGAATTCATCTGCCACCTTTGCTATATAATCAGTAAATGCTGGGAACTTGTACGCAAGGCTTAGATATCCACCATAGCCCATTCTGTCAATCGGTTTTCTCATGATGGCACGCCGTGCACTGAGCCAGTTCTCTGCTGCCTCAATACATGGATCATTTCCCTCATAAAACGTATCTGGGAAGAAATATGGCAGGAAACGGCCTTCTGTATATTTGACGTGGGGAATATCTGAAATCAGTCTAAGTGTGGCACCACCGCCCACACTTCCAACCACAGCATCCAGACCAATCTCCTCAAAATATGGGCCATACGGCTCGGTTCCAATCCAGTTATCTCCCAGGAACATCATCGCTTCTCTTCCAGCATCATGCACAATATCCACCAGTTCTTTCGCCTTTCTGGCAACGAATTTCTGGACAAATGTCATATAATCAAGATAGTGCTTTGTTGGAACACGGAAAGTAGAATTATAGTAGCCCTTGTCAACGATATCCTCTGGTCTGAGAGCGTAACCATATTCCTCTTCAAACTCTTCCAATGCCCTTACCGAAACGGTCGCTCCATATCCGAACCAGTCTACGAACTTTTCCTTCGCCTGATCGTTGAACACCAAAGTAAAATGATAGAAAAATGTGGTGAAACGTACAACGTCAACACGCGGATTTTCTTTCAGCCACTGAATCAAATATTCTTTTGCAAATGTTCCAGAATTCGTCTGTCTGACATCAAAAGGAATATCATGTGGCTTATCTCCCCAGTTATTCGTAATGTGGTTATACATCTGGGTCGGATCCCAGATTGCATAGACGAGGAAAGATACCGTGTACTCATGAAATGGCTTTGCATGAGTCAGTATCATCTGATTTTCTTCCTTGCGCAGTTCCCAGTCTTCCGGCGAAACAACTTTATCTTCCGTGCGGTCAATTACTTCCCACCATTTTTTCACATCATGGATATAATCGGGGACTACTTGCTCTCCATAATACCCGTCCATAAAATCAATGGATAAAGTCCCCCCCTTTGCGGTATGGTGCTTTGACATCAGATAAAGCTGCTGGCATTCATCCATGTGCTCCCTCGCAAACTCATTATGACCTCGTGCAACAAAATATGTGGTATAGATTCTGGCATCTAACTGTTTGATTTCATCATCCAGTTTTGTACCATCACTGTCGCGGATAGCATCCGCCCCCAATTTGTCAAGCATCTCCTTTGTCTGTTCAAGAAAATTTGATTCACTCGGCAAAGTCATTCTACCTGTACTCTTCATAAAAAATCCTCCTTCTGCAAAGTATCGGCTACCTTTTTTGTACTACCGCTAAAAATGCAGTAAACATTCATCCTGTCATATGGCAGCTTTGCTTCCGTCAGTCCGCACATTTCCACAACAGAATATCATGTATACATGAATAGTTTCATAATATCAGTGTACTTGCCACTGGCTTAAAATACAATAGCACAATCGTCCGCATTTTTTATACCGAATTTCCACCTTACTGTGCGCTACAGGAAAGTGCCTTCGGCACCTCAACTCCCCTAACCCCTCATTCATGAGGGGAATTTAGGGGTTTTCTTTTTTCCTTTTTTCTTTCATAATGTTTTCATGAAGATGAATAAACTAAAGCAAATATTTCTGGAACATTATGAAGAAATTCAATACATCCTCCATCCTCGTCCTGTTGTTATGGAAAACATTGAGAAGATGGTAAACTGTGGGGATCCTTCCTATGGCGGTGCCATGTATGGATGCCCTTGTTGCGGTGAACTTAAATTCGTTCCTTTTCGCTGTCACTCTAAATTTTGCCCTACCTGCGGCAACAAGTACTGCATTGACCGGTCAACAAAAATGTCTTTTAAGCTGATCCGCTGTACTCACCGGCATCTTGTGTTTACAATTGATGAAAATCTCCGTCATTTTTTCCTTGAAGATCGTTCTCTCCTGAATTGTTTATTTCAGGCTGTACGCAGCGTGCTTTTGGAAATATTCCACAAACTCAACAAGTCAAAAAACTTTGTTCCGGGGTTTATCTGTGTCCTTCATACATTTGGTAGACCCCTTGAATGGAATCCTCACATTCATTGCCTTCTTACGGAAGGTGGTTTCTCTGATGATGGCTTTTGGAGAGTTGTCAAATATTTTGATTACAATTATCTCCGAAAATCTTTTCAGACTGCCCTGCTCAATCTGATGCTGGCAAAACTTGGTGATTCTTTCAAAAAAACGAAGTCTCTCATTTACAAAAAGGATAAGAATGGGTTTTATGTCTACGCAAAACCTAATCTCTGTGATCCTGACACTGTTGTTAAATACATAAGCAGATATCTTGGCCGCCCTGTTATTGCTTCCTCTCGCATCGATTCTTATGATGGCGAAAACGTGACTTTTCACTACAATAAGCATGAGGATAATTCCTATGTCCAGAAAACCTTACCTGTACTGGATTTTATAAAGCTCCTAATTCAGCACATTCCAGAAAAACATTTTAAAATGACACGTTATTACGGTCTTTATGCACGCCATCGTGAAATAGACAACTCTCTTCATAAAGCTGTATCCAAATCCAAACACCGGATTATACTGGACTTCAATACCTGGCGAAAACTCATCCTTCTTTCTTTTGGTTACGATCCGCTTCAATGTCCAAAATGTAATCATACCATGGAGTTTCTGGAACTCTACCATAACCATAAGCCTGTTTCTCTTCAAGAATCATATGAAAGGACAATGGCAAAAGCGAAATGCCGCTCCTCTTGATTTTATTACCTGTCTGTTGCATACTAAATAAAAACAACTGACAGGAGGTTTTCAGCAAATGGATCAAAAATTTATAGAGGAACTCAGGCAAAAATATATCAAAAATCCTCCAGAAGGAATGACATCAACGTTAGTCAAAAATATGACCGATTCTGATTTGCTCGATATGCATTACTTTCTTATTGAGGATGATGAGCTTGATGAAGACGAATTTGAAGAAGGTTTTTATATCTTCTAAATGTATTCGTCTTGTTTGTGCGCCCGCCTTTGGCGGGCTATTTCAATTCAAGATTCCTCCGAAAGGAGGAATTTCCTATAAAATAAAAAAAGAAGCAGACCTTCGCCTGCTTCTCAAAATAATTCTTTCTTTATTATAGATCAACTGTTATCTGTTGTTCTTTTATATTATGTTTTTTCGCATATCCGGTCAGAATCAGTGTCAAAGCACCATCCCCTGTAACATTACAAGCTGTACCGAAGCTGTCCTGAAGTGCAAACACCGTCAGCATAAGTGCTGTTCCAGTCTCATCGAATCCAAGAATTCCTGTAATAAGTCCCAGAGATGCCATGACTGTACCTCCTGGAACTCCAGGTGCACCAATTGCAAACACGCCAAGAAGTGCACAGAACAAAATCATGGTTCCAAGTGACGGAATATTGCCATAAAGAATCTTGGAAATCGTCATCACAAAAAATACTTCTGTCAGCACCGATCCGCAGAGATGAATATTGGCAAACAGTGGAATTCCAAAATCAACCATATCTCCGCGAAGTGGCGGCTGTGACTTCTTCGCGCAGCGAAGTGCAATTGCAAGTGTCGCTGCTGAAGACATTGTCCCTACTGCCGTAATATATGCCGGTCCATAATTTTTTATCACATTCAATGGATTCTCTCCGGCATAAACTCCAGCCACACCGTATAATACTGCAAGCCAGATATAATGTCCAACCATAACGATAATTACAACTTCAATAAAGACAGGAAGCTGTTTTGTAATCGTTCCTTCATAGGAAAGTCCACAGAAGGTAAATGCGATAAAGACTGGCAGAATAGGAATGACAATCTTTGTAACCAGATCCAGTACGATTTTCTGAAACTCATCCAAAACCTTTGTAATTGTAACTGCCTTGGTCCAGGTTGCCGCCAGACCAATCATAACGGAAAAAACAAGCGCACTCATAACGGGCATAATCTGCGGAATGCTCAGTTCAAATACCAGTTCCGGTAATTCTTTCAAACCCTCTACTTTTGTTGCAATGGACAGATGCGGGATGATTCCAAATCCTGCAGCCATCGAACCAAGTGCTGCCAGCAGAGAAGATGCATAAGCAATTGTAATTGCAATGCCCAGCATTCTCGACGCACTGTTTCCAAGCTTTGTAATAGATGGTGCAATAAATCCAATAATGATTAATGGCACACAAAATGTTATTAATTGTCCAAGTACATATTTGATTGTCACAACAACATTCATGACTGTTACATTGGCAACCTGTCCTACCATAATACCAAGCAAAACTCCAAGTACAAGTCTGAATGGCAGACTGCTTACTATTTTTTTCATTTATTCCTCCTCATTTCATACATCTTTAACTGTTTACTTTACTCTTTTCACCTTATCCCGGACATTTCACCTTCGAAACAAACTCATTCAAATTCTATCATCTCCATAATCGTTATGAAACATACAAAAAGCTGGCTCCAATTTGGAAACCAGCCTTTTATGTTACAGTATAGATAATAGTGAAAACAAGCCACTGATTTTACTGCATTTCTTAGAATTTACCAGAGTTTGCTGCTTCTTCTACACTTACTGCAACTGCAACAGTCATACCAACCATCGGGTTGTTACCAGCTCCGATGAGTCCCATCATCTCTACGTGTGCAGGAACAGATGAAGAACCAGCGAACTGTGCATCTGAGTGCATACGTCCCATAGTATCTGTCATACCATAAGAAGCAGGACCTGCAGCCATGTTATCTGGGTGAAGTGTACGTCCTGTACCACCACCGGAAGCTACTGAGAAGTACTTTTTACCCTGTTCGATACATTCTTTTTTGTATGTACCTGCAACTGGATGCTGGAATCTTGTCGGGTTTGTTGAGTTACCTGTGATAGATACGTCAACGCCCTCTTTGTGCATGATTGCAACACCTTCTGTTACATCGTTAGCGCCATAGCAGTTAACTTTTGCACGAAGTCCTTCAGAATATGGTTTTCTGAAGATTTCCTTCACTTCACCTGTATAGTAGTCCATCTCTGTCTCTACATATGTAAATCCATTGATACGAGCAATAACCTGTGCAGCATCTTTTCCAAGACCGTTGAGGATTACGCGAAGAGGTTCTTTACGAACTTTGTTTGCCTTTTCAGCGATGCCGATTGCACCTTCTGCTGCTGCGAATGACTCGTGACCAGCTAAGAAAGCGAAACATTTTGTCTCATCTTCAAGAAGCATCTTTCCAAGGTTACCGTGTCCAAGACCTACTTTACGCTGATCTGCTACAGAACCAGGGATACAGAAAGACTGAAGTCCTTCTCCTATTGCTGCTGCTGCATCTGCTGCGCGTCTGCATCCTTTTTTGATTGCAATTGCTGCGCCTACTGTATAAGCCCATTTTGCATTTTCAAAACAGATTGGCTGAATACCTTCGATCTGATGATATACATCAAGACCTGCATCCTTTGTAATTTTCTCAGCTTCTTCGATGGAAGAAATGCCATAGCTATTTAATACTTCGTTAATTTGTTTAATACGTCTTTCATATGATTCAAATAAAGCCATCGTCTAATTCCTCCTTCTATTATTCTTTACGTGGGTCAATGATCTTAACAGCATCTGCCACACGACCATACTGACCTTTAGATTTCTCAAGTGCGTCTTCAGCCTTATCTCCGGCTTTCATGAAGTCCATGAATTTACCAAAGTTAATGAACTGATATCCAATGATCATGCCTTCGTCATCTAAAGCGATTCCTGTAACATAACCTTCTGCCATCTCAAGGTAACGAGGTCCCTTTTTCAGAGTTCCGTACATTGTACCAACCTGAGAACGAAGTCCCTTACCAAGGTCTTCAAGACCAGCACCAATTGGAAGTCCATCTTCAGAGAATGCACTCTGTGTACGTCCGTATACGATCTGGAGGAATAATTCTCTCATCGCTGTATTGATAGCATCACAAACTAAGTCTGTGTTAAGTGCCTCTAATAATGTAAGTCCCGGAAGAATCTCTGAACACATAGCTGCTGAATGTGTCATTCCTGAACATCCGATTGTTTCAACTAATGCCTCCTGGATAATTCCTTCCTTAACGTTCAGTGTCAGCTTGCAGGCACCCTGCTGTGGTGCACACCAGCCAATACCGTGTGTCAATCCGTTAATGTCTTTGATTTCTTTTGATTTTACCCATTTTCCCTCTTCAGGAATTGGAGCAGCGCCATGTTTCACGCCCTGTGTCACTGGACACATCATTTCTACTTCATGTGAATAAATCATGTTAAGACTCCTTTCAAATATGAATGATTTTTCTTATGTAAAGTGCTTGATAATAATTTCACACCATACTAGCTTCATTTTCTCACAAAACTCGGTATTCGTCAATTGTTACTTTCCTTACATTTTGCTGCCGTTTTTGTAATAATTCAGCAGATGTTACAAATGCTCAAGTAACAAGGTCAAAGCTTCTTTTACCGCTGCTTCGCGTACTTCTTTGCGTTCTCCGGGGAGATTGCATTTTCTGGTATAAACAGTTCCCTGAATATAGCATCCGATATAGACAAGACCAACCGGTTTTTCTCGGGTTCCGCCACCTGGTCCGGCAATTCCTGTGGTGGAAATTGCCACATCAGCCTCTGCCGCCCGTGCTGCTCCCTGTGCCATCTCTACAGCCGTCTGTTCGCTGACAGCCCCATATTTCTTCAATGTTTCATGACTGACCCCAAGGAGTTTTTCTTTTGCTTCATTGGAATAGGTGATATAACCCGAATCCAGCACGTCCGACGCGCCGGAAATATTAATCAAGGTCGCAGCAACCAGTCCACCAGTACAGGACTCCGCTGTTGTAATGGTGAATCCTCTTGTAAATACGCGGTCAACCACCAATTCTTCCAGACATGTCTCAGCCATCCTACATGCCTCCCTGTGTCAGGACCTGCACATTCTTGGCAATATAATCTACTAATGAGATAATCGTCAGTGCGAGTGCCACCCATACAAGAATTGCAGCAAGAATATTGAATATTCCTCCCAGATCCAGAATCAACACAATAATCATAGCCATCTGGAATGTGGTCTTAAATTTGCCCCAGTAGCTGGCAGCAATCACGATTCCGTTATCAGCAGCAACCAGTCTGAAGCCACTGATGATGAATTCTCTCGCAACAATGATGATGACGACCCATGCAGCAAGGCGGTCCATGGAAACAAGACAGATCATTGCAGAACATACTAATAATTTGTCGGCTAACGGATCCATAAATTTTCCAAAGTTCGTTACCAGATTATATTTTCTGGCAATCTTTCCGTCCAGCAGGTCTGTCAGACTCGCAACACAAAACAAAACAAGTGAAATCCACTTGTTCGCCCCGCCGCCTAACGTAGGCACCAACATAAATAAAACAAAAAATGGAATCATTATTACTCTAAGTACGGTTAGTTTGTTTGGTAAATTCATTATACAATTCCTCCTATCAGATCATACTCTAACGCTCCGGACACCTTTACTTTCGCAAAGTCTCCTGACATCAGCTCTTCCTCGGTGTTTACAAAAATCAGCCCATCCACATTCGGTGCATCTTTGTAAGTCCGTCCTACATAGGCATTTTCATCTGCAACTTTTCCTTCGATCATGACCAAAAGCTCCCGGCCAATCATTGCATCTGCTTTTTCAAAGGCTATCTCCTGCTGCAGCTCCATCAGCTCTGCCTGGCGGTCTTCCTTGACCGATTCCTCTATCTGGTCCGGCATCTCCGCCGCTGGTGTATCTTCCTCCGGCGAGTATGTGAATACCCCAAGCCGGTCGAATTCCATCTGATCCACAAATTCCATTAACTCTTCGTGCTGTTCTTTCGTCTCTCCCGGGAAACCGGTAATCAAGGTTGTCCGAAGCGTAATATCCGGCATTTCCTGCCTGAGCTTTCCAATAATATCAATCAATTCCTGTTTGCTGGTTCTGCGTCCCATTCTTTTCAGGATCGTGTCATTAGCATGTTGAATTGGCAAATCCAGATAATTGCAGATTTTTGCTTCCTCTTTGATTACCTGAATCAATTCTTCCGTAATCTCCTCGGGGTAACAATACAACACGCGGATCCATCGAAGCTGAGGAATCTTACACAATTCTCTGAGAAGTCTTGGAAGAGACTTCTCCCCATAGATATCCATTCCATACAGTGTGGTCTCCTGTGCAACAAGAATCAGCTCCTTGACCCCCTGTTCTGCAAGATACTCTGCTTCCTTTACAAGTCGCTCCATCGGAACGCTTCTAAAGTTCCCCCTAATCTTAGGAATGATACAATAAGTGCAATGCTTGTCACACCCTTCTGCAATCTTCAGATAAGCAAAATGTCCTCCGGTCGTCACCAGACGCTCTGTATTCACCACCGGAAGTGCATCAATATCTTCCATCTCAACTACGACCCTGCCTGTCAGCGCTTCATCAATTGCCTCCAGAATCTTATCATAGGTGGCGGTCCCCAGCACCACATCAACCTCTGGTATCTCTTCTACGATCTCATTTCTATAGCGCTCCGCGAGACAGCCTGTGACTGCCAGCACCTTTAATCTTCCTTCTTTTTTATATTCTGCCATCTCAAGGATGGTCTGAATACTCTCTTCTTTGGCATCATGAATGAAACAGCACGTATTCACCACAATAATATCTGCCTGTGTCTCATCATCAATCATCTGATGCCCTCTGGATGCCAGAAGGCCAAGCATGACCTCCGTATCCACCAGGTTCTTATCACAGCCAAGTGAAACAAATAATATGTTCATATAGACCTCTCAAATATATTTTTTCTATATCGATTCAGATACATGGTAATAAAGGCAGATACCACAAGAGCATCTGCCTGAACTATCAACAAAAGCTTAATCTTCTGCATCCTCTGCAATAATCTTAATCTTTCCTTCATTCAATTCTTCAATTGCAATCGAAAGCGGCTTTTCGCCGTCTTTTACTGCTACCAATGGCAAATCCCCATCGATAATCTGTCTTGCTCTCTTGGAAGTAGCAAGTACGATAGAGTAGCGGCTATTGACAATCTTTGACTGTCCCTCTTCTACATCTGCATTCACTACCTTCATTAAATCACTATAAGATGGATGTAACATCGTTCTTATTCTCCTTTCAAATTCGCCTTTAACTCACTTTTGATCTGTTGCATAAACTCTTCATTGCGGAAGCATCTGCGATGCTCGCTTTGAATAATCTGGTGTACCTCATCCCGGCATCGTTCGATATCATCGTTCACCACAAGATAATCGTAAGCATCCATTCCTTCTGCTTCTTCTGCCGCACGCAGCATGCGTGATTTTATTACATCAATTGTCTCTGTTCCTCTTCCCACAAGTCTTCGCTCCAAAGTCTTCGCATCTGGAGGAGTCACAAATAATAATAATGTCTCTGGAAATTTCGTCTTCACCTTAAGGGCTCCCTGAATCTCAATCTCTAGAATCACATCTTTTCCGGATTCCAACTGTTCTTCTACATAAGCCCGAGGTGTACCATAGTAATTATTCACGTATCTAGCATACTCTATAAGTTCCTCTTGCGCAATCATTTTTTCAAATTCTTCTACTGTTTTGAAAAAATAGTGCTTTCCTTCTACCTCTCCCTCCCTTGGAGTTCTGGTGGTTGCTGAAACAGACAATGCATAGTTGTCGTAGCTATCCATAAGTACCTTCATCAGAGTACCTTTTCCTGATCCTGAGAAACCTGATACTACAATTAAAATTCCTTTTTTGTCCATCTTCTCTCTCCTCTTGTATAAGATGTAATGCCTCTTGTATTCACTCGGCGGCAGATTGGCGAAGTCCATTTTATTCGATATTCTGAATCTGCTCTCTTACCTTTTCAATCTCTGTTTTTAGATCAATTGCACAATTTGATACTTCCAGGTCATTGGCCTTGGACAGAATGGTGTTGGCTTCCCGATTCATCTCCTGGGCGATAAAATCAAGCTTTCTTCCAATCCCTTCTTTTTCTTCCAATGTACTCTTCATATGCTCAACATGACTGCGCAGGCGCACCACTTCTTCATCCGTACAGATCTTGTCTGCAAAAATAATCACCTCGGCAGCAATTCTGCTCTCTTCGACCTGGGTATCTGCCAGAAGATCCTGTACCTTCTCCTCCAGCTTAGTGCGGTACTGTGCCACAATCTCCGGAGAACGTTCTTCTATATAAGATACCAGCTGCAGCATGCCATCCAGTTTCAGAATGATGTCCTTTTTCAAACTCTCCCCCTCTGTCGTCCGGGTATCGACAAACTGTCTGCATGCACCATCAAGTGCCTCTCTCAGACCATTCCACAGCTCTTCCTCATCAATGGACTGTTCTTCCATGGTAATCACTTCCGGACATCTGGACAACGCAGAAACCCGGATATCATTCTCCAGTTGGAACTTTTCCTCCATCTGACGAAAATAAGTCAGATATTCTTCGGCAAGCGTCTCATTATACTTTAGCGCTACCTGATTCTCTGACATATCATCGTACGTAATAAAAATATCTACCTTCCCCCTATGTACATATTTCTTCAAATAAGTACGAATAGATGTCTCAAAAAAATTCAGTTTCTTCGGCATACGAATGTTCACATCAAGATATCGGTGATTCACGCCTTTCATTTCTACAGAAAACTTGCGGTTATCCTTTGTCACTTCCCCGCGGCCAAAGCCTGTCATACTTTTAATCATGATTCATTAACCTCTTATTTTTCTTATACTCACTGCAACACTTCTTCTAATTCTACACTCTACGCGAACATTTCGTCAAGATTCTTCTCAAAAACAATAGAATTATGTTATACTTGTGTTACTGTTCACGCGCAAACCTGACCCTTGATGTCAAGTTATGCGCCAAGAAGTAAAACATATAGAAAATCAGCCCCTTTGCCCCACAGCAATGAGCAGAGGAAACTAGGAGGTTTTATAAATGGCATTTGATGGAATTACCGTCGCAAGTATTGTTTGCGAATTAAATACGCAGTTACTAAATGGAAGAATCAATAAAATTGCCCAGCCGGAACCGGACGAATTGCTCTTCACGATCAAGACCCCGGATGGGCCAAAGCGTCTTTGCATCTCGGCAAGTGCATCCCTTCCACTGATTTATCTCACAGAGCAGAATAAGCCAAGTCCCATGACGGCACCGAATTTCTGCATGCTGCTGCGTAAATATATTAATAATGGAAGAATCACCGGAATCACACAGCCTAAATTGGAGCGTATCATTCATTTTGAGATTGAACATCTCGATGAGCTCGGTGATTTGTGTAAAAAGGTACTCATTGTGGAAATTATGGGCAAACACAGTAACATCATTTTCTGCAGTGAGAATGGACGAATTATCGACAGCATTAAACACGTCTCTGCACAGATGAGTTCAGTCCGGGAAGTATTGCCCGGAAGAGACTATTTTATTCCAGATACCATGCATAAAGCCGATCCGCTGAATGTGAGCCGGGATGAATTCTGCCGCCACGTCGCAGAAAAGCCACTTCCACTTGCCAAAGCGATTTACACCAGCTTTACCGGAATCAGTCCGGTCGTAGCAGAGGAGATCTGCAGCCTTGCAGGTGTCGATTCTTCCGTCACGCCAAAGGAATTATCCGATGATATCCTGACTCACATTTTCCATCAGTTTGACCTTTACTTTGATGATGTCCGCAGTCAGTCTTTCTCCCCCGCAATTTATCTGAGCGGACCGGAGCCAAAAGAATTCTCTGCCCTTCCTCTGACACATTTTTCCAATTATACGCGGAAGGAATACGATTCCATTTCCCAAGTGCTTTTGGAATTCTATGAAACGAAAAACCAGATTACACGCATCCGCCAGAAATCCGCAGACCTGCGGCACGTGGTCCAGACAGCACTGGAACGTAACCGTAAGAAATACGATCTTCAGGCAAGACAACTGAAGGATACTCAGAAACGCGATAAATATAAGGTCTATGGAGAACTGATCAACACCTATGGATACGGACTGGAAGAAGGGTCTAAAAAATTAGAAGCTATGAATTACTATACAAATGAGATGGTTATGATTCCTCTGGATGAGCACAAGACCCCTCTGGAAAACGCGCAAAAATATTTTGACAAATATAACAAGCTGAAACGGACCTTTGAGGCATTGTCCGAACTGATTCAGGAAACTGCCGATGACATCACCTATCTGGAATCTATCAGCAATGCACTGGATATTGCACGAAACGAAGATGATCTTGCCCAGATCAAAGAAGAGCTGACGGAAAGCAGTTATATCCGCCGAAAGTACACGAAAAAGAAGGTTAAGATAAAAAGTAAACCTTTCCACTATATTTCCAGTGACGGATTTGATATGTATGTAGGGAAAAATAATATTCAGAATGATGAACTCACCTTCAATTTTGCTGTGGGAGGCGACTGGTGGTTCCATGCCAAGCAGATGCCCGGCTCCCACGTTATTGTCCGCAGTGAGGGAAAAGAACTTCCGGATCGCACCTTTGAGGAGGCTGCAGCACTGGCCGCTTACTATTCTAAGGGACGTGGCAGCGACAAGGTAGAAATTGATTACGTTGAAAAAAAACAGGTCAAAAAGCCAAAAGGCGGAAAGCCTGGATTCGTTGTCTACTATACAAATTATTCTATGATAGCAGACAGCAACATCTCCGGCATCCGCGAAATTCTTTAACTCTTATCTCAAAATATCCATGACCAATTGGTTGACTTCTTCCGCTTTTGTGCCCCAGCTGGTACAGAAGCGGACTGCCGTATGGTTGTC
Source organism: Hespellia sp. (assembly GCA_028689735.1). Taxonomy (GTDB): domain Bacteria; phylum Bacillota; class Clostridia; order Lachnospirales; family Lachnospiraceae; genus Hespellia. The sequence goes on along the minus strand of JAQVCP010000004.1, from coordinate 62,667 downwards.
TCCCACTTTCTGCCAGAATGAAAAAACATACTTTTTTTCCAACTGCTGTACGACCACATCCGGCAAAATCGGAAACTGCTGGTTTGTATTGGAATCATAAAGGAACTGGTATCCCTTTGCCTTGAGTGCATTCTTAATCTGCATTGCCAGTTCATCTGCGTGACGCGCTATTTTAAAATAAGTGTTATCCTCAAAAAGTGCAAGAAATTGTATTCCAAGCAATCTTCCTTTGGCAAGCATCCCGCCGTTCTGTTTGATAAGATACCGGAAATCTCTGGCGAGGTCGGGATTCGGAAAGACCACTGCTTCACCGAACAGGGTTCCTACTTTTGTTCCTCCAATGTAAAACACATCACACAAGTCTGTAATATCTTCCAGTGTCAGATCATTTCCATCTGCCATAAGTCCATACCCCAGTCTCGCACCGTCGATAAAAAGCGGCAGTCCATACTGCTGACAGACGATAGAAATTTCTTCTAATTCCGCCTTGCTGTAGATGGTTCCGTTCTCCGTTGGGAAAGAAATGTATACCATCCCAGGCTGAACCATGTGCTCGTGGTTCACATCCTGAAAATGCTGTTCACACATTTCCCGAATCTGCATGCCCGTAATCTTGCCATCAAAGCTTTGAATTGGAAGTACCTTGTGTCCCTTGGACTCGATGGCACCAGTCTCATGTACATTGATATGCCCGGTCTCTGCGCACAGCACACCCTGATAAGGCCGGAGCACAGAGGCAATAATTGTTGCGTTCGTCTGTGTTCCGCCCACAAGAAAATGAACATCTGCATCCGGCTTTCCACAGGCACTGCAAATCAACTCTTTTGCCGCTTCACAGTAAGGATCCTCCCCGTATCCTGCCGTCTGTTCCATATTCGTCTTTTGTAACATCTCCATTACCTTAGGATGTGCTCCCTGGGTATAATCGCACTCAAAATGTAGCATCGTCTCACGCCTTTCCTATCTCGTCCAAGCCCAGAAGATAGTCCACGAACTGCTGCGCTGTTCTTCCGGATAATCCACCATGGCTGAGTTCCCATTTGTTTGCTTCTAATAATAATGCTTCCTCCGGCATCTGAATGTTATTCTTCGCGGCAAGTGACAGTACAATCTGTTGGAACTCCTTCTTGCTTGGTCCGCCAAAATAAATGGTAACACCAAATCTTGCAACCAATGATAGCTTCTCCTGAACGGTATCGTTAGTATGAAGTTCCTCATCGCGGTCAGCCTTGTCTTTGAATGTCTCACGCACCAGATGTCTTCGATTAGAGGTGGCATAAATCAGTACATTGTCCGGTTTTCTCTCCAGTCCTCCTTCGATTACTGCCTTCAGATATTTGTATTCGATTTCGAATTCTTCAAATGATAAATCATCCATATAAATGATAAACTTGTAATTGCGGTTCTTAATCTGGGCAATGACATCATTCAGATCCTGGAACTGGTGCTTGTATACTTCAATCATACGAAGTCCCTGATCATAATACTGATTCAGGATTGCCTTGATTGAGGAAGACTTTCCGGTTCCGGCATCACCAAAGAGAAGACAGTTATTCGCCTTTCGCCCCTCAACAAATGCCTTGGTATTATCAATCAGCTTCTTCTTCGCACTCTCATACCCAATCAGATCGTCCAACTGTACATGCGCAATATTGGTGATTGGCACAATCTCTGCTCCGTCTTCAAAATGCTCAATACGAAAAGCTTTATGCAGACCGAATTTACCCACACCAAATTCTTTGTAAAATGCAGTCAAAATGGTCTGGAACTCCGAGACATCCTTAGACGCCCCCAGATTCCCTGCCAATTCACAAATGCGGTCACAGATTCTTCTATTATAGACCTTACTGCGCGCATCGACCTTCTGATAATCAGAAAAAACAGAAAGACAGTCCGCATCAAGCGCCCTCTCCATCTGATGAAGATCGTAATCAAAAAGCTCTTTGAAGATTGCGAAGTCATGGCATGCTATGGCATTAATACTGCCGCTCACCTCTCCCACAATCTCACAAGAGGTACTGTAGGCATTCTCATCATTTGCCAGTAAAAACGTTAGGTAGGTATGCCAGAGATTTCCCCCGAACCCGTGACTTGCTGACAATTCCAGAAGCTCATTGGCACATTCAAAGAGCAGTCCGCGCAGATCCTCCTTGTTGTAATATTCGTTTTCATAATTGTCCATGAGAAATGTCATGTCATTCAAAACATCTCCACAGTCCATATTTTTATAAAGTATCAGTTCATTTGTATGCATTTTTTAGCCTTTCCATTTCCTTTTTGCCCTGTTATTTCTAATCTTTTCATTCTTTTTAAAGCAGCTGTATGTATGCTTCTATTTGAAGAAATTTTTAACTTAGTAATTTCCAAGTATTTTTAAATTTCTTGCTTCCTCCCGCAAACCTCTGATTGCATTTTTCACTGCCGGGTCTGCCATGTTGCCATCAAAGTCAACGAAAAACCGGTATTCCCAGCTCTGTCCCTCAATTGGTCTAGATTCAATCTTTGTCATATTCAGATTATTATAAATAAAATGAGACAGCAAATGATACAATGAACCACTCTCATGTGCAACCTCGAAGCAGATGCTGATTTTCTTTGCATTCTTTAAAAATACTTTCTGATTCGTCACGATAATAAATCGCGTCGAATTATTGGGATTGTCATTGATACTGTGTTCCATGACTTCCAGCCCATGAATCTGTGCTGCATATTCACTGCAGATTGCTGCCTGACTCTGATCTTTCTCGTCCAGCACCTTCTTGGCCGCCAGTGCCGTGTTGACCACGCTGATCTGCTGCCAGTCACGGTGTTCCTCCAGGAATCTTGCACTTTGCATGAGTGCCTGCGGATGAGAATAGATTTTCTGAATCTGGTCTCTTGTCGTTCCCGGATAGACCGCAAGTGCATGATGAATCGGAAGGATAATATCATCTACAATATAATTCTCGAATTCCACTAATAAATCGAACACTGCATCTACTGCCCCCGCCGTAGAATTCTCAATCGGAAGAACTGCGAAGTCTGCACTTCCCTCCTCAATCGCCTCCATCGCGTCCCGGAAGGTATGCGCTGAAAAGCTGTTCACTTCATGTCCAAAATAAGTCTTTAGTGCCTCCTGACTGTAAGCTCCCTCCGTCCCCTGGTATACAATTCGTGACTGGGACCAGTCAAGCTCATCTATCCCGATAAATGGAAGACGTCCCAACGCTCCCTTTTCAGTCAGCATCTGATACTGCATCTTCCGGCTGATTGCCATAAACTGCTCGAAGAGTTCCTTGGTCGCTTTCTTGTCAAATTCTCCCTGAGCGAGACTGACCATCTGCGATAATTTATCTCTCTCCCGCTGCTTATCGAACATCTTCTGTCCGCGCTCTATCTTATAGGTTCCTAATTCCCTGCAGATTCTCATTCGTTCTTCGTACAAACGAAGTATCTGAACATCCACTTCGTCCAGCTCATCTCTTATCTCTTCAATATCGTTCGAATACATCACTTTTCTCCTTCATCCTGAAACTATAGGCTATTATAATACATTTCATCTTGAAAATCTACGTTTGATCTTCTTCTCTGCTATATTCCTTGACAATCCGATGTCGTTTTCAATTTTCTTATCATATTCTCGCCTATTTTCAGATTATTTTTTGCAAAAATCAGATGAAAAAACTATTCTTTTTTTCTGTTGAAAAAAAGCATCAAGTAGTATATGATAGTTAGGAGAATTTTTTAAACAATTCATATGATAAATGTATTCACGCATACAAGGAGGTAATATGAGACATTTAATGAGCCCTCTGGATTTCTCGGTCGAAGAGCTTGATCAGCTTATGGATCTTGCCAATGACATCGAGGCACATCCGGACAAATATGCACACGCATGTGATGGTAAAAAACTTGCAAGTCTCTTTTATGAGCCGAGTACCCGCACACGTTTGAGTCACGAAGCAGCAATGATTAATCTTGGAGGCAGTGTTCTTGGTTTTTCCAGTGCCGATTCCAGTTCCGCTGCAAAAGGAGAAAGCGTATCTGACACCATTCGCATGGTTTCCTGTTATGCTGATATCTGCGCAATGCGCCATCCCAAAGAAGGTGCTCCAATGGTTGCCTGCAAACATTCTACTATTCCAGTAATCAATGCCGGCGATGGAGGTCACCAGCATCCTACACAGACCCTCACCGATTTATTAACAATCCGTTCTTTAAAAGGTCACCTCGGTAACCTTACTATTGGTCTGTGCGGAGATTTAAAATTTGGCCGAACCGTGCACTCACTGATTCACGCGCTGGTTCGCTATGAAAATGTAAAATTCATACTCATTTCGCCGGAAGAACTCCGCCTGCCAAGCTATATCCGCCAGGATGTACTTGAACGCAACAAAGTGGATTATTCCGAAGTTGTAAGATTAGAGGATGCCCTTCCAGATCTGGATCTGCTCTACATGACCCGTGTACAGAAGGAACGTTTCTTCAATGAAGATGACTATGTACGTATGAAGGATTTCTACATTTTGGATAAAAAGAAGATGGAACTCGCCCCGAAGGACATGATGGTTCTCCATCCACTCCCACGAGTCAATGAAATCTCTGTGGAAGTCGATCAGGATCCCCGTGCCAAATATTTTGAACAGGTCCAGTATGGTGTCTATGTTAGAATGGCATTGATTCTGACATTGCTTGACATCCATATTTCTTAGAAAGGAGATATCTACTATGGTAAAAAACACATTGAATGTCGGAAGTATCTCAGAAGGCTTTGTATTGGATCACATTCAGGCTGGAAAAAGCATGGAGATCTACAAACATCTGAATCTAGATAAACTGGACTGCTGTGTAGCCATCATAAAAAATGCGCGCAGCAACAAAATGGGTAAAAAGGATATTATGAAAATTGAATGCCCGATCGACTTTGTAGATCTTGATATTCTAGGATTTATCGATCACAACATTACCGTCAATATTATCCAGGATGAAAAGATCGTGTCCAAAAAGGAACTGCATCTTCCAAATGAAATTACAAATGTTATCAAATGCAAAAATCCAAGGTGCATCACTTCCATTGAGCAGGGACTCGATCACATCTTTGTCTTGACCGACGAAGAAAAACAGATCTACCGTTGTAAATACTGCGAAGAAAAATACCAGTCAAAGTAATGTAATTAGTTAATGAAAAATAAGCCCGGAGACACTTCATAGTCATCAGACTATGGTGCGTCTCCGGGCGATTTTTGTAAAATATTCACTTTTTTCGATGACTGCCATTCACAAAATATGACAGCTGGAAAAGGCAGCACAGCAATCCGTGATTCACGGACTCCTCCCTTCCAATCCCAAAACAAATCAAATTTCTAAGCAAAACGATAAGCCGGGTTATGTCGTTGAACGATCATCTATCTAGACCTGATGTTGCCACCAGGTTCGAGCGACCTACCTAAAGCGTGACGGGCAGCCACATATGCTTTTTTTCGGTCTTGCTTCGGATGGGGTTTACATATACCCCCTTTGTTACCAAAGAGGTGGTAGTCTCTTACACTGCCTTTCCACCCTTACTCAACGAATAAATGGCATTGCCAGATATCGCGTCTGAGCGGTTTATTTCTGTTGCACTAGCCTTGGAGTCACCTCCACCGGACGTTATCCGGCACCCTGCCCTTCGAAGCCCGGACTTTCCTCACCTGCAGCCTTTCGGCGTATGCAGCTGCGATCGTCTGTCTTACTTAGCATTTCACATTGTACTATGTTATTGCATACTTGTCTAATACTTTTTTGTGATTTTCAAAAATTTCTCCAGACAATCCGTCTAGATTCCTTCATCCACGATCAAATCGGTTCCATCTGCTGCGGTAGTTGCCAGCGTGTCACAGCGTTCATTCTGCGGGTGGCCATCATGTCCCTTGACCCAGATAAAGGAAGTTGCATGCTTCTCTTTTGCAGCAAGTAGTCTCTTCCACAAATCGATATTCTTCACTGGCTCATTCTTCCCGCGTTTCCAGCCCTTTTTTATCCAGCCATCAATCCAGTGCTGGTTGAAAGCATCCACCACATACTTGGAATCGGAGTATACCTCCACCTCACAGGAGCGGTTCAGTGCTTCCAGCCCTGCAATCACAGCCATCAGCTCCATGCGGTTGTTCGTTGTCTTCTGGTATCCCTGTGAGAGCTCCTTAATGTGCAGCTGACCTTTTGCGTCTATATATTCCAGAACTGCACCATAGCCCCCCGGTCCATCCGGATTGCCTCTTGCCGCTCCATCGGTAAACAGTTTTATTTTCATACACTTCGTACTCCTATCATTTTCCAGACGCTTCCTGCACGCCCTTCTCTTCCAGAACAAAAATCTGCCCCGGATATTCCACCTTCTGTATCCGGTCCTTATATGGCTGTACATCCGGCTCGCTCAGCAGCTTATCACACAATTCATACTTTTCCCACAGATGCATCGGAAATGCAATCTTGGTGTCTGTATGCCTCATAAACCAGTCAATTCCCCAGTAATACTGCTCTTCAAGGCGGTCATCAACCGGTATGAAAGCAACATCAATAGACTCATCTGCCAGCAGCTGGATTTCGCGCTGGTAATTCGTCTTCATGTTGTTATTATACGATTTGGATTCCCCTTCCCAGTGCCACCAGTTGAGATCACCTGCATGGTAGATCGTCTTTCCCTGATATTCTACGACAAAGGCGACCCCTTCATCAGTGGAGCGAAGGGTCCTAATGCGGCACCCTCCAATCTCATATGTTTCTCTTGCCTTGACCCGCAGAATCTGCAGCGGCTTATCAGGCTTTGCTTTGATGTCTTTCGACAAAATATAATAGATATTGGGAAATCTCTCTGCCCAGTCAAAGACTTTTGATTTGAAATGATCGTGATGCCAGTGACTGGAAAAAACGAATACTTTTTTCTCCGGTTGAAACTCCGGCAGTTCTCCCTGCCAGTAATCAAAAATAAAAACAGCATCCTCAAATTCTACTAAAAATCCACTGTGATAAATGTATTGTACTTTCATAGCCATCTTCTTATTCCATATCATCAATAACCTGAATCAGTTCTGGAAGAACAAATTCCAGACTATCCTGGGCAGTCTTGGCACCTTCCGGTAAATTCACGATCAGGGTCTCCTGCGCGATTCCCACCACAGAACGATCAAGCATCGCCCGCTTAGAGTAACGGAGATTATAGGCTCTTACAGCCTCCGGAATTCCCGGAATCAATTGTTCGGAAACCGCGATGGTTGCTTCCGGAACACAATCCTTCTTTCCTGTTCCATTCGCTCCCATCGTAATCACCATGTCGATAGCCGGATTTTCTGCAAGCTTTTGCAGAATCGTCCTCACGACCTTCTCTTCACACGGAAGCGTAGTGACAAATACCGTCTCTATGCTTACCTTTCCTAACATTCTTGTTAACGCAGCCGCTGCTGCGTCTTCCGTTTTATTTATATATTTAACAGTATTTACTGTAATAATTGCTGCTTTCATCATTGGTAATTCTCCCTTCCCAACCAACTTTTGTATATGAAATGGACATGTTGAAGTTTCCATCTGCTTCCGGATGAACCTCCGGATAGATCAATGACATTTTCACCTCAAACATACCACTGTTTAATTATACGTGTTTCTGAAACTATGCGCAACTGGTTTATGTTACAAAATTATGAATTTTTTATGATAAAATGTTACAACTTTTATTATCATATGATAATACACACCAACCCTCCATTATTTTCATTCACAATCTTCTGCATAGTATCCTGAAGCTTCATCTGACTTTCATCATTGATGGATGCAATTTTATTTCTCATACCGTCCATCACAAGATCCTCCACAGATTTTCCAAAAATATTCGTGCTCCATACACCACCCGGACTTTCACTTTCTTTTTTGATATAGTCCACCAGATCGTCAGCCTGCTGTTCACTTCCCACAATCGGTGCAATATCTGTCTGGATGTTTGCGCGGATCATATGGATAGAAGGGGCTTCAGAGTGGATTTTCACACCATATTTATTGCCCTGTTTTATCACCACCGGATCTTCAAGCAGAATTTCCTCCTTCATTGGTGTGACAACCCCATACCCTTTGTATTTCACACTGGTAAATGCATCTTTGATCTGATCCAGCGTATTCTTTTTCTCAGCCATTTCTTTGATCATGGAAATGAGATCGTACTCTCCGCTTATTGTTGTTCCGGTCAGCTCACTGAGCACCTGATAATAGAAATCTGGCTGGTAGTTAATCTTGATTTCAACCTGACCAGAATCCATATGTATCGTTTCAAGCTGTATTTTTTCAATAAATTCACTGTCGGTTGCAAGCGAACCTTGAATGATACTATTGATATTTTTCAGATTCTTCATGATTGCTTTGATCTGAATTAAAAGATCCTTTTTCATCGGATGTTCCATGCTCAACATCTCAATCCATTTCGGCACAAAAAAATCCACCTCTGTGATTGGAAATTCCAGAAGAATACTCTCGATAATCTGGTGAATTTCATCCTGCGTCAGCTGGACTACGCTAAGGGGCAGGACCTTGACACCATACTTTTCTTCCAGCTCAGCAGCAAGCGCTTTCGTCTCATCGCTGTATGGTTTTTCTGTATTTAAAATCACGACAAAAGGCTTTCCTATTTCTTTCAACTCACGGATGGTCTTTTCTTCTGCTTCCACAAAGGACGCCCGTTCCAATTCCCCAAAGCTTCCGTCACAAGTCATGACCAGACCGATTGTTGCATGATCATGAATAACCTTCTGGGTTCCGATAGTGGCTGCCTTGGTAAATGGAATCTCATAGTCGAACCAGGGTGTTTTCACCTGCCGCTCTTCCCCGTTTTCCAGATGTCCGGTCGCACCTTCCACCATATAGCCGACACAATCAATCAACTTGATTTTTGCCTCCAGGTCGCCCGGCAGCCGGATGGTCACACTATCCTTCGGTATAAACTTCGGTTCTGTCGTCATGATTGTTGTTCCTCCGGAGGACTGCGGCAGTTCATCTCGTGTACGCTTTCTGCTGTGTTCATCCGCAATATTCGGCAGAACAAGCAAGTCCATAAACCGCTTAATAAAAGTCGATTTTCCTGTCCGCACTGGTCCTACTACACCGAGATAAATCTCACCGTTTGTCCGTGCTTTCATATCCTTGTATACTTCAAATGTGTCCATAATAATACCCCCTTGCTTACTGATACCAGTGTATGCAAGGGGGTACTTAATTATGCTTCTTCCCATGGAAGAGAAGAATGTTCAATTCTTCCATCCCGGAGCATCAGCTCTTCTACTGCTTCTTTTACATCTTTTCCGCCAAAAAGTACTTGATTAACCTGTTCCACAATCGGCATGTCTGTGTCATATTCTTCCGCCAGCTTCTTCGCCGCTTTTGCCGAATAGACACCCTCCACCACCATGTTGACTTCTTTCATTGCCTCATCTGCTGTCTTCCCCTGACCAAGCAGGATACCAGCTCTGCGGTTACGGCTGTGCATACTGGCACAGGTCACAATCAGATCACCCATTCCGGTCAAGCCGGAAAATGTCTCTGACTTGCCGCCCATTTTGGTTCCAAGTCTGGTGATTTCTGCAATTCCACGGGTGATAAGCGCAGCTTTGGTGTTATCACCATAGCCCAGTCCATCTGCGATTCCAGCCGCCAGTGCGATTACATTTTTCAACGCCCCGCCAATCTCGATTCCCAGCATATCCGGGCTGGTATAGACACGAAACACCTTATTCATGAACATACTCTGCAGATATTCTGCTGTGGCTTTCTTCTTCGCTCCCACTACACAAATTGTCGGTAAATGTCTGGACACTTCCTCCGCATGACTGGGCCCGGATAACACAGCCACCTCTGCCTTCGGAATCTCCTGACAAATCTGCTCTGAGAGAGTCATCAGCGTCCCCTCTTCAATTCCCTTTGCCACATCTACGATAATCTGTCCCGGTGCAGTAAACGCCTTCATCTTGGCAGCTGTCATCCGTACTGCTGTGGATGGAACTGCAAGCACGATAACATCCATTCCTTTCACAGAATGTTCTAAGTCACTGCTCACCTGCAGCGAATCCGGCAGTCTGATTCCCGGAAGCTTGCTTTTGTGTTCCCTCTCCATCTGTATCTGCTGTGCTTCCTGAGGTTTATAAGACCACAATGTCACTTCATGTCCATTATCACATAATAAAATTGCAAGTGCTGTTCCCCAACTGCCAGCACCGATCACACCTGCTTTTGCCATAACCAATCCCCTTTATGATTTCTTTTTAAAGCTGAATTTATTTTCTGTTCCTGTGAGCAGCCTCTGGATATTGGCTCTGTGCCGATACCACGCCAGTGCCATCACAAGGATTGCCAGAATGTCCATCTCAAGCTGCAGATTTCCTGCCAAATGGAATACACCCATTGCCCCGTAGATGATGACCTGAAGTGCAAATAAAAATGCCACCAGAAGGGAGCCGGCTGAAATATATCGTGTGAAATATACCACAGCCACAAATGCGATCAGGCAGATCAGCGTCATCCAGATATTCGTAGCCACCAGAAGTCCTGCGAGCACTGCGATTCCCTTCCCTCCCTTAAACTTCAGGTAGAATGGGAAATTGTGTCCCAGCGTCGCGCCAATTCCGGCGTAGAGTGATAATAACGGGAGCATATCTGAGTGGCTGCCCTTAAACAGGACACGGACCAAAACAATTGCCAAAATACATTTCATGAAGTCTCCAAAAAATGTGATTGCTCCGGCCTTCACTCCCAGAACCCGGAGTGCATTGGTACTGCCTGCATTGCCACTTCCCATTTTTCTGATGTCAACATGCTGCATTTTTCCATACAGATATCCCGTCTGAAACAGACCGAAGAGATAGCCGATTATAACACAAACTAACCTTACCATACTAACGCTCCTTTTCTTTTCTCTCACGGATAAAGAATCTTAATGATGTTCCCTTAAATCCAAAGGCCTCTCTGATCTTGTTCTCCAGATATCTGGTGTAAGAAAAATGCATCAATTCCTTATCATTTACAAAGATAACAAATGTCGGCGGCTTTACCGTCACCTGTGTGATGTAGTAAAGCTTCAGGCGCTTTCCTTTGTCTGACGGCGGCTGATTCAGTGCCATCGCCTCCATCATGATCTCGTTGAGCACTCCGGTGGCGATGCGTAGATTCTGATTCTCAATGACTACGTCTATCATATCATAAATCTTCGGAAGTCTCTGTCCAGTCTCCGCTGACACGTACATAATCTCAGCGTACGGCATATAAGCAAGGACCGTACGGACCTTATTCTCATATTCCTTCATCGTCTTGTCGTTCTTTTCGATGGCATCCCACTTATTCACCACGATAATCACGCCTTTTCCGCGCTCATGGGCAATTCCTGCAATCTTCGCATCCTGCTCGGTAACACCTTCTGTAGCATCGATTACAATCAAGACCACATCTGCTCTCTCCACAGCGGTGACAGTACGGATAATGCTATAGCGCTCCAGCTCTTCCTTAATCTTGCTTTTTCTTCGAAGTCCTGCTGTATCAATAAATACATATTCCTTGCCGTTGTGTTTGATGGCCGTATCAATAGCATCTCTTGTGGTGCCAGCCACATCCGATACAATCACACGATTCTCTCCGAGAAGTTTATTGATAATGGAGGATTTTCCTACATTCGGCTTTCCTACAATGGCAATTCTCGGTCTGTCATCCTCCTCTGTCTCTGCGCCTCCCTGTGGAAATTGTGCGGTAACCTGATCTAACATATCTCCGATTCCCAGTCTGGAAGCTGCTGATACTGGAACGGGATCACCGATTCCCAGATTATAGAACTCATAGACATCCGGCATAAATTTCTTAAAATCATCCACCTTGTTGACTACCAGCACTACCGGTTTTCCGGAACGTCTGAGCATATCAGCAACCTTGGAATCAGAATCCACAAGTCCCTGCCGTACATCTGTAATGAAGATAATAACATCTGCGGTGTCAATGGCAATCTGCGCCTGGTCTCTCATCTGCGAGAGAATCACATCCTTTGTATCCGGTTCGATACCACCGGTATCAATCAGGGTGAAATCCTTATCAAGCCATGACACTTCCGCATAAATACGGTCTCTTGTCACTCCCGGGGTATCCTTTACAATTGAAATCAACTCTCCTGCAATTGCATTAAAGAGGGTAGATTTTCCTACATTCGGCCGTCCAACAATGGCCACTACTGGTTTACTCATTCTTTTTCTCCTTATTCTATGTTATAACTCACAATCTTTGTATTCACGAACTTCTGGCAATTGCATCCACCAAATCCTGTCCGCTTGACTGTACAATCTTCACTTTGATCTGAAGCGCTTCTTCCACTTCTTCTAATGTAATATCATCCAGAAAAACATTCTCTCCGTTTTTGAACATACTGCACGGGAGCAACAGACGCTCACCCAAAGGCTGTCCTTTAAGTTGGCTGATCAAGTCTGTCCCTGTAATCAGCCCTGCAACAGTAATCTTCTCTCCAAAAAAATCATTGCGAATCCGATACAAATTCACCTTGTGGTTCGGAAGCTTCTGCAAAAGCACCTCCAGCATCTCCCTGATAAAATCATAGGCAAGATATCCGGTTGCAATTGACACCTCACAGCTGCCTTCATCCGGCACCACCCCATCAACTGCCTCCTGAAATTCATTTTCAAGAAGCCTCATCATCCCGACGCCATTCTCCAATTGGAGATAACCGTCATATCGGCGCTCTTCCGGAAGCTCTTCTTTGGCAAGGATATACCATTCATCCCCGGCATGAATAAAATGAAAGCCATATTCCTCATAAACCTTTTTCTGCCACTTATGGATAATGCCAAGGACCTCCCTTGCATCCTCCTGGGAAAATGATTCCAGCGGATACAAGCCATCCCGGAACTTGGTCAGTCCCACCGGCACCACCGATACACTCTGCAGATATGGCAGATACCTGGTCAGGTCCGAGATTGTCCGCTCCAGCTCTGCTCCGTCATTCACACCCTTACAGAGAACAATCTGACCATTCATCTCAATTCCGCCGTCATAAAGAATCTGAACCTTATCCAGCGCCTCTCCCGCAAAACGGTTGTTCAGCATCTTACATCGAAGCTCCGGATTCGTGGTATGAAACGAAATATTAATCGGTTCCAGATGATACCGCACAATCCTGCGCACATCCTCCTCGCTCATATTGGTCAATGTAATATAATTCCCCTGTAAAAAAGAAAGCCGCGAATCATCATCCTTAAAGTACAAGGTGTCGCGCATCCCCTTCGGCATCTGATCAATAAAACAGAACATACACTTATTGCGGCAGGATCGATATTCATCCATCAGACTCTGTTCAAACTCTATCCCAAGATCCTCTTCCGGATCCTTCTCAATATCCAGTTCCCACTGTTCTCCGGATTCTTTCTCTATCAGTAAAACAATCTCTTCATCATTCACATAGAAATGATAATCAAAAACATCTTCAATCAAATTCTCATTGATACTTAGAAGTTTATCGCCTGGCTCAATGCCCATCTCTTCTGCAATGCTGCCCGCCAACACTTGATTGACAACATGTTCTATCTTTTTCATAAACATCTCCTTTATATTCCATCCTATTATAACACAGGGTTTTCTTCCAGTCCAACACATCTTATTGTTACTGTTTCACACCTTTTTCCTTGAATTTATTGTCAAAAAATGATATAAATGAACTGTATGTTTTATTTTACACATAAGTCGAACTATTTAGGAGAAAAAATGTCAAATATAGAATATTTAGAGAAAACCCTTCCTGTTGCACCAATGAAGATTGTTGCGCTCGACAGCTGTAAGGAACTCGGAAAAAGCGTAAATGATTATATTGTTTCTTTTCGTAAGAATGCAAAACACGAAAATTCTGATTCCCCTCTGTATGTAAATTACAGCACAGACAATTATCTTGCAAAGGCAGACTGTCCCCGTTTCGGTACGGGTGAGGCAAAGGGCCATCTTGGCGAATCCATCCGCGGAGTAGATCTGTATATCATGGTCGACGTATGTAATTACTCCCTCACCTACACAGTGAACGGACATGAGAATCATATGTCGCCAGATGATCATTTTCAGGATCTGAAGCGTATTATCTCGGCTGCGACAGGCAAGGCCAAGCGAATCACTGTCATTATGCCATTTTTATATGAGAGCAGACAGCATAAGCGTACGAAGCGGGAATCCCTGGACTGTGCAATGGGTCTGAAGGAGCTGACCAATATGGGCGTAACCAACATCATTACTTTTGATGCACACGATCCACGTGTACAAAATGCTATTCCGCTCAAAGGATTTGACACCTTCAGTCCTGCCTACCAGTTCATGAAAGCCCTGTTTCACACAGAACCGGATATTCCAATTGACAAAGACCATCTTATGGTCATCAGCCCGGACGAAGGGGCAATGCCGCGTGCAGTGTATTTTTCCAATGTCCTCGGAGTCAACATGGGAATGTTCTACAAGCGCCGTGACTATTCCGTTATGGTCAATGGCAAGAATCCCATTGTTGCCCATGACTTCTTAGGCGACGATGTCGCCGGGAAAAATGTACTCATCATCGATGATATGATTTCCTCCGGTGAGAGCATGCTCGATGTTGCCAAGCAGCTGAAAGAACGGGGTGCCGACAAAGTATTCGTATGCACCACTTTCGGTCTCTTTACGGAAGGCTTTGACAGGTTTGATGAATACTATGAAAAAGGATATGTAAGCAGGGTTGTTGTAACAAACCTTATCTATCTTCCGCCAATTATAAAAGAAAAGCCATATATGGTGGTTGCCGATATGAGTAAATTCCTCGCACTCATCATTGATTCCATGAACCACGACATCACCATCAGCCAGGTACTCAATCCAACTGATAAAATTCATGCACTCATGGATAAGAGAATTTAAGGAATACTTGAGCGTTGGAGGTTCTTGAAAACGGGGGGATTGTCTGGTGATTTTCTTCTGGTCATATTTCGTTAAGAGACGATAAATAAAAAGTGTGATTTGACAAAAAGCATTTCTTGTCAAATCACACTTTTTTACTAACCGGCTCTAAAACTCATATGAATGTCAGAAAACCACCGGACATCGCCCAATTCAATCTACTTCTCACTCTTTTCCACGACTTCGCCCTGCTTTTTATAAATACTTCCTGCAGGAACAAAACCTCTGACCATGGATAATGGATAAATATTCGTATGGCTTCCGATTACACTTCCCGGATTCAGGATACTTCCGCATCCAACTTCTACTTCATCCCCGAGCATTGCACCGAATTTCTTCATGCCAGTCTTAATCTCTCCTTCCGGGGTCTTTAAAACAACAAGTTTCTTATCTGATTTCACATTGGAAGTGATGGAACCTGCGCCCATGTGTGATTTGTATCCAAGAATCGAGTCGCCCACGTAATTGTAATGTGGAACCTGCACTTTATTGAAAAGTACCACATTTTTTAATTCTGTAGAATTTCCTACGACAGCACCTTCTCCGACGATTGCATTTCCACGGATAAATGCACAGTGACGCACTTCCGCTTCCTTTCCAATAATTGCAGGGCCGTTAATAAATGCAGTCGGTGCCACTTTTGCAGATTTCGCAATCCAGACATTCTCCCCACGTTTTTCGTATTCTTCTTCACTTAGTGTGTTTCCAAGCTCCATAATAAAATTGCTGATGTTGGGAAGTACTTCCCAAGGATATTCTGCATCCTTGAATAAGTCTTTCGCGATGGTTTCGTCCAAATTGTATAATTCTTTGATTTTCATTTCATTCATTTTATTCTTCCTCGCTTTTTTCATTCTCTTCATGCTTTCCAAGCTGTGTACAGCGGATGGTATCTGTCTGTTTCATTCCCGTCTTATGCTTCTTTTTTAGACTTTACCGAACGGTCTGCAGTTCGCCCTGCAGCTGGCTTCTTATAAAATGCTGCCGCATGGTCGTAACATCCCCGCAGCTGATACTGGTTGTTGAGCCTCAACACCCCCTGGGTTCTGCTGATAATAAAATGATCCAGCTTTTTCATGTACTCATCTGATGTTATGCTGCCCTCTGCAACATAATTCAGACCTTTTTCCCAGCTGGCTGTCAGTTCCGGGTTGAGCAGGGATTTGATGGAGTGATTGACCACATCAAATACCATCTCCCCCTGCAGGGTCGGTGTGATAATCTGTGTCTTTTTATTCAGGGCAAGATACTCAATATTCACAAGCTTCTTCAGAATCTCGGCCCGGGTCGCACTGGTTCCGATTCCGCTCCCTTTCATCTGGGCGCGGAGCTCCTCATCTTCAATCAGCTGCCCCGCATTTTCCATGGCCAGAATCAATGAGCCTGAATTATATCGCTTCGGCGGGGATGTCTCACCTTCTTTGATGTTCAGCTCCTTTACCGAAAGCAGCGCACCTTTCTTCAGGCTCTGTACTACGGCAAAAAATTCGGTATCCAGATTCCCCTGAGAATCCTCTCCCTCTCCGGAATCCTCTGCTGCATCGGCATCATTTCCCGCCTTTTTTGCACCGGGGATTCCGGTAATTGCAAGATACCCTTCTTCTGCAAGCACTTTAAACGTAGAGAAAAAACTTTCTTCCCGAATTTTTGTCACAATGCTTACCTTCTGATAAACCGCCGGTGGATAGAAGATACTCAAAAATCTTCGGACAATCACATCGTATACCTTGGCAGCCGTAGGCGGCACTGCTGAGAGGGCACTTAGCCCCTGTCCGGTCGGTACGATTGCATAGTGGTCTGTAATCTGCTTATCGTTCACATAGCGGGTCTTTTCAAGACCTTTGTAGGAGCCCAGCTTTACAATCTGCTGGAGAAATGGTACAGCCGGAGTATATTTCATCAGGCCATTGAGATTCTTGTGTATCTCTTTTGCCACCGCAGTGGAAAGAACTCTGGCATCCGTTCTCGGATAAGTAACCAGCTTTTTCTCATATAATTCCTGTACAATGCGCAAGGTCTCATCCGGGCTGATTTTAAATCGTTTGGAACATTCATTCTGTAATTCTGCCAGATTGTAGAGAAGCGGCGGATTCTTTTTTTCTTTCTTTTTCTCAATGGAGGCAACTGTGCATTCTACAGGCTTTTCTTCTGAGACATAATCTATCAGTTCCTGTG
Organism: Hespellia sp.; assembly: GCA_028689735.1. Classification (GTDB taxonomy): domain Bacteria; phylum Bacillota; class Clostridia; order Lachnospirales; family Lachnospiraceae; genus Hespellia. Next base: position 45,546 of record JAQVCP010000004.1, on the reverse strand, counting down.
CCTTTTCCTTCTTCTTGAACCCATTTTCCTTATAAAGCTCCAGAGACTCAAAATAACGGGAACCTTTTACTGCACGCCATTCGCCTTCCACACTCTTCCCCTGGGCATCTATTGTACTGATGACACGGTAGAATGGTGTCTTAACAAACTCACGGACCTCACGTTCTCTCCTGACCACCATTCCCAGTACACAGGTCATGACCCGTCCCACCGAGAGCACCGCATACTTCGTATGAAGATAATTGGATATACTGTTGCCGTATTTCAGGGTAAGCAGGCGGGAGAAATTGATTCCCATCAGATAATCCTCCTTGGCTCTCAGATAGGCAGAGGCGCTGATATTGTCGTATTCCGAGATATCCTTCGCCTCCTTGATACCGCGAAGAATCTCGTCCTCTGTCTGGGAGTCAATCCACACCCGTTTCTCCTTCTTGTCGGTCACATTCGCCATCTGCTTCACAAGACGGTAAATGTATTCCCCCTCGCGTCCGGAGTCAGTACATACATAAATCGTATCAACATCCTCACGATTCAGGATTCCTTCTACAATTTTGAACTGTTTTGCCACCGAAGGAATCACTTCGTATTTAAATTCCTGCGGAATAAAAGGCAGAGTGTTCAGACTCCACCTTTTTAGGCTTGGATCATAAGCTTCCGGATAACTCATGGTGACGAGATGTCCCACACACCAGGTGACAATCGCGTCATCCGATTCCAGATATCCATCTTTTCTTCTTGTATTCAGCTTCAAAACCTTGGCAAATTCCTGTGCCACACTTGGTTTCTCCGCAATATAAACTGATTTTGCCATAAAACCTCTTTCTATAACTTTTTACAAAGGAACTTGTACGCCGTAGAAGTCTGATAATTCTCTCCGGCATTACAGATTGTACTTTCAAAATTTTCATGATGGACAGCATCCGGAAAATACTGGGTCTCAAAGCAAAGTCCATGTCTCCGGTCGTAGATAACGCCATCCTTTCCGACAACATGATCAAGGAAGTTTCCACTATAGAGCTGCATTCCCGGCAGATCAGTGTAGACCTCCATGACGATACCGCTCTGCTCTCCCACAGCCTCTGCCACCTTTCGGAAGCTATGGGGTTTTTTTAATACCCAGTTATGATCATAACCCAGTCCGAACCGGATGGCCTCATACTCTGTATCGATATCGCGTCCAATAGGTTTGGCAATGTTGAAATCCATCGGTGTTCCTGCAACCGCCGTCAATTCACCCGTCGGAATCGACTCTTCATCTGCACGGGTAAAATAGTCTGCCTCCACCATAACTTCATGTCCAAGAATATCGCCGCTTCCCTGTCCATTCAGATTAAAGTAGCTGTGATTGGTCATATTGATTATGGTATCCATACTTGGTGTCGTAAAATAGCTGATTTTCACAGTATTGTCCGAAAACAATTCATAGGTAACCTCCACGTCAAGCGCTCCCGGATATCCCTGATCGCCATCTGCACTGTGGAGCGTAAATGTAATCTTCTGATTGCTCTTATTGCGTACCTGCCAGATTCTCTTTCCATACAGTTTTCTGCCGGAATGGAGATTATTCCCGTTATCATTCTGATCCAGCTCATAGGTCACGCCGTTGATTTCAAATTGTGCCCCGCCGATTCTGTTGGCATTTCTTCCGACAATGGCACCAAAATGCGAGCCATCTGTCTCGTATCCGGATACATCATCGTACCCAAGTACCACGTCCCTTGGGTTCCCTTCTGCGTCCGGTACAATGACCTTTACCAGAATCGCTCCGTAATTAGTGAGGGAAATAGACATTCCGTTTTCATTTGTCAAGGTGAAGAGCTGTGCCTTCTCCTTTTTTACAGTTGTACCAAATTCTGTTACTGCAAGTTCTAACATCGCCGTCTCCTCCATTTAACGTCTTTTAAAAAATCTCTTAACCCGCTTCCAAAATCCAAGCTTTTCAACAATAACAGGTTTTTTCGCCCTCATCGCTTCTACCATAAAAGTCTCCTGTGCATCAATCCTGTGATCGGTTCCAAGGCATTTTTCATAGGTTCCGTCACTCTGCATCACACGGGTCTTTACATTGTCCGCCAGAATGACATGCAGATAATGATTGATTCTTGACTTGATTTCCGGATCATAAATCGGACACGCCACTTCAACGCGCTTCTCTGTATTGCGGGTCATCATATCCGCCGAACCGATATATATCTTCTGCTTCTCTCCTGTCCCAAAACAAAAAATTCTCGGATGCTCCAAAAAACGTCCCACGATACTGGACACCCTGAGATTCTCCGTCTCCCTGAGTATTCCCGGAAGGATACAGCAGATGCCTCTGACCAGCAGCTCGACTCTGACACCTGCTTTCGATGCCTCTGCAACCTTCTGGATGAAATCCATGTCCGTCACTGAATTCATCTTCATAATAACGCGGCCTTCCGGTCCTTTTTCAATCTCCTCATCAAGCAAAGCCAGCACCTTCTGCTTCAGACTGCTGGGCGAAACAATCAGATTCTTGTATACACCGTTCAGATTGCTGATAGACATGTTTTTGAAAAATGCTGCCGCATCTGCTCCGATAGACTGGTTTGCTGTCATCAAAGAGAGGTCCGTATACATCGTTGCAGTCTTCTCGTTATAATTACCAGTTCCCACCTGGGTGATATATTGAATTTCATTACGACTCCGGTAAGTAATCAGACAAAGCTTCGAATGTACCTTATAGCCCTCAAACCCGTAGATGACACGACATCCAGCCTCTTCCATCCGCTCCGACCAATCGATATTATTCTGCTCATCAAATCTGGCACGCAGCTCAATCAGTGCTGTTACTTCTTTCCCATTCTCTGCCGCGGCACAGAGGTACTCCACCAGACGTGTCTTTTTTGCCAGACGGTAAATAGTAATCTTAATCGTCATGACATTCGGATCCACTGACGCTTCCTTAATCAGCTGAAGAAATGGATCCATACTCTCATATGGATAAGATAAAATGATATCCTTCCGCTTCACCTGTGCCATCACACTTCCGTCTGAAACCATAGACGACGGCTGTGGTGAGAAAGCCGGATAAATCAGGGATCGTTTCATAGAAGGAGGCACCTTATCTGCTATTGCAAACATATAATCCAGCTTCATCGGAACCTTGGTCCGGAAAATACAGTTCGGCTTAATCTTAAACTTCTCGCAGAAATATTCTTCCGTCTCCTTGGAAAACGGAGAAGCGGATTCTAGTCTGACCACTGCCATCTTCCGTCGCTTGTTCAGAGTCTCCTTCATGATGAACCGAAAATCGTCACTGTACTCAAACGCCTCATCATCCGGCGAAATATCTGCATTTCTCGTCACACAGATATAATTCTTATCCGACACCTCGTACTGTTCAAATACAAGTTCCAGATACTCCATGATCACCTTCTCCATACGGATATAACGAATGTCCTGTCCCGGAAGGTAAAGGATGTCCGATACGAACTGGGGAACCGGCACAATTCCTAACATAGACTTGTTATTCAGCCTCAGATTGGCAATCACATAAATCTCTTTGCTCAGAAGATGCGGGAAGGGATGATTCGTATCTACAATCTGAGGGGAAAGAATGGGCAGAATCTGATCACGGAAGTACTTCTTGACATACTTTTTCTCCTGGGATTCCAACTCCTTAAAATCAAATCCGCAAATTCCATAAGGATTCAGCTGCTTTTTGATCTCAGCATAAGTCCGGTCACGTTCTTTGTACAGTGGGCGCACCGCATCATAGATTGCCTCCAGCTGTTCTCCCGCCGTCATACCAGACTTCGAGTCAACCGTTTTGTTATCAACGGAAGCCATATCATAAAGACTTCCTACTCGTATCATAAAAAATTCATCCAGGTTGCTGGTAAAAATAGCTACGAACTTCATCCGCTCAACCAGCGGAACTGTCTCATCCTGTGCTTCCTCCAACACTCTTTTATCAAAACGCAGCCATGAAAGCTCCCGGTTCTGTGTGTAGTTTACTATTTGTTTTGCCATACCGCTACTCCTTTTCTGCTGATTTCTCCATTATTTCTATTCTACCACAGATGTTTTAAAATGAAAAGTTCCGTGACTCACATAATTGGAATCACGGAACGAAATTCGTTGCTGTTTGCCTAACAAGTTCACAGTAATCAGGCTTTTTTATTTTGGCTGAATAAATTTCTTCGCTGTCAGTGCCTCTGCACAGAGAACAGCTCCGCCGGCGGCACCACGTACTGTATTGTGAGAAAGTCCAACAAATTTATAGTCATAAATCGTATCTTCTCTCAGACGTCCGATGGAAACACCCATACCACGCTCATAGTCCACATCAAGCTGAACCTGTGGTCTGTTGTCCTCTTCCATATATTGGATAAACTGCTTCGGTGCACTTGGAAGTTCAGCCTCCTGCGGGAAGCCCTTAAATGCCAGTAATTTGTCAATCAGCTGTTCCTTCGTTGGCTTCTTGTTGAATCGGATAAAGACTGCTGCCGTATGACCGTTCAATACCGGTACACGGATACACTGGCAGGAAATCTTTGGAAGGGCAGCCTTTTCGATATGGTCTCCCTCAACCGTTCCCAGCACACGTAGTGGCTCCATCTCGCTCTTTTCTTCTTCTCCGCCAATGTATGGAATGATGTTTCCTTCCATCTCCGGCCAGTCCTTGAAGGTCTTGCCGGCACCGGAGATTGCCTGATATGTTGTGGCAATCACTTCTACTGGTTCAAACTCTTTCCACGCTGCAAGACAGGGTGCATAACTCTGGATGGAACAGTTCGGCTTTACTGCAATGAATCCACGTGTTGTTCCAAGACGTTTCTTCTGTGCTTCGATGACATCAAAATGCTGTACATTGATCTCAGGAACAACCATCGGTACATCCGGTGTCCAGCGATGTGCACTATTGTTAGAAACAACCGGAGTCTCTGTCTTTGCATAGGCTTCCTCGATTGCTTTGATTTCATCCTTCGTCATATCAACGGCGCTGAACACAAAATCAACAGTTGCTGCAACTGCTTCTACCTCATTGACATTGTGTACAATGATATTTTTTACTGCTTCCGGCATTGGTGTATCCATCTTCCATCTTCCACCGACTGCCTCTTCGTATGTCTTGCCTGCGGAACGCGGACTTGCTGCAAGTGTTACCACCTCAAACCACGGGTGATTTTCAAGCAGTGAGATGAATCTCTGCCCAACCATTCCTGTTGCTCCTAAAATACCTACTCTTAATTTCTGTTCCATTTTTTCTCCTCTCTCAAATATGCTTCATTGATTGCAATCACTTTATCCATTGCTTCCTTGCCCGGTGCACCCAATGTCTTTCGTGCTTCCACGCAGGTCTTCATGCTGATGGCCTCATAGATATCCTCCGCAAATACAGGAGAAATCTTCTGGTATTCTTCCAGAGACATATCATCCAATGCTATATTTTTTTCAATACAGTGGAGTACAAGCTGACCTACAATTCCATGGGCATCTCTGAATGGCACGCCGTGGTTCACCAGATAATCTGCTGCATCTGTCGCATTGGTAAATCCGTTCTTGGCGCTTGCCTCCATGCGTTCCCTATTGAACTTCATCGTCTTTAACATCCCTGTAAACAATGCAAGACATCCCTTGGTCGTATCCATCGCATCAAAGACCATCTCTTTGTCTTCCTGCATATCTTTATTGTACGCAAGAGGAATTCCTTTCATCGTAGTAAGGATAGAAGTGAGCGCCCCATAGACTCTTCCGGTCTTTCCTCTTACCAGCTCCGCGATATCCGGATTCTTCTTCTGCGGCATGATGCTGCTTCCGGTGCTGTATGCATCATCAATATCCACAAACTGGTATTCATTGGAATTCCAGATGATCACTTCCTCGGAAAAACGACTGAGGTGCATCATAATCGTGGAGCATGCCGACATCAGTTCAATCAGGTAATCCCTGTCTGAAACTGAATCCATACTGTTAAGCGTTGCGCTGTCAAAATTAAGAAGCTGCGCCGTATACTCTCTGTCCAGCGGATATGTGGTTCCCGCAAGTGCTCCGGATCCCAGCGGACATGTGTTCATTCGCTGATAAATGTCAGCCAGTCTGGACCGGTCTCTCTTGAACATCTCAAAATAAGCCCCCATGTGATGTGCCAGTGTAATTGGCTGTGCCTTCTGAAGGTGTGTGAATCCCGGCATAAAGGTCTCCGTATTCTCCCTCATGATATGAAGAAGCACTTCCAGCAGTTCCTTCACAAGCTCATTGATTGCAGTCACTTCATCACGGGTGTATAATTTCATATCCAGAGCGACCTGGTCATTTCTGCTGCGGCCGGTATGAAGCTTCTTCCCCGGATCGCCGATTCGATCAATGAGATTCGCTTCCACGAAGCTGTGAATGTCTTCGTACTTCTCCGTAATCTCCAAGGTGCCATTCTCTACATCCGCCTTGATTCCTTCCAGCCCTGCTATAATGATCTTCTTCTCATCTTCCGTCAGGATTCCCTGCTTTGCAAGCATGGTTACATGAGCAATGCTGCCCCTGATATCCTGCTCATAAAATTTTTTATCAAAGGAAATGGATGCGTTAAAGTTATAAACCAACTGATCCGTCTCTTTCGTAAATCGACCGCCCCATAATTGTGCCATTTTAAAACCTCTTTTCCTCCAAATGATTTTTATGACAATTCCATAAAGTCTATCTCCAAAACCTGCAGTTCTGAACTATCACAAATTTTCTATAACTTGTGCAATAGTTTACCACAATAAAGTGTTTTTTGTCCATACCTTATTCATTGTACTTTTGTATAAATATCATTTCTTTTCTTTATCCTTCTTCGTCACTATGCCTTTGTTTGTAAGAAAATTCACATCCACAGTAGTCCTGCCGATACAAATGATATTCTCTGGAAAGCTCCGTGGATCTCTTGTATCCGTTTTTCTTCTTGAAGTCTGAATTCAGATAGGCCACTCCATATCTGCTCCCCATTCTCTCACCAATCTCATTGAGCTTCTGCGCATTTTTCAGTGGACTGATGCTCAGGGTGGTCGTAAAATAATCGAAGCCCTGCTCTTTTGCCTGCCTTGCTGTCTCCTCCAACCGCAGTTCATAACACCCAAAGCATCGTATGCCGCCCTCCTCAATCTTCTCCAGACCTTCCGCCATCTTATAAAACTTGTCTCTGTCATAAGTTCCTGCCTGAAAGGATACCGGATAAACCGTGGGAAGTTCTCGAATCAGAGTCTGCTGCTCCAGAATTCTTTTCTTGTATTCTTCCTCCGGAAAAATATTAGGATTATAGTACAATATCGTAATCTCAAAATACTGTGAGAGATACTCCAGTACATAGCTGCTGCAAGGCGCACAACAACTGTGCAGCAAAAGCCTTGGTACCTTTTGCTCTTTTTGATTGGCTTCAATCATTGCATCCAGCTCCCGCTGGTAATTTCTCTTCGGCTGATTCATCTATCTTTTCCTTTCTCATCTATTCCTCTGGAACGGCTTTGCCTTTTCTGCATAAAATAGTAATATATCTTTTTAATATAACAAGGAGGTTCCCCATGAAACCCATTTTGGAACTATCCGGTATCTATTACTCCTATCATACCACAGAAGGGGAAACTCCCGTGCTTTCTAATATATCTTTCGCTCTGGGTAAAGGGGAATTTCTTGCAATCGTAGGTCCTTCCGGCTGTGGAAAATCTACGCTTCTTTCTATTATAGCAGGTCTTCTGGAACCGGAAAGAGGTTTGATAAAATTTGATGGAAAATATCATCAGGAGTGCCCACCCGGTATTGGCTATATGCTGCAGCACGATCACCTCTTTGAATGGCGAAATGTCTATCAAAATGTAACCCTTGGACTGGAGATACAAAAGCAGCTCACCCCAAGATCAAAAGCCAAAGCAATGGAACTGTTAAAAACCTACGGGCTTGATAGATTCAAAAATTCCAGACCTTCTGAATTATCCGGTGGTATGAGGCAGCGAGCCGCGCTGATTCGCACGCTTGTCATGGAACCGGATATCCTGTTGTTAGATGAGCCATTTTCAGCTTTAGACTATCAGACACGCCTGACCGTGGGCGATGACATCGGACAGATTCTAAGAAAAGAACACCGTACCGCAATTCTTGTAACCCACGATCTGTCCGAGGCAATCAGCCTTGCGGACCGAATCATCATCATGTCGCCAAGGCCGGCCACCATTAAGCAGAAAGTAGCCCTCACCTTCCAGTTAGAACAGGATACTCCGCTTCACCGTCGTAACGCTACGGAATTCAAGAATTATTTCAATCTGATCTGGGAGGAGATAAATAACAATGAATGATCTTTCAAATAGCCAGATAGCATTTTTAGATGCCTGTCGAAAACACCGGAGAATTGTTCACATATCAAGAATTGCAATTTTCTTGAGTTTTTTATTTTTATGGGAATTTTCTGCCAACACAGGAATCATTGACTCCTTTATCTTCAGCAGTCCCTCAAAAATTGCATTGTGCTTCTGGGAAATGTCTCTGGATGGCTCTATTTTTGTTCACATCGGAACGACACTCTATGAGACGATTCTCAGTTTTTTTCTCGTCACATTTATCAGCATTGTCGTAGCAGTATTACTCTGGTTCAACCGGAAGTTTTCTGAGATACTTGACCCCTACCTTGTCGTGCTGAACAGCCTGCCCAAGTCAGCTCTGGCTCCGCTTCTCATTGTCTGGTTGGGCGCAACCCCCCTGACCATCATCGTAGCTGGAATATCCGTTGCGATTTTCGGCAGTATCCTGAACATCTACAGCAGCTTTTCGCAGGTTGACCCGGAATCCTTGAAACTCATCTATACCCTCCGCGGAACACGCCGTCATGCTCTGACAAAGGTGGTCATTCCCAGCAGCATTCCAGCAATCATCAACACAATGAAGGTCAATATCGGACTCTGTCTGGTGGGAGTCATCATTGGAGAATTCTTAGCTGCAAGAAATGGACTTGGTTATCTCATCATCTACTCTAGCCAGGTCTTTAAGATGGATTGGCTGCTCATGAGCCTTGTGCTTCTCTGCATCATGGCAATTGGGCTATATGCTGTAATAGGGATATTTGAACGACGTTATCAGCGATGATCTTCTGCCGAAAAATGGAGACCTTAAGGGCCTCCATTTTTCGCTTTACTACTTTCTATTTTATATGTTCAGATAAACTTTCATAACAATGCAGCACAATACAATATGTTCTACACAAAATCTTTCACAAGGACTCTCATTCTGGTGTTTTTCAGTTTCTTCAAAGCTTTAGCCTCTATCTGTCGGATTCTCTCTCTTGTCACATTCAGTTCCGAACCAATCTCCTCTAATGTCTTAGGTTCTCCTGTTAGCAGTCCGAAGCGGGCAATGATAATTTCCCGTTCTCTCGGTGTCAGTATCTCCAGCAGCTGATTGATGTTCTCTTTTAAATGTGCCTGCTCCGCCGACAACTCAGGCGAAAGCATTTTATCATCTGCAATGAAATTAGCAAGCGTGGAGTCCTCTTCGTCTCCGATTGGCGTATCCAGAGAAGCGGAATCCGCTGCATACCGGATAATCTCCAGTAAACGGTCTTCGCTTATCTCCATTGCATCTGCAAGCTCCTCATGACTGGGTTCGTACCCAAGAGACTGCGTCAGCTTCTTCTGCATGCGCACCACTTTATTGATTTCTTCCACCATATGTACGGGCACACGGATTACTCTCGCCTTGTCAGCCAGCGCACGCGTGATGGCCTGTTTGATCCACCAGGTAACATATGTACTTACCTTGAACCCTTTGCTATAATCATATTTTTCAATTCCCTTCAGCAAACCGATATTCCCCTCCTGAATCAAATCAAGAAAATTCAGTCCTCTTCCAGTATATCGCTTTGCAATACTGACAACAAGTCTTAAATTGGAGTTCACCAATTCGTCATATGCAGCTTTATCCCCTTCATTTTTCCGCTTTGCCAGTTCTATTTCTCTCTCTGCCGAGAGAAGCGGGTACATACCGATTTCTTTTAAATACAGACGAACTGGATCTTCTGTGCTAACCCCTTCCAATAGTGATGCCGGATCCCTTTCTTCTTCCTCCGACTCTACAAGTTCTGCCGCTGCCGCACCATGGAATCCCCCCTCATCCAGCAGATCTTCTTTACTTTTCTCCATATTGGCAAATTTTCTCTCAACGTAAATTTCCGTTGCGTCATCTTCGTCCAGCAGACTGGTTTCTGAGATATCTTTATCCAGGATTATCTCATCGACTGCTAAATCAAGGTCCTCATTCTTAGTCTCTTCCGGAGCTTCCTCAAAATCTTCTGCAAATCCGTCTTCAGGTGCTTCTGCCCGTCCATCTTCCGTCTCTGTTTTGGACTCTTCTTTTACTATGACAGTCACAGCTTTCGCAGGACGTTCTGCTTTCTGAACAGTCTCCTTCTTCTCAGCAGTCTCCTCCTGAATCCGAATACCGAACCCCTTAATATAAGCATGAATCTGGACAACCTGCTGTTCAGAAAAAGACACCCCCGGAAATGTCTCTGCAATCTCCTGTTCGCTGATTGTATTTCCGTTCTCTTTTCCTTTTTCCACCAGTTCCTTCATTTTGTTCATAAAAATTTTCTCTGCTGACATAAATATAATTCCATCTCTCTTCCTGTGTTTTCACTAAAAAAATATATCATATTCTAATCTTTTTGACTAGCTTAATCCGCATTTTCAGCAAACAAAATCTTAACATGTCCACCTTGCATGATTCCTTTTAAATCTGCCGCTTTTCCGCACCCTGTTTTATTCCCCCAAAAGCAGAAAATGCCCGGAGCACCTGTTTCACGAGGCCTCCGGGCATTTCGCACACACATATCAAAGCTGAAAATCGGATTTGAACCGACGACCCCTTCATTACGAGTGAAGTGCTCTACCAACTGAGCTATTTCAGCACGCTGCATCAAACTGATGCAACTCTGATATTTTATCATTATCCCGCCAGAATTTCAAGCAATAATTTTATTTTCTGTCTTTTTCTTTGATGTACTTAAAAAGTTGGGCTGTTTTCAATTTTCTGATGCACCACAATCTGATTATATGGGATTTCAATATCGTGTTCATCAAAAGACAATTTGATTGCCTCAAGGACTCTCCAGCGCGCAGGCCAGTATTCATCAAATTTGGTATAGGCGCGGAAACCGATGACCACCGCGTTGTCTCCCAGCTCGCTGACAAAGACCAGAATCTCTTTATCAGAAAGAACCGACTCTTCTTTATCCAGGACCTCTTTGATCAGTTCCTTGACCAGTTTCAGATCTGTATCATAGGACACGCCTACCTTCAAGTCCATTCTCCGCTCATCCTGCGCTGTCACGTTGATTAGTGAGTGATTGGATAGCTCTCCGTTGGGGATGACCACCGTACGGTTATCAATGGTGAGCAGCTTCGTGTAAAAAATCTGAATTTCCTTTACGGTTCCTTCGTAATTATTTGAGCTTTCAATAATATAATCACCTACCAGAAACGGTTTCAGAAGCAGGATCAACACCCCACCGGCAAAATTAGAAATGCTTCCCTGCAGGGCAAGACCGACTGCAACACCTGCCGATGCCACCAACGCCGCGACTGAAGTGGGCTCCACTCCAAGCTTTACCCCGATTGCCACAACCAGGAGTGCATAGAGACCATATTTGACCATGGAATGGACAAACTGACGTACCCCCACATCTGCATTGACATGCTCCAGAGAACGATTCACAACTTTGCAGATCCATTTGATGATTCTTCCACCAATCAGAAAGACAATAATGGCAAGCAAGACCTTAAGTCCGAATTGAATAAAACCAGGTCCGAAATTATTCAGAATTTTCTGAAACTGGCCAATCTGCTCTGTTGCCTCCTGTGTTACTTCTGTTACACTCGTTACGTCTGTCATTTTATTCCTCCTTTAGCGCAAGAAACGCACAAAGATTTCCTCTTTTTTCACCAGTTGTTCTATGCGAGAACAATACATCACTGTTGCAGTGAGTGCATATATTGGTCACTGCCATATGCTCATTTCGTATGCCTGCCTCTGCAAAAATCAGCGCATTGGCTTTCCACAGATCCAGCTGATATTTTCCATTCTCTTTTTTATAATACAGACAGCTCCAGTCCTTTTCCTCAAAACTTTTCTGGAACTCAAAAATCACATCCTCGCTGACCTCGTAGCAGGACTGACAGATGGATGGGCCGACACAAGCAAGAATGTCCTTGGGATCAGACCCATATTCTCTGGTCATCGCCTCCACTGTTTTTCTTCCAATCTTGCCTACCGTACCTCGCCACCCCGAATGGCTCAACCCGACTGCACGCTTTACCGGATCCAAAAAATACAGTGGAACACAGTCTGCATAAAAGGTCACCAGACAGAGTCCCGGGACATTCGTCACCAGGCCATCTACGTCACAATATCCCCGTTCTCTTGTAATTCCCGCCCCGCGGTCTGCTTCCGTCACAGCCCGCACATTTGTGGTGTGGGTCTGCTGTGAAAAGACCATGTCTGCGCAGTCCACACCGATTGCATTGCCTATTCTGCGAAAATTCTCTCTCACGTCCTGTTCGTCATCCCCCCTGGTAAAGCTCAGGTTCATGCTGCTCCAGTAAGACTTACTCACGCCCCCGAGTCTGGTTGAAAATCCGTGCTTCACCATTCCCGTTCCTGCGAGCAGAGGGTATTCCAGATATGGAACACCGTTTACACACTTTTCTGTAAAAATGTTCTGCTCATTTTTATAATTCAGATTCATATAGTTTTCCTTTTATTTTTTGTTCTTTTTATCCAATATATTCAAATGCGTTTTTTACGACCGAAATCTGATCTCCCAGAATTCCAGCCACATCAAACCGACAGGCCACATCCGTAAGGTGATGGGTCAAAAGATAATACTGGGCACACTTTGAGATTACCCGCTGTTTTGCAGGTCCCACCGCCTCCAGGGGTGAGCCCTTCCCGGTGTCTTTTCTGTATTTCACTTCACAGAATACAAGATAATCCTGATCCTTTGCAATGATATCAATCTCACCCATATGGCATCTGTAATTGTACTCTAAAATAACATACCCCTGCTGCTCTAGATAATGTCCAACAGCCTGCTCGTAGACAACGCCTACTTTCCGGTTATTCTGTTTTCTCTTTTTCTCCACGCTATACCCTTTTCTTCAAACACACCTTCTATGACTGGTCAGATGAAATGTTTGATAAATGTGCTTCTGTGTATCGGAGATGGTCCCAGCCTTTTTATTGCATCAATATGAAGTGCTGATCCATACCCTTTATTACTTGCAAATCCGTATCCCGGTATCACCTTATCATATTCCACCATCAGACGGTCACGGGTCACCTTCGCGATGATGCTGGCAGCCGCAATTGACATACTCTTTGCATCCCCTTTGATAATCGGTACCTGTTGGATTAGGACCTCCGGAATCGTCACCGCATCATTCAGCAGAAGGTCCGGCTGTACCTGCAATTGGCCAATTGCAATTCTCATAGCTTCATAGGTTGCCTTAAGAATATTAATCTCGTCAATTTTCGCCGGGCTCACCATCCCAATCCCCGTTGCCACTGCCTTTTCCATAATCTCATCGTATAAGGCTTCTCGTCTTTTTTCCGAGAGCTGCTTGGAGTCATTGATGTAAAGAATCTCACAGTCCTTCGGAAGAATCACAGCTCCTGCTACCACCGGACCGGCAAGCGGTCCTCTTCCCACTTCATCAATTCCACAGATATACTCATAACTGCTATACTGATTCTCGTATGCACGCATCTGTTCAAGACGCGCTCTTTCTATTTTCAGTTTTTCTTCCGTCTTCTTGTATTTAGAAATCAAGCTGACGACTCCAGCCCGATTATCCTCTGCATATTTTGCATACAATAATGGATAGCTCTCTGCGTCAGCTCTCTCAAATTCCATCTTTATCTCTTTGATACTATTGCTCATGTCTGATTACTCCGAATTCTCCAAGTGGCCAGATCCGTATCCATGCCCGTCCAAGCAAATCGTCCCGATGCAGGATTCCCACACTTGGATCGCGACTGTCTGAGCTGTGATTCCTGTTGTCTCCAAGGACAAAATATTCATCCTCTCCCAACTGAATCGGCTCTTCTGCAATTCCCGGATTCTCCATCACTTCATTTCCATACTGCTCACCTAAGGGCTCTCCGTTTATGTAAACGTACCCGTCCATGACCTGCACGGTCTCCCCCGGCATACCGATAATCCTCTTGATATAATAAGTATTCTCCTGATACTGGTAAGGGAATACAATAATTTCAAACCTCTTCGGGTCACGGAAACGATAAGAAATCTTATCTACGATCAGATTATCACCATCGGATAATGTGGTCTCCATCGAGGAGCCACTCACCCGTGTCCTCTGCCCTACAAATGTTATAATCAGATAGGTCAACCCCAATATAATCAATATATAAACCAGCCAGCCTAATAATTCCCGAAACACACCTTTTTCTTCGCTCATTCGCTTTCCCCTTTTAATTCAATTTCAACTCAACGAAAATCCATATGAAACAGACACTCACGCTCCCCACTGCTTGTTTGCGAACGACTGATTGAGCCACATTCTATTCTAGTTATATTCCTCGGGAAATTCAAGTGTTAATTTTCCAAGTCTGCCATTTCTGAAATCATCGACAAATATCTTCGCCGCTTTATCGGTATCAAACTCATTGCCTTTCAGCAGACAATGTCTGCTCTTTGCAATTTCTACAAGACACGCAAAGCTGTCTTCCATTTCCTCGATATTGTACTTTGATGCAAGAACTCCAGGGTACTGCTTCAGTGTAAATGCAATCATCTCCAGAGCAAGCTCTTCCACCTGCAGAATCTCATCCTTTATGGAGCCAACAAACGCAAGCCGGAGTCCTACCGTCTGATCCTCGAACTTTGGCCAGAGAATTCCCGGTGTATCAAGAAGCTCCACATTCTTGTTCAACCTGATCCACTGCTTGCCTTTCGTGACACCAGGCTTGTTGCCGGTCTTGGTACAGGCCTTCCCTGCCAGTGAATTGATGAATGTGGATTTCCCCACATTCGGGATCCCTACTACCATTGCACGGACCGGACGATTCATAATTCCACGCTTTCTGTCACGCTCGATTTTCTCCTTGCAGGCTTCCTGAATCACGCCCTGAATGGACTTAATCCCACCACCTTTTTTGGAATTCACTTTCACAACGGAATATCCTTTTTCTTTAAAATACATTGCCCAGGCATCGTTCCATTTTTCTTCCGCAAGATCTGCCTTGTTCAACAAAATCAGTCTTGCTTTATTCTTACCAAGTTCATCAATATCAGGATTCCTGCTGCTCATAGGAATTCTGGCATCAACAAGTTCAATGACAAGATCAATCAGTTTCATGCTTTCCTGCATCATGCGCTTCGCTTTGGTCATATGACCGGGGTACCATTGAAAATGCATTATATCCTCCTTTAATTGCGGACAAAACCGAAGCGGGAGCCGGATACGATAAACCACGCCTTCCCATAAATCTCCGAACGCTTCACATTGCCAATATCTGCCAGACGGCTGTCTTCACTGTTGGTGCGATTATCCCCCAGCACAAAATATTCACTGCCGCCTAATGTCATCTCTTCCGCCACAATTCCCGCGGACGAAATCTCTGTAGTTTCAAATGTTTCTTTTAATTCTTCTCCATCAATGTAGATTTTTCCATCCTTAATCTGCACAGTCTCACCTGGCAGTCCAATAATACGCTTGATTGAATACCCTGTATTCTCATTCCCGTTGGGATGAAAAATAATGATATCATTCCTTTTGGGCTTACTTGCGTTATAAATAATGCGGTCTGCCAGCACCACATCTCCATCCATAAGAACCGGACTCATGGAATTCCCCGTATTGACAACCCGCTGTCCCCAGTACCACACAAGGACAAATGCGATCACAATCACAATTGCAATCTGGACCACCCAGGTAACTCCCTCAAAAAAATCATCAAGTTCAAAGGATTTTCTCTTCTTTTTGAATTTGAGTTCTCTGCTTTTATCTGTAAAATCGTAAGTTTTTCTCCTACGATTCAATTTCCATCTCCCCATAGGCTCCTCCAAAATAACGTGTCTTCAGTACCTTTATGCAACCCATACAAGGTAAAGTGGACACGCACAATCCGCTTCGCTGCTGGATGTCCAAAAAACTTTCCCGGATAAATAACAAAAGGGACAACATACAATCTGTACTTGTCCCTCTCATAGTTATTATTTAACTAATTCTTTTACTTTTGCTCTCTTACCAACACGGTCTCTTAAGTAGTTAAGTTTTGCTCTTCTAACTTTACCCTTACGGATAACTTCTACTCTTTCTACGTTTGGTGAATGTAATGGCCATGTCTTTTCTACGCCAACACCATTAGAGCTTTTTCTTACTGTAAAAGTAGCTCTTGTGCTTCCACCCTGTTTTTTAAGGACTGTCCCTTCGAAAACCTGGATTCTTTCACGATTTCCCTCTTTAATCCGGCCGTATACTTTTACAGTATCACCAACATTAAACTCAGGTACATTTTCTTTTAACTGTGCATCTTCGATGCTCTTAATAATATCGTTCATTGTGTGACCTCCTTATAATTTGGACGTTCTTAATGTTCTATTGCTTTTCCTTATGAAAACAGCTTTTTGGCATCAGAGGACCATCTCTTTTTTCTCACAACGTGTTTCATTTTATCACATCTCCCGAAAATGTGCAAGCTTTTATTTTCAAAAACAATTTTCTCAAAAACACTTGACAGCTTTTCATTTCCAAAAGTAAAGCAGACATTCCAAACCCACTTTACTGCTTTTGGGCAGGAGTATGTTTATGGACAGTCAGTCCCTCGCTCACGGAGATACTCTTGCAAAAACTTCTGTTCTTTTTCCGAAAGATTTGCCTCTTCCAACAGATCCGGGCGATTGTTCAGCGTCCGGATAATCGACTGCTCCCGTCTCCACTTCTCGATGTTCACATGATGGCCGGACAAAAGTACCGGCGGAACCTGCCTGTCATGCCAGATTTCTGGTCTGGAGTACTGCGGATGCTCCAACAGATTATCCTGAAAACTTTCAAACTCTGCCGAGACATCGTTGTGAAGTACCCCGGGCACCAGCCTGGCAATGGCATCTACCATCACCATCGCCGGAAGCTCTCCACCGGTCAGCACATAATCTCCGATGGAAACATAGTCTGTCACGATTTCTTCCAGAACACGCTCGTCAATCCCCTCGTAGTGCCCGCACAAGAGTACAAGCTCTTTTTCCAATGCCATCTCCTCTGCCATCTCCTGGGAAAACGTCTTCCCCTGAGGCGAAAGATAGACGACTCTTGGTCTCTTTCCTTCGCCAAGCTTCATCTTATCTGTCAGAGCCTTATACGTCTGATAGACCGGTTCTGCCTGCATCAGCATCCCCGCCCCACCTCCATAAGGGTAATCATCCACACTCTGATGCTTGTTAAACGCATAATCCCGGATGTTCACCGCCTCGATGGACAAAAGTTCTCTTTCTATGGCCCGGCCGATAATGCTGGTATTCAGTCCGTTCATCACCATCTCCGGAAATAATGTCAAAATATGAAAGTTCATAATCAATTCCTCTTTTTTGTGAATTTAACCTCGTCCGGGAAATCCCCCCGCTTCGAATACAATGTCAAATGAGTCCTTCCAGCAGATGAATCTTCATCACCATCTCCTGCACATCCACCGACAAAATGCACTGCTTGATTGCAGGAACCAGTACTTCCCCATACTCAGCACTTTCTATGATATAGACCTCATTTGCACCGGTTTCCATCACATCCTTCAGAACACCAAACTCTTTGTCATCTTCTGTAAACACCTTCATGCCAATCAGATCAGCGATATAATATTCATCTGCTTCAAGCGGCACCGCATGTTCCCGCTCTACAAAAAGTCCCATTCCTTTATATTTTTCGATTTCATTTATATTATCAATTCCTTTGAATTTCAGGATTGCAAATTGTTTAAAAAATTTCACACCCTGAATTTCCAAAGACTTCTGTTCTTTTCCTGTGTCAAGAATCACACTCTTCAGCTTTTTGAAGCGGTTCATGTCATCTGTTGTCGGAAACACTTTGACCTCGCCTCTCACACCATGGGTGGAGGAAATAACACCAACTTGTAATAACTTTTCCATATACTCTCCTATTATATAACAAACGGGACGCCAATGGCGCCCCGCGAATGCTCTGGCAAAAAGCGCAGATATCCTCCTACTGAACGATATCAACGATCACCTTTTTGTCTTCTTTTGCAGCTGCTGCTTTTACCACAGAGCGGATTGCTTTTGCAATGCGTCCCTGCTTGCCAATCACCTTGCCCATATCGCCATCAGCGACACGAACTTCGATTACGGTTGTCTTGCCTTCCGATTTTTCAGTGACAACAACACTCTCTGGATTGTCTACTAATGCTTTCGCAATTACTTCAACTAATTCTTTCATATAGCACACCTCATATGGCAGCTTATTATTTTTCAATACCAGCCGCTTTGAAAATCTTGCCAACTACTTCTGTAGGTTGAGCACCGTTGTTTAACCATTTTTTAGCTGCATCCTCATCTACTTTGAATACGCTTGGTTCCTGGTTAGGATCGTAAGTACCGATTTCCTCGATAAATTTTCCATCTCTAGGAGATCTTGCATCTGCTACAACGATTCTATAGAAAGGAGCCTTCTTCTGTCCCATTCTTTTTAATCTGATTTTTACTGCCATCTTTTCACCTCTTTCCGCCAAAACAAATTGGCTAATTCCTTGTTTATACTTTACTATTTATAATGCGAAGTTAAATCTTGCGCATGTGTTAAAAAGGAAGTTTGAACTTACCTTTCTTACCACCCATACCACCCATCATACCAGGAAGCTTTTTCATCATCTTCTTGGATTCGTTGAACTGCTTCACCATACGATTTACCTCAGCGATATCAACGCCTGCACCTTTTGCTATCCGGTGCTTTCTGGAAGGGTTTAATAAATCTGGATTGCGGCGTTCCTCCAGCGTCATGGAATAAATCATCGCTTCCATGCGTGCCATCTTCTTCTCGCTCTCCTCAGAATCAATCTCAGGCATCTTCGCGCTCATTCCGCCAAGTCCCGGCATCATGCTCATGATACTCGACAGACCGCCCATGCCCTTCATCTGTTTCACACTTTCGAGATAATCCTCATAATCAAACTGGGCCTTCTTGATCTTCTCGGACATGACTTTCGCCTTTTCCTCGTCCATCTCGGCTCCTGCTTTTTCAATCAAAGTGAGAACATCGCCCATTCCAAGGATACGGGACGCCATACGATCCGGATAGAACTGCTCCAGATCTGAGAGCTTCTCGCCCATACCTACATATAAAATAGGTCGACCGGTCACTGCTTTGATCGAGAGCGCAGCACCACCTCTTGTATCACCGTCAAGCTTTGTAACAATGACACCGTTAATTCCAATCTTCTCGTTGAAGTTGCTTGCGACATTCACTGCATCTTGTCCGGTCATCGCATCAACAACCAATATCGTCTGATGAACCGTTATGGTATCTTTGATTTCCTGAAGCTCTGCCATCATGTCTTCATCTACATGAAGTCTTCCGGCTGTATCCAGAATCACAATCTGATTCCCATTCTTTGTCGCATGCTCTAATGCAGCTTTGGCAATATTCGCCGGCTTATGGTTTTCTCCCATAGAGAAGACCTCCACGCCCTGCTTCTCACCATTAATCTGTAACTGCTTGATTGCCGCTGGACGGTAGACGTCACAGGCAACCAGTAATGGCTTCTTGCCTTTTAATTTATATTTTCCTGCAAGTTTTGCAGTGGTTGTTGTCTTACCTGCACCCTGAAGACCAGCCATCATGATTACCGTAATCGCACTTCCCGGCTGAAGCTGAATCTCAGTTGTGTCAGAGCCCATTAACTTAACCAGCTCTTCATTTACAATCTTGATGACCATCTGTCCCGGATTCAACCCGCTCATCACATCCTGACCGATTGCCCGTTCCTGTACATCCTTGACAAATCCCTTCACTACCTTGAAGTTGACATCCGCTTCAAGAAGCGCCATCTTTACTTCCTTCAGGGCAGCCTTCACGTCATCTTCTGTAAGACGACCCTTGCTGCGGAGATTCTTAAAGACGTTTTGGAGTTTTTCACTTAAACTGTCAAATGCCATATTATAACTCCTCTATTATCTCATTGAGAATGCTTCGAATCTGTATTAGATGATTCTTGGTATCCTCTTCCTCATTGTTCTTGTCAGAAACAGCCGAATATTCATTCAACAACTCATCAATCCGATGTACGTTCTCCTTGATTGACAAAAACTTCTCCACCAGATGAAGTTTCTCTTCATAGCTGTTCAATATCTTGTGACACCGCTTAATCAAATCATGAACACCCTGTCTGCTGATACCCTCATCAGCGGCAATCTCGCTCAAGGATAAATCCTCAAGGACAAACTGTTCGTAGATTTCTTTCTGATGTTCTGTAAGCAGTTCTCCATAAAAATCATAGAGCAATGCCTGCTGCATCCTGTCTGTCGCTCTGATTCCAGGCTGACTTACAATTTTTTCATTCATTTTTATCACCTGTGCTATCATACAACAAGTATTTTCTTCTGTCAAGTGTTTTTTCTTGACATCTTTTTCTTTTTTCTGATGATTTTTTCTCTTTTAATTATTTTTACTTATTTAATCTCATCAAGCTGCAATAGCTGCCATGAGGTCATTTTCTTCTATTTCAACAGATTTTCAATATGAATCACACGGTTCTCTGTCGCGCTGCTGCGAAGACGAAGCTTTGCCTCCACATTTGAAACCTGCGGATATTTGGACAACAGAACTGCAACAGCACCGGATACCACCGGAGTTGCCATGGACGTACCACTCTTGATTCCATAGCCACTGCCCCGGCAGGAGATGATGCCTGTTCCCGGGGCAAAGATATCCGGCTTCACTACACATTCTCTGGTCGGCCCCCGTCCAGAGTATTTCATCTGCTCATCCCGGTCAAATGCACCGACTGTGATTATTTTTTTGCTGACTCCGGGAACTGCCACGCTGCCCCGGCTCGGGCCGTAATTTCCTGCAGACACAACCACAACCATCCCCAGATCCCACAGATATTCTGCCCCCTCCACTAAAGCAGCTGCACTTTTCGCCGATATATCCGGCTTTGATCCCACCGAAATGTTTACAATCCGAATCCCGTACTCTTTATAATGAGCTCCGATCCACCGAATTCCATTCACTACCTGTTTTACGGTTCCATTCCCTTCCTTATCAAGAACTTTACAGACAATGAGATTTGCCTCCGGTGCAATCCCACTGTATACTCCCGCGGACACCGCTCCGTCTCCTGCCAGAATTCCAGCCACATGTGTTCCGTGGCCACAGTCATCATAGGGATGACTCTTTCCCTGAATCACATCAACAAAACCAACAATTCTATTTCCAAAATCGGGATGCATAGAGATTCCCGTATCCATCACTGCTACACCAATGCCCGCCCCTTTATACCGACCGGTGTCCTCACACCGATAATGAATTGCCTCCTTTACCAGTTTCATGATTTTCCCCTTTTCCCTTCTTATTATCATGATATTCGACATCCTGTAAATAGAATCAGAAAAAGATAGGAAAAAACAGAAACACCTTTTGCACTCCTTGCATATTATAAACTGTAAATAAACAAATTTCTTATGGAGGATTTATCAATGAGCGAATTAACTGCAACAAACTGTGGATGTGGATGTGGATGCGATCAGGGCGGATCTATTAGTGGAGGAAACAATTCTTGTCTGTGGATTATCATTCTTCTTTTCTGCTGTGGCGGATGCGGAAACGGATGCGGCGGACATGGAAATGACTGTGGCGACAACAGCTGCCTGTGGATCATCTTACTGCTCTTATTCTGCGGCGATGGCTTTGGCGGATGTGGCTGCTAATTGCATGAACCAGAGGGTGCAAAACGCACCCTCTCTTTTTTATTATTCATAGCATGCAATTTAATCTTTCTTTGCTCTTCGCTTCTGTCCCTGGTTTTGATTTTCTTTTTTCAGTTGTTCCCCTGCGGTTCCAGTATCTTCCTCAAAAAGCTGCTTTTTCAGAAGACACTCCTCATCCAATTCATAAACTGCATTTCCATCTATAATCAACCGGTTTCTCATATCATTCTCCTGTCTTTCTCTTCTTTATACTATATTATATGAATCTCAGGAAAGATTGTCATATTTCCCAGGCAGTCTGCATATAGATATTTCAGTAAGCAAAGAGCATGGCATGACCCGAAATATCCCGCCCAATACTACATACCCGCAGGCCCTGTCATTTCCGCTCAAAGCTGCCAAGGGAGGAATCCGATGCAGGAAAGCGATAAGACCCCACTGACACCTTTTGACGAACTGACTACGCCATCCTATCTTCATCTCATCAAACTCATGTTTTCCTTTGTTTCACCGGAGGAGCGGCAGCCACTGGCGATTGCCATCAAATTTATTGAGCTAAAAAATACAGTCAGTTGCTTTAAGGCATCCCCCTCTTTGCTGCACATGCAGAGCCAGGTCCATACCACACCGTCTCTTTGGGAGATGCTAAATGAAATCACGCCCTACCTCCGTCCCAGTGAGCAGAAAAGTATCCAGCAGATTACCTCCACGCTCCAGGCCGTACAAATGATGCAGTCTATGCAGACAGCGTCCGCCGGCGAATCCGGGCGCTCTCAGACTGATTTTTTGAAAAACTTTTTATCCCCCGAACAGCAGGAACAGTTTAAAATGTATGAGAATGTATTTCAACAGGAATTCGATGCATCTTGTCCCGATCCTGAAAATGAAAAGAAAGAAGGAATTTGATCTATGAATGAATGGATGAACGATCAGAGAATTAAACAGCTGGATCCGCTGAAGCGGCAGCTGATTGAAAAAGCTTTTGAGCAGACCAATGGCAAAGCCGGAGAAAGTCTCGCCCCCATCCTCATGGCACTGATTACCACGGCCAATCGAAGGGGGATTCGCTTCAGCTCCGATGAAATCTCGCTGGTACTGGAAGTAATCAAGAATGGAAAGTCAGAGAAGGAACGACAGGAAATCGACCAGACCGTCAATCTTGTAAACTCAATGAAACCACCAAATGGCTCCACAGATTCTTTCACACAGTCCCGGCAGAAAAAAACAGGAAAGAGGACGGATTAAAACCCTTCCTCTTTCCGCGTTTTACGCATTTCTCTTCTCTTTTCCCCGGCTTTCCATGCCTCTTTTTCCTCAAATGTCTGCAGGACCAAAGGCGCCACCTTCGTCGGTGCATCATTCTCGCCCAGACAGACCAGTGTCAAAAATGCCCGATTAATCATATGCCTGTTCCCGTCCATTGCCTCCACATAAGTGTCTACCTGTACCTCCAGAGAAGTATTGCCCACATGGGTGACATGTCCCCGGAGCACAACGACATCCCTGCTTCTTGCAGACTTCATAAAATTCAGGTTGTCCACCGACACCGTAGTCACATTCGTCCTCGCATGCCTCATCGCTGACAGAGCTGCGACCTCATCAATCCACTGCATCAAAATTCCACCAAACAATCGCCCTGAACCATTCAAATGATTCGGCCGAATAATATGTGTTGTCTCCACAATAGAGTTTTCCACTGTTCTTCCATTCATGTCCATCTTTGTTCCCTCCTGATTTTATTCCCCATTTCAATTGATTATACCATGTCACCCCCAAAAAGCACAGCAAATGTGGATAGGGACACTCACTCTCCACTTCCAACCTTGAATTATCCCCCCACATCCTGTATATTAAGTATGTACCAAACGGACACCCACTATTCTCAAGTCCGCTGTCCCTCTAAAATCAATAACAAATACCATTCACATCCTTCAAGGATAAAGGAGATTCTATGAGAAATATAAAACTGACAATCGAATACGACGGCAGCCGCTATCAGGGATGGCAGCGCCTCGGAAAAGGCGAATCCACCAATACTATCGCAAACAAACTCTCGGAGGTTCTGAAAAAAATGACCAATGAGGATACCGAAATATTCTGTGGTGCAAGAACTGAGGTTGGCGTTCATGCATACGGGCAGGTCATAAACTTCAAGACAACCAGCGATTTGAAAATACATGAGATTCAGCATTACCTCAACCGTTACCTTCCAATGGACATTGCAGTCATTGAGGCTGTAGAAGTCCCGGAACGCTTTCATGCAAGCCTCAATGCCAAATCCAAAACATATTTATATCGAATTGCAATCGGTGAAGTTCCAAGTGTATTCGACCGAAAGTTCACCTACTATTCTTTCAAAGCTCCTGATGTCGAAGCGATGAAACAGGCAGCTCTCCTTCTTGTGGGCAGACATGATTTCAAGAATTTTTCAACCGTAAAGAAAAGTAAATCCACAGAAAAGGAAATCACAGATATCAACATCTGTCAGGACGGCGAGGAAATTCAGATTCGCCTGACCGGCAACGATTTTCTGCACAATATGCCTCGCATAATTCTTTCTACTCTGCTTGATATCGGAACAGACAAGCGTAAAAAAGAAGCAATCGAGAACATTTTTTCCGGTAAGGAAGAGGCCAGTGTCCCCTGCGATGCAAAAGGCTTGTACCTGCAGAATATTGAATATTAAAATGGTCTGGATAAAAACAGTTTAAGGAAAAAGACTTGCGCAGCAGGACGCTGCGTGTTAAGAAGGTAGAGATTAAGGGGACGGATTACTCCATCCCCTTAATCTCTACCTTCATCTTTTCCAGAAGCTGACGCTCCTTTTCTGTAAACCTTCTATTCGTAATGACAGCAGAATAATCCGACAAATCATTGATGACATTCATTGCCTGTCTTGAGAATTTTGAATCATCCACCACCAGATAAGACTGCTGACAATTTTCTGCAACCATACGTTTCAAAAATGCTTTATTCGCTGTCGGTGTAAGAACCTGGAAACGATCATTGATGGTTGCCGCGCCAAAGAAACCGACATCTACCACAATATTCTTCATCATCTGGGCAGAATAACTTCCCCACATGCTTCCTGTGGATTTCTGTACAAAGCCGCCGCATACCATAAGCTCCGGTTTTCCCTCATTGATGACTCTTGCAATCTCCAGATCATTTGTCACGATCATAAGATCCTCTCTTTGCTTTAGAAACTTTGCGATCTCATATGTGGTTGTTCCCGCATCCAGATAAACACTCGCACTTCGGCCTACCAGCGCGGCTGCAATTGCTGCAAGTTTTCTTTTGTCTTCATTGTGACTGACCTGTTTTTTTGCATAGTCCTCTTCATGGTTTGCAACAGCACCTCCATGACATCTGGATATCCGTCCGGATGCCTGAAGCTTCTCCAAATCCCTGCGGATGGTCATTGTACTTACCCCCAGATTCTGTGCGAGTTCTTCGACCAGAACACTTCCTTTATTTTGAACAATCTCTAGAATTTTCTCATGTCTCTCAGCTGCCAGCATCTTATCACCTCATTTATATTTACATGTTTCTGCAAAGTCAGCATACGCAGAACTCCTATACAGTCAAAAGAGGGATGAGATTCAAAAATCTCATCCCTCCCTTCTATCTTATCTGATTAGAAGAAGATATTCAAGACTAAAACTTCCACAACACCAATTGCCCATGCAACCGTCGATGTAAGTGACCAGATTTCAATCTGTTCTTTTGCCTCGCTGATACCAAGTGTTCTGTTAACAACCCAGAAATAGCTATCATTGAAGTATCCAAAGAATAAAGAACCTACACAACAAGCGATTGCTCCAAGGAATGGATTTGCTCCTGCTGCGATTACGATTGGTGCAGAGATGCTGGCTGCTGTTGTCATAGCGACCGTACCGGAACCCTGAATAAATCTCATTGCTGTTGAAATAATCAGTGGCAGAACAACGACCGGGATTGCTGTTGCTGCAATACCTTCTGCCATATAGTTGCCAAGACCACTGTCTTTGATTACCTGACCAAGGGCTCCGCCGCCGCCTGTCAGTAACATGATGATACCAGCTGACATCATACCTTTTTCCATCTCAAGAAGGCAAGTATGTCTGTCTGCACATCTTCCTAATGTAAGGATAGCAATTACAAGACCAAGGCCAACTGCGATAATTGGATTTCCAATAAACTGGAACACTTTCATAAATCCGTCTGTTGCACCGACTGCGTTTGTAATGGTAGCAATTAAAATCAATACAATCGGAACTGCCAGTGGCAGGAATGATAACAATGTAGAAGGCATTTCAGATGTATTCATTGAAAAGGACTCATCATATGTAGCTGCTTTTGGCTCACTTCTAACCATCTCATCATTTTCGTTTGGTACTACATAGTATTTCTTTCCAAGGTGTCTTGCATAAGCGATACATGCCACAGCCATTGGAAGTGCAAGTACGATTGCGATTAAAATGAACTTACCTACATCAATTCCAAAGATACCACATACACCTAACGGGCCAGGGGTTGGCGGAACTAAGGAGTGCGTGATAACAAGGCCTGCTGCAAGTGCAACCCCGATAGAAATTACGGATTTCTTTGTTGCTTTTGAAATAGCTTTTGCAATTGGTGCAAGCACCATGAATCCTGAATCACAGAAAATTGGAATTGATACAAGGAATCCTGTGATTGCCATTGCTTCCTCTTCTCTCTTTTTGCCGAACAGTCCAAGAAATGTATGTGCCATTCTCTGTGCTGCTCCTGAAATCTCGAAGATCTGTCCCATCATAACACCAAAACCAATGATGATACCTACACTTCCCAGTGTGCCTCCGAATCCATTTTTAATGGAATTAATAATACCCAGCGTTGTCCCATTTTCCAAAACAGTATCTGTAATTGGCATTCCGCCGATAACACCTACTAAACTCGCTGCAATAATCAATGCAAGAAATGCATGAATTTTAGTTTTTAATACCAATACTACCAATACTACGATTGCGATTGCCAGTGCAACCAGCATTCTTGGGCCGCTTAATCCTCCTACCATACCTTTGTTCCTCCTTTAAGTGAACTATTTACTTTTTATAATTTGGTGAATATTTCGCTGCTAATAAAATTGCTTCAATCATGCTCACAGCACTCACGATGTCTTTTCCCGCAATGTCAAATGCAGTTCCGTGATCGACAGAAGTTCTCAGGATCGGCATACCTCCGGTGATTGCAATTGTCTTCTCAAAATCCAGTGTCTTTGTCGCAATATGTCCCTGATCATGGTAGAGAGAAAGTACACTGTTGAATCTTCCCTGGGCTGCCTGATGGAAGACGGAATCTGCTCCGATCGGTCCAACGACATCATACCCTTCTGCTTTCAGCTCTTCCACTGCCGGTGTGATTTCATTTACTTCTTCCCAGCCGAACAGTCCATGCTCTCCACTGTGTGGATTCAGACCTGCAATTGCCATCGTCCCTTCTGTGACACCCAGCTTTTTCAGGGCATCCTGGCAGCGCACTACATAATCCTTGATTCGCTCTTTTGTGATCATATCAAGCATTTCTCTCAGTGAAACATGGCGTGTAAGGAAAAACACTCTCATACCATTTGTCTCAAACATGGTGAGCGGATCTGCGGTGTTCGTAAGTGCTCCGAAAATCTCCGTATGCCCGATAAAATTAATACCGCCTGCCCTCAGGGATTCTTTATTGATCGGAGTCGTTGCCACTGCATCGACTTCGCCATTATTAGCAAGTTCAATACTCTTTGCAATATATTCATATGCCGCTTTTCCGCACATGCCGTTGACCTTTCCAAACTCAAATTTGTCCTGGTCAATATTGCTTAAATCAATAAGGTTTAATACACCTTTTTCAAATACAGCCTCTTTTGGAGACTCGATACATTTTATTTTTAAATCTGTCTTTGTGATTTCTATTGCCTTTTCCATCACAGTCATGTCACCGACGATAATACAGTCAGCCACTTCAAATACTTTTTCTGATGCGATTGATTTTGCTACGATTTCCGGTCCGACTCCTGCCGGATCTCCAATTGGTACTGCAACGATTGCTTTACTCATAATGTTTGTTCCTCCTACATATACAATTTTTCTTTCAGATACGTGATACATTGGTTGATTCCGTCACTGCCGCCCTGGGATCCTCCCTTAGTGATAATGTGAACTCCATCAAACTCGCCCTTCAGGAGCTGCCCGTAAGCTGCCAGCGGAAGCACTTCATCCATCAGTGTCAGACCTGCGGTGTTAAATGCTCTGCACACAGCCACGGTAATATCTCCTCCACTTGTATACAATCCTCTAAAAGCGGATTCTTTCTCAAATATCTTTTTTGTGATATCTGCAAAAGCAAGATTAATTCGGTTGCTGATTTCCTCTACATCTGTATGATCCCGGTTTGTATAAAACTGAAAATCAATCCGGTTCTCCGGATACAGACCATCACCGGTCACAGTACAAATGCTGTTCAGTGGACAGTTGCTGATAACTTCATCGACAACTCTTTCAACCTCTGCCTGACTTCGCTCGGCACTTTCCACCAGCTCCTTTGTATTCACAAACACATTGTAAGTTCTCTGGGACAACCAAAGCTCTTCCATCTGCGTCTTTGTCACTGGATTTACACTGCCGACCACTGCCAGAATCTTATTTTTTTCTTTTTTCTCTGCCGGAACAATTAATTTTCTTGATATTGTTGCGGTAAACACGCCCGGGTCCACTGCAATGAACTTAATCTTACTTGTAATCACTGCATCTGCAATCAGATCCATATCCTCCTGTGTCACACAGTCAAATACAATCGTCCGGTTTCCTTCTTTCACCAGGTTCGTTATTACCTCCGCCAGATAATGCTTGCCATGCATCATCTCCTTCATTTTTATGCTCGCGACCGGATATTTGCTCTGTTCCTGAAAGACTGCCTTTACCTCGGAAGTCTTCACCGGCTTCTTTGGATCCAATGCCGCATCCGTCTTGTGAAGCGGAAGGCCATTGACCAGCATATATCCTCCGATAATAACTCTCCCGGATGACGGAAATGCTGATGCTGCAATTGCGATATAGTCCTCTCCAAGGCAGTCAAGCATTGCATCCGTCTCATATCCGACATTCCCCCTGAGCGTACTGTCGATGCGGTGTGCGTACACCTTGACACCATCAGCCTTCAAAAGCTCTGTAACATTTTTCACCCGGTTGTAGGCAACATCCGGTTCCACCCCTCTGCTGTCTGTGGGATATAATAGACAATCACATTCCTTCATTGTCGACAACTCGATGCGCTCCATATTCATCACCGTGTATGCTTTGTAGTTCATTTTTTTCAATAACACTCCGGTGGCATTTGCGCCCGTCAGATCATCTGCAACGACTATACATTGTGGCATCATATCCCTCCTTTCTCATTTTGTTTGAATTTGTTTGTTCATGTTTGAATCTTATCATAAATGTTTATAATATTCAACAATTTGAGATAAAAATGTGAGAAACCGTTATATTGCATAAAAATATTGTTTATTTTTGTTTGTTTTTGTAGTTTGATATTTTCTTAACATTTCCCTTATCGTAACTTTAGTGTACTCCGGAAAGTACACTAAAGCATGGGTATCTTATGAGTAAAGCTATCTTCTTTATTTTTGAATTAAAACCTCAACCGCTTCTTTTAAGGTGGATACTTCTCCTACATTTCCAGGGAAGATTACATATGGAGTCAGTGGATACTTACTCTCTTCCCCTGTCTGCCATACCGGAATACCTGGTTTGATCTGTCCCAGAACATTCGCTTTCTGTACGGCAAGTGCTTTTGTTCCAACATCACTGGATGTAATACCTCCCTTTGCAATTACAAAGCTTGGAGTTACCGTCAGCTTGCCAACCAATGACTGCACTGCATCAGAAATCTTAACAGAACGTACTAACGCTTCTTCTTTTGTGTCATTCTCAACAACAAGAAGTTTTCTCTTTGTGTAAACTACAACGGTCTTTCCTTCTGAAATAAATGCCTCTTCCTTCTTTAAAGTTGCGGCAATTTCTTCCCGGAAGGCTGCGTCATCTAAAACAAGGTCTGAATTAAATTCAATAAATTCTAGTCCCGGAACTTCTTTCAGTGCTTCCACCTGGCTGGTGGTCTTCTGTGTATGAGAACCGACAACCACGATACCACCATTGCTGGTCTCTTTGACAACCATCTGCTCTCTGGTCAGAAGTGGCTGATCAGTTACACCGCCCATTACCTTAACGATTGCAGCTGCGGTACGGAACATAAATACTTTCCCCTTTGCCATTGCACGATAAAGCGCAACACAGAATACCTTTACATCCACATAATCAATTGCATTTACAACAATCTTGTTGAAATCTTCCACTGCCATGAGCTGCTCTGTAATTCCATCAATATCCATGTTGTGGATGCTTTCCAAAGAAATGCATGTCACATCTTCTGCTTTGTATTTTCCGCCTGTTTTCTCTTCTACGTAGTCTTTCATATTGGATGCTGTATATCCAAAGGTCTTGTCCTTTGCGAATTCTGTCTCTCCTGCCGGAACAAGCTCTTCTCCATATTTTACGTAATGAACATCATCAATTGTAAAACGACCGCCTTCTTTGAAGAATGGACACATAACTTCACCGTCGATTTTTTTGCCTGTATTCTTTTCATACTCTTCTTTTAAGATCTCAGTCTCCAGCGGATAATGCCCTCTGAGTGTGCTGTCACTGCGGCTGATGAAAATATATTCTTTCCCGGTTTCTTTTGCCACTTCATCTACTACCTGAGCGATCTCATGATGAGCCTTTGTTGTCTGATCCACAGTAAACCCTCTGGAGTTGGTCAGAACATAGAATAATTTATTCTCTTCCGCAAATCCTTTTTGGATGCTGTCTTTTGTCCAGTTTGTGTATACGGTAATATCATGTACCGTCTGTACACCTGTGGGATCATCATCCAGAACAACAATTTTCTTATTGCTTGCATCAATTTCTTTTTGAAGCAGAGCATCAATTGCTGCCTCATCAATTTTTTTATAGCTGTTTAACACATCAGCACGAATTGCCATTTTATCTTCCTCCTATAGCTTTCAATGATACGGATACTTTCCTGTTTCGTACGCTTTCTTTTCGACTAGTTGACTTTTTTCACTTCAACATCTGCCAACTGTTCAAAATACTGTACGATTCCGCCGTGGTCATCATTCATATGTCCGCCAACCTTCAGTGCCTGCATGATTTCAAATAACTGTGCTGTAAACGGTACCGGTACATCTATCTCATGAGCCGTATTGATTACATTTTTGATATCTTTATGGTTGATGGAAATCTTACCGCCTGGTACAAAGTTTCTCTCAACGATCATAGGAATCTTTGCATCCAGAACTGCACTTCCTGCAAGTCCGCCTCTGATTGCTTCGTATACTTTTACCGGGTCAGCGCCTGCCTTGACAGCCAGTACAAATGCCTCAGATACCACTGCAATTGTGTTGTTAACAATAACCTGGTTTGCAAGCTTTGTTACGCTTCCGCTTCCAGACTCACCGATCAATAATGCAGAAGAACCTAAGATTTCAAAGTAAGGTTTCATAGCATCAAAGTCTTTCTGCTCTCCACCTACCATCAAGGCAAGTGTTCCATTAATTGCTCCCGGTTCTCCGCCGGATACTGGTGAATCGAGGAATCCAACTCCTTTTTCCGCACACTTTGTGAAGCATGTCTTAGACTCTACCGGTGTGACAGAACTCATATCGCAGATAACGGTTCCTTCTTTGATGTTTGTCATTACTCCGCCTTCACCAAAGAGCACGCCCTGTACGATTGCACCGTTTGGAAGAATCGTGATGATCACACCGCAAGTCTCACCGATTTCAGCATAGGTACCGGATGCTGCACCTGCATCACATAACTCTTTGACCGCTGCTTCATTCAGATCACTTACAACAAGATCCACACCAGCGTTTACCAGGTTCTTTGCCATTGGTTTTCCCATGATTCCTAATCCAATAAATCCTACTTTCATTTTTTCTCTCCTTTTCATTCATCGTTACACGTTGTTTTGTTTCCTGAGTTCACTATACCGCTATACCGGTATACTGGTCAAGTGTATTTTTCTCTTTCTCCCTATTTCACGAAAATGGTTCATTGTTTTTGTGCATATTGAACATCTTATCTGTTTTTTAACGTTATATTTTTAACAGTATAGACAATATTTTCACATTTTTCAGGTCTTTTCGGCACTCTGTTTCCATGGAAATATGTCATTATATGACCAGTATTTCCTCTGATAAATCAGCATTTTTAAGGCAACTCAGCCTCATCAGCGTAGCTGCTATGAGGTTATGAGCAAGCAGCAAAGCGGATTGCGAATATCCGTTTTGACTACTTCAATATATATTTGTCAATCTTATTGAAAAGGATAAAACAATACGATATACTTATTTTATCTGAACAGATACAGACGCCAAAGGAGGTACACAACATCATGACCGCACTTAACAATCAAGCATATGTCCATCTAAAAGAAATGATTTTAAATAATGAGCTCTCGGCACAGGAAATATATTCCGAGACAAAGCTGTCACGCGAACTTGGGATTTCACGTACTCCGTTTCGGGATGCCATGCATAAATTAGTCCAGGAGGGCTATCTCGACATTATTCCGAGTAAAGGTTTTCAATTACACCAATTATCCAAGAAGGATGTCATTGAAACATTTCAGGTACGTGCTGCACTTGAAAGCTTCTGCACAATGGAGATTACAAAGCAGGCAGATACAAAAAAAGCCCGGGCACTTTTCACCCAGCTTGAAAAGATCATGAAACACATGAAACAGATTATGGACACTTCAGCATCTATCGAAGATTTCCAGAAATATGACTTTGAATTTCATGCCCGAATCATTAACTATTTCGGGAACGAGCAGCTGCAGACCATTTTCGATTCTTTTTTTTATCGGATGAAACGTCTTGCTACGCTCTCACTCTCCCACAAGGGCCGCATGGATGATACTTATCAGGAGCATATGAAGATTTTGAACACGATGAAGAATGGAGACGTTGCCCATATCTATGAGGTAACGCTGACGCATATGAACACGCCGCAGCGGATTAATATGGAGGATGTGGCATCTTATTAGGATTTGATTTTGTTGGAGATTATAAGCAAGTAGCAAAGCGGATTGCGAATATCCGTTTTGACTCGCAAAAAGAGCAAGGTACATATTTCCCCTTGCTCTTTTTGTATGTTTGTTGAATTTATACGCGTATAAAATTTCAGAATAATTCCTGCTGTTTTATGATTCGCGGATTTTTTTACGTAATGGCAGAATCATACCTGGTGATACGGACAGTTCGTCAATTCCCATTGCCAGGAATTGTTCTGTAAGTTCCAGATCTGCTCCTAATTCACCACAGATTCCAATCCATTTTCCTTCTGCATGTGCGTTTTCAGCTGACATCTTAATGAGTGCCAGAACTGCTGGATGATGTGTATCGCAGAATGGGTCTAACTTCAGATTCTGACGGTCAATTGCCAGTGTGTACTGAGTCAAATCATTGGTGCCGACACTGAAGAAATCAACTTCTTTTGCAAGATCTCTGCTGACAATTGCTGCAGCTGGAGTCTCAATCATGATTCCCAGTTCTGTGTCTTTGTTAAATGGAATTCCTGCTGCTGTGAGTTCTTCCATAACCTCTGCACAGATTGCCTTTACCTTCTTCACCTCATCAACTGAGATAATCATCGGGAACATAATGGAAATGTTACCGAATGCGGATGCTCTGTAAAGTGCACGAAGCTGTGTCTTAAAAATCTCAGGCTGTGTCAGACAAATTCGGATTGCACGGTAGCCAAGTGCAGGATTCTCTTCCTTATCAAGGTTGAAATAATCGACCTGCTTGTCCGCACCGATATCCAGTGTACGGATGATAACTTTTTTACCTGCCATATTCTCAGCAACCTGTTTGTATGCTGTGAACTGCTCTTCCTCTGTCGGGAAGGTCTCGCTCTCAAGATACAGGAATTCACTACGGAATAAACCGATTCCGCCGCCATCATTCTTCAGTACAAGACCAACATCTGCTACATTACCGATGTTCGCATATACATTGACTTTCTGGCCGCTAGTTGTGATATTCTCTTTGCCGCGAAGCTGATCCAGCAGCGCTTTCTGCGCCAAATCCTCTTCCTGCTTTTTCTTCATTGCTGTCATCGTCTCTTCATCCGGTTCAATATAGATTGTTCCAGTAAATCCATCGATGATAGCATCTTTTCCATCAAACTGCTCGCTCAATTCATTGCCAAGACCGATAACGGCTGGAATATTCATGGTACGCGCAAGGATGGATGTATGGGAATTAGAAGAGCCATACATGGTCGCAAAACCAAGTACTTTGCTCTTATCAAGCTGAACGGTCTCACTTGGTACCAGATCATCTGCCGCAATAATTACCGGCTCGTCCGCAACCATCCCGGCATTGCAGTTGCCTGATAAAATGTTCAGGATACGCTCTGAGACATCTTTTACGTCTGCTGCACGTCCCTGCATATAGGCATCATCCATAGATGCAAACATCTGTGCAAAGTTATCTGCTGTTGTAGCAACTGCAAATTCTGCATTGACTTCCTGTGTACGGATAATATTCTCAATCGATTCGATGTAGTCCAAATCATCCAGCATCATCTGATGAATCTCAAAAATTGCTGCATTGGCTTCTCCTACATCTTCCATTGCTTTGTTATAAAGGCCCTTCAGTTCTTCAATTGCAGTTGCTCTTGCGCTCTGAAATCTCTGAACTTCTTCCTCTGTCGCCTCGATATGAAGACGCTTGATCACCTGTTCATTTCTTTTATAAAAAGAAATCTTACCGATGGACACGCCACCGAAAACACTTTTACCTTTAATTGTAATCATACTTTTTCACCTTATAAGTTTTCTTTTAAAAATGCTTCCAATCCAGCAATTGCTGCATCTTCGTCTTCTCCCTCAGTTGTCATAAAAATCTCTTCACCTTTTTTAACGCCTAAGCCCATAACACCAAAAATTCTCTTAGCGTCAGCGGATTTCTCGCCTTTTCCAATCTTTACTGCTGAAGCAAATTCATTTGCTTTCTTTACCAATAATCCTGCCGGTCTTGCATGGATTCCTTCTGGGTCTGTAATTACATACTTGAGTTCTTTCATTTTTCTAGTCTCCCTTTCTTTATTCGATTTATAATCTTTACCTATTATAGCAAATTCAACGCTTTGTTTCAATGAATTTAGCTTGATTCTTTTTATGAATTATATTGTTCTTTTTGCCTTTATGTTACTCTGTTTTCAATGGTTTTCAGGAATGTGAAGTTTTGTCCATCTTTGGGACAAAATATGCATCAATTCTTTCATATCCGAACAAATTCATTAAATGTGATACACTTCTGCTGATTCCTTCAAATGCGCTACTACCTGTTCTCTGGTAGCTAACCAGGAGGTAAATGCAGTTGCACTTCCTGTGGCAGTTCCAAGATTCAGGGCTTTATGATAGTCACCTGTATTGAGATATCCGGTAATAAATCCTGCTACCATGGAATCTCCTGCACCGACTGAATTCACAACGGTTCCCTTTGGTGGGAGTTCCTTTTCAATCTGCCCGTCTTCTGTTACCAGAATCGCACCGTCTCCTGCCATAGAAATCAGGACATTACGCGCACCCATTTCCTGCAGCTTCTTTGCGTACGTAACAATCTCATCATCTGTCTTGAGTTGTACACCGAACATATCTCCAAGCTCATGGTTATTCGGTTTAATTAAAAATGGATGATATTTCAGCACATTAAGCAACAGATCTTTTGTTGCATCTACAGCGATACGTACATTTTTCCCTTCCAGTCTCTTCATGATAATCTCATAAATATCATCTGGGAGTGTGTTCGGGATACTTCCGGCAAGTACAAGAACATCTTCGCTTGTCAGTTTGTCAAGCTTTGTAAACAATTCATTCAGAGCTGCTTCTGTGATAACTGGTCCCTGTCCGTTGATCTCACTTTCTTCATCAGACTTCACCTTTACATTGATTCTGGTAAGTCCGTTTTCCAGATGAATAAAGTCCGTGTCACATC
Source organism: Hespellia sp. (assembly GCA_028689735.1). GTDB lineage: Bacteria > Bacillota > Clostridia > Lachnospirales > Lachnospiraceae > Hespellia. The sequence goes on along the minus strand of JAQVCP010000004.1, from coordinate 9,526 downwards.
CGTATTCCTTCATCATCTGCTCAAGAGAAGAGCCGGTAAAGCCTGCCACAAAGCCAAGAGCTCTGCTTTTCAGACCAAGATTGGAGAGGATAACCGATACATTGTTGCCCTTTCCACCTGGAAACACATCTTCTTTCGTCGTACGGTTAATTTCTCCCAGTGTCAGGTGATCCACCTGAATGACGTAATCCAATGATGGATTAAAGGTTACTGTGTAAATCATTTTTCATTTACCTCCACTATATTATTATATTTTTTCATTGTATCATCATGTAATGATACAGTGATTGCTACCGCATCTTCAAATTCTGCAAATTTCACTGAAGAAATCTGACCGATTTTTGAAGAATCTGCCAGAACATACGCTTCATGGCATTGTTCCATCGCCTGCTTCTTAATCAGTGCTTCTGCGTTGTCCGGCGTCGTGAATCCATGCTTGATATCCACTCCATTTGTTCCAAAAAAACCTTTTGTAAAATTATATTTTTCCAGGCTCTTTAAGGCTTCAACCCCGATAATTGCCTCTGTTGACTTTTTAATCGGACCACCCAGAAGATAAACCTTGAAGCCTCTGCGAATCAACTTCTGTGCATGGGAAATGGCATTCGTTACATACACCGCATCCCTCTCTTCCAGACAATCTACCATGTAATCTGTACTTGAACCTGCATCCAGATACACAAAATCATTGTTCTTCACCAAATCTGCCGCATACTTTGCAATTACTTTCTTCTCTTCCACATTCATGTCCTTGCGCACTGCAAAATCTGCGTCCTTGGTCGCGTAATCCATCTCAATCGCTGTGGCACCGCCGTGAACCTTAATCAACCTGTTCATCTTATGAAGCGCTGTCAGATCCCGTCTGATTGTGGACTCTGACGTTCCAAGCAACTGTGTCAGTTCCAGAACCGTGACTGACTTCTTTTGTTCCACTATTTCTGTAATCTTTGCAAACCGTTCTTCTGCTAACATCTTCTCACCTTCTATTCATTTTTCACTAAGATACAAGTTCCTGTAATCCTTCGTTATGTATCCGAAAAACATCATTTTCAGTCTCATAATTCATTTCGTTTCTTTATAAAATATATAATACAGTCATTTTCGGTCATAGTCAATCATTTTCAGTCTTAAAAATAGTCAAAAATCATCACTGTTTTTTATGCAATTTTCCCAACCCCGTTTTTTGTCTATTTTTACAAAAAACCACACATTTAAGTTGACATTGATTGTTAAATGTGCTAATCTTAAATAGTATCTTGGTCAGGCAAATACGAGATACAGTAATTTATTATTTTTTTATTTTATGGAGGTAACATAATGAGCAAAGGTACAGTAAAATGGTTTAACAACCAAAAAGGTTACGGATTTATTTCTGACGCTGAGGGCAACGATGTATTCGTACATTACTCAGGATTGGCAATGGAAGGCTTCAAGTCTTTAGAGGAAGGTCAGGAAGTAGAATTTGAAGTAACTGAAGGCGCTAAAGGACCACAGGCAATCAACGTAGTAAAACTTTAATCAGAATTTTTAGTGTACCTTTTAATATAGAATTTATTCGATTATTTAAAAGCAATACATTTAATGAATGAGATTAAGAAAAGAAACCGTTTTAGAACGGTTTCTTTTTTGATTGATTATTCATGCTTCAAGACCCCATAAAAACAGGTATCCAGCATTTCTACAATGACTGGATACCTGTTTTCATCTATTGACTTCTATTGCAGACATTCTCACATAGTGATATTGGCAACATATGCTTCAGAAGCTTCCCATACGTCAAAACCACTTCCTTTTAAAATGTCAACGACTCTGGCTGGATCATCGGTCTTAATGACTGCTGATGCATCATTTCCATTGGCGAACGCATACATATACTCTACATTTACTTCGCCTTCCACAATCTGGTGCATTGCTCTGCTCAGCGAACCAGTCTCGTGAGGTACCCGAAGTGCCACTACATCCGTCAGCATGGCTGCCACTCCATTTTCCTTCAGAACAGCTCTGCCCTTGTTTGGATCCGATACAATCATCCGAAGCATTCCATACTCTGCAGTATCTGCCAGACTCAGTGCCACGATGTTGATTTCATTGTTGGCGAGCACTGCCAATACTTCATCAAGACTTCCTTCTCTATTTTCCAGAAAAACAGATAATTGTTGAATTGTATTACTCATAGCTTTTCCCTCCTATACCAGATTTCTGTTATCGATGACACGCTTTGCTTTACCTTCGCTTCGCTCGATTGTCTTAGGTTCTACTAATTTGACATTGACTGCGATACCAAGTGCCTGTTTCAGAACAGCTCCAACCTTGGCTTTTAATGCATCCAGTTTTCTGATTTCATCTGAGAAGAACCGCTCTTCTACTTCTACCATAACAGTCAGACGGTCTGTATTATCTATGCGGTCTACAATCATCAGATAATGTGGTGCAACACCTTCGCCTATGCCAAGAAGCGCAGTCTCAACCTGAGTCGGGAATACATTGACGCCACGGATTACCTTCATGTCATCCGTACGTCCCTTGAATTTGGAAATTCTTGGTGTGGTTCTTCCACACTCACAGGTGCTGTAGTCAATACTGGTCAAATCCTTGGTGCGGTAGCGCAGAAGCGGCATCGCCTCTTTGGATAACGTAGTAAATACCAGTTCTCCAAGCTCTCCCTCGTGCTGTGCATCACCGGTACCAGGAATGAGTACCTCAGGATAGAAATGATCGTGATTGATATGAAGACCCGAATGGTGAATACAATCCTGGGCAACACCCGGTCCTGTAATCTCACAAAGACCATAGATATCAAAACAATTCACATGAAGCTTTTCTTCAATTGTATGACGCATCTCCTCTGTCCAAGGCTCTGCACCACAGATACCGGCTTTGATTTTCATCCGGTCGATCACGCCTGCCTCTTCCATTGACTCTGCAAGATGGAGTGCATAGGACGGCGTACATGCAAATGCAGTCGCACCAAAGTCTTCCATACACATCATCTGTCTTTTTGTGTTTCCTGCTGACATCGGAATCGCCATTGCTCCCAGAGCTTTCGCTCCAAAGTCTGCACCGAGCCCGCCTGTAAACAGACCATACCCATAACATACGTGAATGATATCATCCTTTGTAAGACCTGCCATAGAAAGACATCTCGCAACACATTCTCCCCATACTTCCACATCATAATTGGAATAGGATGCAAGTGTAAGCTTTCCTGTTGTACCAGAAGTTCCCTGAACTCTCGCCACTTCATTCTTCGGAATTGCAAGAAGTCCAAACGGATAGTTGTCTCTCAAGTCTTCCTTCGTTGTAAATGGAAGCTTGCTGATATCTTCAATACCTTTGATATCTCCCGGTTCCACACCGAGTTCCTTCATCTTCTTGTGGTAGAAATCTACGTTGTTATATACTCTGTTTACTACATCAACAAGTTTTTTCCCCTGCAGCACGGACATCTCATCTCTGCTCATGCACTCAATTTTGGGGTCTCTGATTCTCTCAACCCAATTTGCTGGTACCATAAGTTCTTCCTCTACTTTCCTTCTTTATAATTCGTATCCTACATCAAATGCTTTTTTATTGATATCAACGGTCTTTGGCGGTACCGTCTTTTCAATTACCGAGTACCACTGCTCCTTTGTGAAATCCATATGCTGTGCCGCCATTCCAAGTACAATCAGATTAAAAACTCTTGAATTGCCAAGTTTCTTAGATTCCTCCGTTGCATTCACCGTGTATACTTTATGCTCTTTTGCAAGATTTTCCAGAATGTTCTCCGGATATTCTGCCGCACCGATTACAACCGGCATGGGATCGATTCTCCAGTCATTTACGACCAGAACACCATCTTTCTTCAGAAAATGAGCGTAACGAAGTGCTTCGAGACGTTCAAATGCGATGATGACATCTGCATGGCCCTCTTCCACAATCGGTTCTGCCACTTTTTCTCCGTAACGAACAAAAGTTACCACACTGCCGCCTCGCTGTGCCATTCCATGTACTTCGGATAATTTCACATCATATCCGGCATCAATGGTAAGGCCGCCAAGAATCCTGCTGGTCAGTAAAGTTCCCTGTCCGCCTACTCCGACAATCATAATATTTTTTGTTTCCATTATTTTGCACCCCCTGTCACTAATTCAATGGCATCAAACTTGCAAAGGGATTCACACAAGCCACATCCGGTACACATGGTATCATCAATCTTAATGGTTCCATCTGCATTCTTTGTCATCGCCGGACATCCTGGTTTCATGCAGGCCCCACATTTTTTGCACTTATCTGCATGTGCAGTATATAATGGCTTTTTGCTCTTATCTAACAGTACGCAAGGCGTTTTTGTGATGATGACAGACACCTCGTCCTTCGCCGTCTCTTCTTTGATGGTTTTTTCCAGAAGCTCGATGTCAAATGCATTGATCTCCACTACGTTCTTCACTCCCAGTGCACGACATAACTCCGGAATATTCACCGCATTGGTCGGATCACCCTGAAGTGTCTTTCCTGTCGCTGCATGATCCTGGTGACCAGTCATTCCTGTCGTTGAATTGTCAAGAATCATAACGGTACCTGTTGCCTGGTTATACATCATATTCATCAGGGAGTTCACACCTGTATGTAAAAATGTAGAATCACCGATTACGGCTACCCAGTTCTTAATGTACTCTTTTCCTTTCGCCTTCTCCATACCATGAAGACTGCTGATACTTGCTCCCATACAAATCGTGGTATCAACCACGCTAAGTGGTGCAACCGCTCCCAGCGTATAGCATCCGATATCGCCGGATGCGTGCATCTTCAGCTTATTCAGCACATAATATACGCTTCGATGTGGACATCCTGGACATAGAATCGGAGGTCTCATCGGTGCAGCTGCAGGTGCTTTCACTTCTACTTTTTCTCCAAGGATTGCTTCGCGTACCATGTTGGCACTGTATTCTCCCTGAACGGTGAAAATTTCCTTACCTACACATTCAATTCCCCATGCTTTGACCTGTGTCTCGATGACCGGATCAAGCTCTTCTACAATATAAAGCTTATCTACCTTTGCTGCAAAATCAGCAATCATCTTTTGCGGAAGCGGATTCACCATTCCAAGCTTCAACACAGAAGCTGTCGGGATTGCCTCTTTCACATAGAGATAAGGAATACCACTTGTGATGACACCGATCTTTGTATCGTTCATCTCGATACGGTTGATTGGCAGTGTATTCGCCGCTTCTGCCAGCTCCAGGTTCCGCTTTTCAATCTCTACATGGCGTCCCTTGGCGTTGCCCGGCATCATGACATTCTTTCTGATATTCTTCTCATAGACCTTATCTTCTACCTCTTCTCGCTCTTTGAGCTCAACCATTCCCTGAGAATGCGCAAGTCTTGTGGTCGTCCGGCAGATAATCGGCCGGTCAAACTGTTCGCTGAGTTCATAGGCAATCTTCACAAAGTCCTTTGCTTCTGCACTGTCCGAAGGTTCAAGCACCGGCACCTGTGCTGCTCTTGCGACCATTCTGGTATCCTGCTCATTCTGAGAACTGTAAAGTCCCGGATCATCTGCTACAAAAACCACCAGTCCGCCATTTACTCCCATGTAAGACACGGTATAGAGCGGATCAGACGCAACGTTCAATCCAACGTGCTTCATACAGGCCATAGCCCGTACACCTGATACGCTTGCACCAATGGCAACCTCCGTTGCAACCTTCTCATTAGGTGACCATTCTGCATAGATACTATCCTTATACTGTACTAAAGCCTCGCTGATTTCTGTACTTGGGGTGCCCGGATAAGCAGCTGAAACTTTTACTCCCGCTTCATAAGCACCACGGGCAATTGCCTCGTTTCCAAGCATGACTACTTTTTTTGTTTCTGACATTTTTCGTATCCCATCCTTCCATATTTTATTCGTTTTTCTATCCTCTCTTATCTCAGCACCGATAGATCTGGTATTTTGAAACTGCGCTGCTTCGCTCCGATTGTACGAAAGCTTCTCTGCTTACAGACAATCAGCTGCGATTCTGTAATTCAACCAGACGTTCTCCGCAGTACATATCACGAAGTTTTGGTTTTTCAATCTTGCCCGTAGCATTCCTTGGAACATCTGCGAAAATATATTTGTGCGGCCGCTTATATCTTGGCAGCTTTTTGCAGAATTCGTCTAAATCTTCTTCTGTGCAAATGTATTCTTCCTTGACATCGACAATCGCTATTGCGATTTCCCCTAATCTTTGATCTGGGAATCCGATGACAGCAGCATCCTTGATCGACTCATTACTGCGAAGGAAATCTTCAATCTGAACTGGATAGAGGTTCTCTCCACCACTAATAATAACATCTTTTTTCCGATCTACCAAGTAGATAAATCCGTCTTCATCTTCCTGGGCCATATCCCCGGTAAAGAGCCATCCGTCTTTTAGGACTTCTCTGGTCGCTTTTCTATTCTTGTAATAGCAGGTCATGATGCCTGGGCCAAAAAGTGTCAGCTCTCCGACCTTGCCCCGCTCTACTTCGTTTCCCTGTTCATCAACAATCCTGGTCTTCCACCCATATCCGGCTTTTCCGATTGCACCGACTTTGTCAATATTTTCCATTCCAAGATGCACGGCTCCCGGTCCAATGGACTCGCTCAGTCCATAATTGGTATCATACAGATGATGTGGGAAATACTTTTTCCAGCGCTTAATCAGACTTGGCGGAACAGGCTGTGCACCAATATGCATCAGTCTCCACTGATCCAGTTTGTAATCCTCCAGTTTGACATCCCCGCGGTCCAGCGCATCCAGAATATCCTGTGCCCAAGGTACAAGGAGCCAGACAATGGTACATTTTTCCTGTGACACTGCCTCCAGAATCACTTCCGGTGTCGTGCCCTTTAACAGAATCCCCTTGCCCCCGACAAGAAAGCTTCCAAACCAATGCATCTTCGCACCGGTATGGTACAACGGCGGAATGCAGAGAAATACATCCTCTTTCGTCGTATGGTGATGATTCTGTTCCACCCTGCAGGCATGCATCAGACTCTCGTGGTTATGCAGGATTGCTTTTGGAAATCCCGTTGTACCGGAAGAAAAGTAGATTGCTGCATCATCTTCATCTGTCAGCGGTACATTCGTAAACTTTCCGGAATAGTTCATAGTCTGGACATTGTAGCTCTCTGCAAATGTCGGACAGTTGTCTCCCACATAAAATAAAAGACGGCTGCGGGAAATCGGTTCTGCGATTTCTTCGACACGTCCTATAAACTCCGGTCCGAATACAAGTACATCCGTATCAGAAAGCTTCAAACAATATTCAATTTCGTCCGACGCATAACGGAAATTGAGTGGTACGGCTATTGCCCCCATCTTCAGAATCCCGAAATAAATTGGCAGCCATTCCAGACAGTTCATCAGAAGTATCGCTACTTTGTCACCTCTCTGAACGCCTCTGCTTACCAACAGGTTTGCAAATCTGTTTGCTTTTTCATTGAAGACATTCCATGTAATCTCTCTGCGGTAGTGTACAAATGGTGTCGGTTCCATCAGTGCATATTCTTTCCAGGTAATCCGGCGGTCCTCCCGCATCTTCGGATTAATCTCTACCAGACAGATGTCTTCCCCGTACTTTTTACAATTTTCCTCTAAAATTTCTGTAATTGGCATTTTACTTTACCCCTTTAAAGCATTTAATAAGTAACGTAATTATATCATGGTTATTCCAACGTAACAAGTTGAATTTTCTTTTCCTGACATGTTTGATATGTTTGATATGTTTAGTATTTTTAATGATAGTTCTTTTTGATTTTGTGCGCATGATACATTTTTTAAATATGATACACTGAAAATAATATAAAACCAAAACTAGAAAGGGAAGAAAACTATGAGATTAGAAAACAAAATTGCTATTGTCACTGCTTCAACAAAAGGAATTGGAAAAGCAATCGCAACCTCCTTTGTCGCGGAAGGTGCCACGGTATATTTGGCTGTCCGTAATAAAGAGCTTGGGAATGCACTTGCTGAGGAATTAAATCAGATGGGCCCCGGAGCCGCTAAAGTTGCCTACTGCGATGCCTGCCAACTTGATTCTTACAAGCCGATGGTAGAAGAAGTTCTAGCGGATGCCGGACGAATTGATATTCTGGTGAACAATTTCGGCGGGACAAATCCAACGAAAGATCTTGATATCGTGCATGGAAAATGGTCTGATTTTTCCAAAGACATTGAGACAAATTTAGGCAGCGTCTTTATCACTTCTCATTATGTGCTGAATAAGGCAATGGTAAAGCAGAAATCAGGTTCGATTATTAATATTGGTTCGATTGCCGGTATCACAAATGACTACAAGCAATGTGCTTATGGAACAGCAAAAGCCGGAATTATCCATCTGAGTCAGCAAATCGCTGTGCAAGTTGGACAATATGGCGTCCGCTGCAATGTTGTATGCCCCGGCATGACCGCTACTGCCGCCGTAACAGACAATCTTCCGCCTGCTTACATCGAAAAGTTCGGAAAAGCAACACCGCTGATGCGCATGGCAACCCCTGAAGAAATTGCTGCCGCTGTAACTTATTTTGCTTCCGACGAATCGGCCTTTACCACAGGTCAGGTTTTGTCTGTAGAAGGTGGATACGCAAGCGTGCCTGCAACATATAGTGATGATGTGGGTTCCGCCGCTATGAAGCGTAAAAAGAACAAGAAATAGAGATTCCTTTCCATAAAGAAGGAGCTGAGACGATGCCTATCACATCGTCTCAGCTCCTTTTTCCAAAAATACTATTCATTTCTAATTGCTGCAAGGGGACTTAGCTGCATTGCTCTAAGTGCCGGAAAATAACCTGCAATCATTCCAACAAATACCGCAAACACCATAGAGACCAGGACGAGCCAGAGGGGAATATAGGAAATATTGCCGTCAAAGCCAAGCGCATTCCCACCCCCAGTCAACATATTGATGATAAATGACAGAAGGAAGCTCAGCGCATTTCCAACCACACCGCCTATGAATCCGATAAATGCTGCCTCAAGCAAAAACATCTGCTTGATATTTTTCAGGCTGCATCCCAATACCTTCAACACTCCGATTTCTTTTGTTCGTTCGTAAATGGACATCATCATGGTATTGGCAATTCCAATTGCTGCCACCAGAAGTGAAACGGCCCCGATGCCTCCGAGCACCGCCTGTACCATAGCGAACTGACTCTTCATACTATTCAGATATTCTGCATTTGTGGTGACGTTATATCCGAGATCACGAATCACACTGGAAACTTCATCCACATTCTCCATGTCATCCGCTTGTATCCGTGCTGATGTATACGCAAAATACTTATATGGCTTTCCCGATTTTGTACTGGGCTGACCTGGAATCACTCTGCCGCTAAACTCTTTTTTCAGCATTTCTTTTAAAATATTGATATCACAATATACATTATAGTAATTCGCATTGTAACTTTCCGGATCACCTGCCACTACACCACTGGCATGTACTACGTATTTTTTAGGTATCACCGTCTTTTTTACGGTTCCACCTTCTCCCATACTATCGGTCGATTTTCCTGCATCCG